>DATHMS010000079.1:0-59673 GCA_035486795.1 Candidatus Sulfotelmatobacter sp. | reverse complement strand
TCGTTTACCTCGTCAACAATGCCAGTGAAGCTGGCGAATGGGCCCTCGCTGATGCGGACGGATTCGTTTTTCTCAAACTTGACCTTAAGCTTCGGCTTCTCGCGGCTGTCGGCGACTTTGTAGACGATGTGCTGCACTTCTTCTTCAGACAAGGGCGTAGGCTGTTGGCCGGTGCCGACAAAGCCGGTAACGCGTGGCGTGGACTTCACCACATGCCACACATGATCGTCCATATCCATTTCCACCAGCACGTAGCCGGGATAGAACATGCGCTCCGAGGTATACTTCTTGCCGCCGCGCACCTCGGTGACCGACTCGGTCGGAATCAGCACCTTGCCGATCTTCTCCTGCAGCCCGAAAGCCTGCACGCGCGACTCCAGCGACTCCTTCACCTTGCGCTCAAATCCTGAATAAGAGTGGATGATGTACCACTTCATATTCGGATTGCGGGGTGGTTCGCTCGTTGCGGCAACGCCTTCCGCGCTGGGCGGCTGCTCGCCACCTGCGGCGGCTTCGTTTTTTTCTTCGTCCTGCATGATCAAGTTAAGCTCCAGCCTGCCCTTCGACTTAGTGGTTCCCGAAATAGCTATACAAGAAAGTGACGCCCCTCTGAATCACGTTATCGATGATGAAGAAATACACGCCGAAAATGAATACCGTAACCACAACTACTGCGGTAGTGGCGCGCACTTCTTTAAAAGACGGCGCGGTGACCTTGCGCATCTCCGTGCGCACGTCGTTATAAAACGACTTGACCCGCTCCGGCCACGACTTGAGCCGCTCTCCAAAACTTGCTCCGACGGTTGCGATTGAGTTTGCCATCTTCTTCGTCCCCACTCCTATACTGCTTCTGGCCCTTTCCCGTCGTCCTTCCAAAATCTGGCAGGGGCGGAGGGATTCGAACCCCCAAGTCCGGTTTTGGAGACCGGCAGTTTAACCGTTGAGCTTACGCCCCTAAAATCAGTGGTCGGTGGCCAGTGGTTAGTGGTCAGTTTCTCTGGCCACTGATCACCGACCACTGGACACTGCTATTTCACTTCCTTGTGCGGCGTATGCTTGCGGCAACGGCGGCAGAATTTCTTGAACTCCAGCCGCTCCGTCGTCGTCTTCCGGTTCTTGGTCGTCGAATAATTCCGCTCTTTGCAATCACCGCACTGCAACGTAACAATCTCTCGGGGCATCGCTCAAACTCCCTCTTGCTGAACTTTCTTTCCTATGTGGGGACAGCCGCCCTCGGCTGTCCGCGGAGCGAAGCTCCGCTGTTTTCTTCCTTACTGCACAATCTCCGAAATCGTTCCTGCGCCCACCGTGTGCCCGCCTTCGCGAATGGCAAACCGCAACCCCTTCTCCATCGCCACCGGCGTAATCAACTCAATCACCAGCGAAACGTTGTCCCCAGGCATCACCATCTCGGTGCCCGCAGGAAGCTCCGCCACTCCGGTGACATCCGTAGTCCGCAAGTAAAATTGCGGACGGTATCCCTTGAAGAACGGTGTGTGCCGCCCACCTTCTTCTTTCGTCAGAATGTAAACTTCCGCCTTGAACTTGGTATGCGGAGTAATCGATCCACCCTTCGCCAGCACCATGCCCCGCTCCACATCTTCTTTCGCAATGCCGCGCAGCAACAGTCCAGCGTTGTCCCCAGCCAGCCGTTCGTCCAACTGCTTCTTGAACATTTCGACGCCCGTGACCACAGTCTTGCGCGTGTCGCGGAAGCCGACGATCTCAACTTCTTCGCCAACTTTCACCTTGCCGCGCTCGATCCTGCCCGTCACTACCGTGCCGCGCCCTTGAATCGAGAAAATGTCCTCAATCGGCATCAGGAACGGCTTGTCCAGTTCCCGCGCCGGCTGCGGCACACTCTTGTCCACTGCGTCCATCAGCGCGTCAATCTGCTTCTCCCACTTTTCTTCTCCGTTCAAAGCCCCAAGAGCCGACAACCGAATCACCGGCACATCGTCCCCAGGAAACTTGTAGCTCTTCAGCAGCTCGCGCACTTCGAGCTCAACCAGATCCAGCAGCTCAGGATCATCAACAGCATCGCACTTGTTCAAAGCCACGACGATGTAAGGCACACCCACCTGCCGCGCCAAAAGCACGTGCTCCCGCGTCTGCGGCATCGGACCATCCGTCGCAGCCACTACCAGAATCGCGCCATCCATCTGCGCCGCGCCCGTGATCATGTTCTTGATGTAATCCGCGTGGCCCGGGCAATCGACGTGTGCATAGTGCCGGTTCGCCGTCTCGTACTCCACGTGCGCGGTAGCAATCGTGATTCCGCGAGCCTTTTCTTCCGGAGCGTTGTCAATCGAATCAAACGACCGGAACACAATCTTCGGATTATGTTTCTGCAACACTTTGGTGATCGCCGCCGTCAATGTGGTCTTGCCATGATCAATGTGACCAATCGTCCCTACATTGCAGTGCGGCTTGTTACGATCAAATTTCTCTTTCGCCATAAAATTGCCGAGCCTCGCTTATTCTTCAGTAATACTGATACAGCTTCTTAAACCTGTGCCGCAGCGCGATGTCGACCGTTTCCAGCTTCGACAAGTAAAACTCGCGCATCTGCGCCTGATCCGAAAGCGGCAGTGCCTGATACAACTGCCAAGCACTCAAATCCGACTTCGCCGCCGAACCGCCCACAGCATCTTCCAGCACACGAGCCGACAGCACCGCGTCAAACTCCCGAACTCGAATTCCCTTGCGGTCCAACTGCTTCAGGAACCGCTCCACCTTCTCGGGCAAGAACGCCTGCTCCACGGCAGCTTGCAGTTTCGCAAATTCCTGCTGCTTCTCAACTCTGATCGTTGCTTGCTCGAAAGCCATCACAACCCCTGAACCAAATCTCTGGAGCGGGAGACGGGAATCGAACCCGCGACCAACAGCTTGGAAGGCTGTGACTCTACCACTGAGTTACTCCCGCCCTTACTGCCTCGACGCTCTTCACCAATCTGAGCCAAACCAATCTGGAGCCGATGATCAGGATTGAACTGATGACCTCTCCCTTACCAAGGGAGTGCTCTACCAACTGAGCTACATCGGCCAAGAAACCTTCCGCGCCGCATCTGCCCACTCACTCCGATTCGCCGTCTCCATCCGGATGCATCACATCTTTGCGTCGCACCCAGCTCTTGAACGCAAACAGCCCCAGAATCAGCAGTGTCAGCGTCCGGAGCCGCGGATCAGTCAGCGTGGTGAAGGCCAGCACACCCAAAACCAGGTACGCAATCAATGCCATCGCCAAGCGACTCATAATTCCTGCCGCACTCGAAACGGGTTAAACAACTTCTGGTGCCACAAATTCTGGTGCACAGGGAAGGATTCGAACCTTCGTACCTCGCTAGGAGGGACAGATTTACAGTCTGTTGGCTTTAACCACTCACCCACCTGTGCAAAACCGCCGGGCGATGCAGCCGTTGCGCTTCATCCCGCAGCCAACTCGCGAATCCGCAGACCGTGGCAACACACTTCTACTCTGGTCATCCCAACTGCATGTTCACAAACCCGACTTTCGCAACTCAGGGAGACCAAGAATCGCGCTCACGATTTACTGCGCGAAGATCACTGCATGCCGGATATTTCCCGAATGAAGTGCGTTTGGAAAAACCTGTTGCGCCACCTAGAGTTCCGCTGCCTGCCGGAAGTTCGTTTACCTGATCTTCGTATCTGATCTTCGTATACTGGAGCTGGCGAAGGGATTTGAACCCCTGACCCCCTGATTACAAATCAGGTGCTCTACCGACTGAGCTACGCCAGCATTGCGGGGACAAGTGCTCTTCCGGGCACAAGTGTACCCTTTGATCCCTTCCAGATGTCCGGGACAATTAACTAACTTACCATAATGAACAAATTGGGCGCAACCCGCCTGTGTCAGCCTCAGGCTTCTTCGGAGAAATCCGCAGCAAGAAGGATCCCCCAGGGAGAATCCTCAGTGGGCTGTAGCGATTTTCACCTCACCTGCACGCCACCTGCGCGAGGCCTGCTACCATTGCCGCATGTTCAATTTTGGCAAGCCAAAAACCGCCGGCGACTGGATCGTTCACATTGCGGGAGCTATCGTCGCCATATTTCTTGTCTGGTGGATGCTTCGGATGTACGTACTGTGAATATCCTCACCACCCCTCCGGCATGGTCGATGAGCGCCCTGGCGAGTTATCGACGGCTACACTTGGACCCGGGAAACAAATTCCAAATCTTCGTAGTCTTCGAGTGAGTCTTTCCCAATGAAAGTCCGGCCCGAGACGGCTGGGTCCAGAATCATCACTCCGCCGCCAGACTCCTTCATGTGCCAGGCAACGTCCGGGTCTGGATCATTCGGATCAAAGGCCACAAAATCGATTTCCGCTGCGTTTCCGTGGAACCGGACACGGTCACCTTTTCTTATCTTTCGCCGGATCGGTACTTGAGCCTAGGCAGAGCCACGGAATCAATCCTCTTCGCTCAATCAAGACCCCGTCTCACTCCGTTCCGCTCCAGTTTTCAGACCCTAAGGTGCATAGTGAGTAAAGACAAGGTCGGTCGCCTTGGTCTTCTCGTGGCAGGGGAAGCAGCTTTTCATAAACGCCGCGTCGCCCGGTTTGCCGTCCGCGAAGTGACCGAATCCCCAGCCTCCGGTTGCGGCGTACTTTTTCGAATCCTTGATCATAAACTGAATATTCGTGGGGGCTCCGGGAACGAAAGATTGCGCTTCGCCGAACACCATGTTGTTTTCATCCGATGGGACGTAACGATAATGCAAAGCCGCAAGCATGGTGCCGTCTGGGTACGGAAGCTTACCTTGCTGGAAAGCCTTGAACGCCACATCGTTGCCTAGGAGGGCGCCTAAACTGTTAAGCTTGCCTGCTTCATGGGCCGAGGAGATCCATTTCCACTCGCGATATCCCTTAGGGATTTCGGTGACGTACGGCGCGCCAGCTTGCGCATCTGCGTGTCCGCGCGCAGCGGCGATGAGCGTGACAAGGCCGGCCATTGTTGAGACTGCAAGCAAGAAGAATGTGAAGTGTTTCATGGGGGATCCTCCATTCGGCCCGCATTTTACTCCAATCCAGGTAGGCTTGGCACGACTGGCCGGGCCGGGAATCGATACTTGATGTAAGCTGCGATTGCACTCCGTTGAGTCCGCTCTCGACTCGCAACTTCTGACACGCCCACCACCCGGTGTTATCATTTCTTCCCTGACCGCATTCCATGCGAATTAGGCGAACCTTCCCCATAGCTCTGGTGGTCGTGGTCATTGCCGCGGCCGTGACCCTCGCGGTCCAGCTGCGAAAGCATGCTCCCCCTGAGCCCGCCCGTCTGTTGCCTGGGGGCGATGCATTTTTCTACCTCGATCTGGGCTGGGCAAGGAAGGCGAATTCCGGCAAGAAGCTACCTGCCGTCAGCCACGATCCGGAGTACGATCGCTTCATCCGAGAGACCGGCTTTGAGTTCGAACGCGATCTCGACGAAGCCGCGTTCGCCATCCATTACCCTGCCAGCTGGCCCGGCGGTGGAACTGGCGGCTCCTCACCGGAGGTACGATTCTCTGAGGTACTCGTAGGAAAGTTCCAGGGCGACCGCCTCGCCGGTTACCTGCGGCAGATTGCCCAATCGGTCGAAAACTATCACTCGGTCGACATCTTCACGATTGTTCTGGAAGGCAGATCATTGCGGGTCGCGGTGCTGAGCGCTGATTCCGTGGCCGCCTCCAACCACGACGATCCCGCCGTTATTCGAGGAATGGTCGACCGCTCGAAGCGCCTGGCTTCTCCGTTTGGAGGTCCGGCGCTGTTGCGGCAGTACTACAAGCATGTTCAGTTGGCCAGTCTGGCCTGGGTAGTGGCGCGCATTGATCCTTCCTCCCCCGAAGCTGGCAGTTGGAAAACAATTTTCGCCCGCCCGGCCACCCTCGTCGTCTCCGGAAGCTACCTCAGCCCGCTTCACCTGAGAGCTGACGCGGTTCACCTCCGCGCCGAAGCCTTCACCCAGACTTCCGATGAAGCACGCGCCATCGCCGATAAGGTGACTCTGTTTGTCGCCCTGACTCACTCCGCCGAAACCGCAGTTGGAACCCACGGCACAGATCCCGACGTGAAAGCCTTCTTCGATAGTCTAAAAGTGAGGGAAGAGAGCGACCGCGCCGTGTTGACCGCCGTTATGCCCTTCGGGTTTCTCAGCAAGATGTTGTCAGGGTCTACGCCCGAGCTGAGCGGACCGTCCGACGCTGCGCCGGCTTCAGGGCCCTCGAAATCACGCTAGACCGGAAATCGGCAGCCGCGTGCAACCAAACGCCGTTCCAATCGTCTGATTGCTTACGGAGACCAACTCCGGCAGGTACAATTAAGGACGCATGTCGAGCCTTCCACTTCCTATCGCCGCCTTTTTCGCTGGGCTGATTTCGTTTCTCTCGCCCTGCGTGCTTCCGCTGGTGCCCGGATATCTTTCTCTCATCTCCGGCGCAGGCCTGGAGGAACTTAAGGCGCCTGAGGCTCGTCTCATGCGGCGGGTGATGGTGAACTCCATCGGCTTCATCCTGGGCTTCAGTGTAGTCTTTATCGCGCTGGGAGCGGCCGCCACCGAAATCGGCCAGGTGCTTGGGATTTACAAACACACGCTCGCGCGGATCGCCGGCGTGATCATCATTCTCTTTGGATTACACCTGACCGGCATCTTCAAAATCAAAGCACTCTACACAGACGCTCGTCTGCATAGTGTAAAAGGCAGCAGTACTCCCGTGGGCGCGTTCGTGATCGGTTTCGCCTTCGCTTTCGGCTGGACTCCTTGCCTGGGGCCGATTCTGACCGCAATCCTCACGATCGCCGGAGAGCAAGATACGCTGGTCAAGGGAGTCCTGCTGCTTGCGGTTTATTCGCTTGGACTGGCCGTGCCGTTTCTGGTGACATCGCTCTTGATGGAACGCTTTCTCAAGTTTTACAGCCGCTTCCGCTCTCATATGCATGCTTTGGAGATTGCCAGTGGTGGCCTGCTGATCGGGCTCGGAATTTTGCTCGTGATCGGCCGTTTTACCTTGATTTCAAATTGGCTTTCGTTCCTGAACCGCTTCGCTTTATGAGGTTTTCCTCGTCCAGCGGTCGGATTGGCTCAGGAAGGCTGCCGGAAAACTAGATTTCGTGCTCGCCACGGGCTGGCGCAGCATTTCGGCGCCAATGTTTGGCTCGAATGTTCGGCTCGAATGCTCGGCTCGCTTTTTGGGTGGCGCAGCGCTTCAGCGCTGCGATATCGGGACCGCTTTCGAGTCGGCTTTAGCCGCTGAGGTCGACCGGCGCCCCGAAACCTCTGCTAGCATCATGAATGGAGAATTCCCGTGAAACGTAGTCCTCTCGTACTCGTGGTAGTCGCGTTCGTGGTCGCGCTCATGCTGTACTTTGGATATCATCAGGCGCGGCGCACTGGAGCGGGTTCCGTGCCGCGACTCACTCCGTCCACTCTCGCTCCAGACTTCTCTCTGGAGTCGCTTGACGGCAAAACCTTGCGCCTTTCCGACCTTCGCGGCAAAGCTGTGCTGCTCAACTTCTGGGCTACCTGGTGCGGCCCCTGCAAAATCGAAATGCCCTGGTTCGTTGACCTGCAAAAACAGTACGGCTCGCAAGGACTGCAGATTGTCGGCGTCGCCATGGATGACGCCAGTAAGGAAGACATCGGCAAGTTCGCCAAGGATATGGGCGTGAACTATCCCATTCTGATTGGAAAAGAATCAGTGGGCGATCAATATGGCGGCGTTCCCGCCTTGCCGGAAAGCTTCCTGATCTCGCGCGACGGCAAAATCGTCGACAAAATCATTGGACTAAGGGGCAAGGCCGAAATCGAGGATGCGGTCAAGAAAGCGCTCGAAGCCCAGCCGGCAACAGCAAAGAGCGAAGCGTCGATGCTCAAAGTACGCGAGAACGGGCCTGTTCCTAAGTAACAGCGCGACATGCGGCGATTGTTCTACTATTTCACTAGCACATTCCCCGGAATCCATTTCGGGGCTGGCAAGGATGACTCACAAGCCAAACCGCCGATGCAAGAAACAGCCAACGATGGGATTACTCTTCCTCATTGCTTCGCTGTTGACTGCGCTTCCCGGGGCAGCGCAAACCCCGGGGAAAGCTCCGACCCTTACCATCGCTGCGGTGCCGCTGACCACGGCTCAACGTACCACGCAGACTATGGTCAATCTGAATTTTCGCGTCCCTGCGGGTTACCACATCAACTCGAACACCCCCAAGTCGGAATTCCTCATTCCAACCGCCTTGAGGATCGACGTCCCTACTGACATCATCTTGGGAAAGATTGAATATCCCGCCGGCGAAGAGCGGACTTTCCCCTTCTCGCCCGACGAAAAGCTTAGCGTGTATAGCGGCGACTTCACCATTGCTGTCGGAGTGCATCCGCTGCACTCAGTCGTGCCCGGAAAATACCTGATGCACGGCGTCCTGCGCTACCAGGCCTGTGACAATGCCGCCTGCTATCCGCCGAAAAATTTGCCCGTGAGTTTTGAAGTGAAGGTCGTGAAAGAACCGCCCGAGCACCACGCCAACCCCGCACAAAGCCCGCACGTGCATAACTGACGACATTCGAATTCCAGTCAACCAACTTTCAGGCTAAGTTCGGTCCCGTTCTTGATCGGGAGGGTCATGGAAATAAAGCCGTTGACGGGATCGCGAATGTACTCAAGGAAATCCGGTTCGGCGTTATCGTTCATCACGTACCCTCCTGTGCGAATCTGCGGGGCCACGATTTCGATTACCTGACGTGCCAGCGATGAGGCTTCATCATTCGGCCAACCGTCGATCAGGACAAAGTCTACCGGGCCTCCGAGTTCGCGGAGGGTCTGTCGTGCATCGCCTTCCCGAATTTCCACATAATCCACGAGGCCAGCCTCGGTGAGGTTGCTCTTGGCGGCTGCGATCTTCGCCGGGACCAGTTCCGAACCGATCACCTTCCCACCGTTATCCCGCATGGCCGCTGCAAAGTAGAGCGTCGACATGGCGACCGAAGTCGCAAACTCGACAACACGCACCGCTCGCATTCCGCGGCAAAGCATGTAGATGAGATCACCTTGCTCAGGGTGAATGGAAAATCCATACTCGGCGTAGTAGTAAGGATTTCGGCTTTCGGCCGGATTGGTGCGGGGACCGCCGCTGCTCGGACGGCTCGGCTGGGCTTCGAGCCGCTTGATCACGCTTTGAACACGTACATCCCGGATCGGACTTTGGACCGGACTTCGGAAACTTTCGTTCTGCATAACGGCGCACCTCACTTCTGGTTGGGAGCGCGGCCAAGAATATCGGCCGTGGCGCGATCGAGAATCTTGGCGATCCGCCGGGCTTCGTCAGGGCCGCAGCCGTGTTTGGTCCGCAGCGCATGCTTGAGAGCATGGCGCGCGCGGTGCACCTCGTCGGACGCACCACCGTCGGGATCGTCGACGCCGGCAAAGGCCTCGCGCACCTGATCCATCCGGCCGCCGATGCGGGTCAGAGCTTCCAACATCGAATCGGCAGTTTCGCGATTTGTCGCGAGGTGGGCCTCGCCCTCGGCCGTGATGCTGTAAAGCTTCCGGGAACCCTCCTGTTGCACGCTTGCGTGCCCGATCTCGTCAAGAAAGGTGAGAGCCGGATAAATCATTCCAGGACTGGGAGCGTAGAAACCACCGGAACGCTCCTCGAGCGTTTTGATGAGCTCATAACCGTGTGCGGGGCGCTCGGCGAGGAGTGCCAGGATTAGGAGTTGAAGGTCGGGAGAGCCGAGTCTGCGCCTTCCGGGAAAGTCGCGACCGCCACGGCTTCCCATAAAACCGCCATGACGAAATCCATGGCGTTCCTGACGGAATTCGTGCCGTTCGCGGTGGCAATGACCTTGTGCGCGAGCGTGAACGCTGGCGCGATTTTCGAAATGGTCTTCATATAGGTTAAACATGTCTTACACTATATCGTAAGATATATCTTAATGCAACATAAACTTAGAGACTCTTCGTATCTATTTTGGAATCTTTATTTTAGCGGGTACTGCCGGGAACGGTTCCGTTTAGGTTTAGAGAAACATGACCGGTGGTCCTAGCCTCGTAACAGCTGGGCGTCGGCATTCTAATCGGTGCGCGGCATGGCGCTGGCGAGCGCGAGAACCGCTCCCGCAAACAGCATCGTGTCGAAGAAATAGTTGATCCCCTCAATCTTGACACCGGCGCTTGGATCGGCGAGCGCCGCAATCAGGATCGGCCCGTAAACGAACAAGACCAGCAGCACCAGCCATGTGCCCAGGTACGTTGCCGCCATCCGCGTTTTTCTGCCGACCAGGATGACAAGGCCGGCGGCGAAGAGAATCACGCCTGTCAGATAGCCGATGAGCAGGTGCGCCGGAATCCAAGCGGGCATGAGTTTTTCGAGCGGCACTCCCGGGACGTTTGCTGTGTGCAGAAAGTTCTCAACCCCAAAACATATAGCCGCGATCGCGACCAGCACGCTGCCTACGACGATGAGCTTGCTTCCGCCTTGCCCGCGCATCGCGTTTCCTGCAAGAATCCAGCCTCCGCCCGCAAATGACATTTCGCGGATAACAATCGTCCACGCAAACCGATCTTGGGGGCTCGCAAGAGCGCGCGGAACATGCAACATCGCCACAAAAAGAACCATCATGATTCCGAACAGCAAACCGGACCAGCGGACCTGAATTCTTGTGGCAATGCTCAAGGACGCGGCGATCAACGCGACGCCAACGAAATAGGCCCAGAACAAACGCCAGGGCATATACGCGGGCACCATGGTCATAAGGCCTTGCGCAGCGGAGAGATGCAGGGCGCCGAAGACTGCCAAGGGGAGGGCGAAACACAAATTGCTCAGCGCCACGACCTTGTCGAGGCCGCGGGCCTGCGCGATATCGGTCTTCGCGGCCCACGAGGCAATCAGGAAAAGCAGGATGCCGGCGCCGCACATCGAGACTACCGTGCGAGAGATCGCAAGAAAGGCTGCAAGAATGGTTGAGTGCATATGGATGCCAAGCAATAAGGGGATTCCAAAACGGAACGATGCTCAAAATTAGGCTACGTCCCGTCTTGTTTACCACTCACCTCCGCCCTAACCTGATCTTGGGCCCGTGGTGTAATTGGCAGCACGTAAGCCTGTCCAGCTTAAAGGTGCGGGTTCGAATCCCGTCGGGTCCACAGCTTCCCGGTCCATGGTAGGGAATCTGACGAGGAGTCTCGGGACAGGGAGGCTCCTCAAGTAACCTTGACTTCCGATTTCGATGTTGACGATAATTGTGTTCATAGCTGGACAGGCTTACGCCCCGAGTTGAATACGCGCTCGGGGTTTTGCTTTTCCCGATCTAGGGAGACGCCAAGGCGTTCATCGGTCACGCGTCGGCCTTATTCAAGGTGGTACGTACCCCACGTGAAGGTGAGCGTGGGATTGCAATTCTTGCCCCTTACCGACCAAGTGGTGGAGCCGGACGTTTTCCCGAAAACATTGGGCATTGCCACCGCAAAATAAGAACCGTCCACCTCGGCTTTTGCAACGCCGTGATTCTTTTCGCCGTAGCTTTCGCCGTCCATTGTCAATTCTTCGTTCGGTTCGAATCCGCTTCCCTGGACGTAAGTCACTTCTCCCTTCGGAGTTCCGATAACGGATTCCAACCTGCAACCTCTATCGGTCGCCGAGTTCGGGAAAGGGATCACGGAAACAAAACCCCTCAGATGTGAATCATCATTTGAGACCAGCGACAATCGAATAGGCTCGGCCTTGCCGGCAAAGAACAGCAAGTCAATCGGGCTCTTAGAGGCGGCTATTGCCCTTCCATTCGAATCGAGCGTCACTCCATCAAGCTGTTTAAGGAGTTTGCCGCTGATTTGAACCTTGAAAAGAGTATAGGTCAACTCCGTGGGCAGTCCCTTTGCGTAAAGTTCGTACTTCACCAACGTGCGATCTGTCGTAGGGGTCCGATCAATCTCTCTCAGAGCCAAATCCACCCCCGGACTGCTCATCTTCTTACCAAAATTCTTCTGAAGATTGGCCAACTTCACCACCATCTCCTTTTGCTCTGCAGTGAGGTCCTGATCGGTTGGAGATGACTTTTGAACGGTCTGCGCAGCAGCGAATGTCGAGAGAAGCAGCAGAAGGTAAGCAACCGCAGGTTTCACAGTACGCGAGTCTACATCTATCTGGCTCATGGCATCAATGCTTTCCGCCTTGCTTCTTCTCTACTTTCGCCCAAGTATCTTTCAGCGCTACCGTGCGGTTGAACACGGGCTTGCCGGGCTTTGAGTCGAGATCGACGCAGAAATACCCCAGACGCTCGAATTGATACCGGCTCCCGACCGCGGCGGTGGCCAGCGAGGGTTCCAGTTTCGCGTGCGCGATTACTTCGAGCGAGGTCGGGTTCAGATTGGCCGTGAAGTCCTCGCCCTCTTCGACTTCGCTGGGGTTTTCTTTCGTAAATAGATTCTCGTAAATCCGCACCTCGGCATCGATGGCATTCACCGCCGAGACCCAGTGAATGGTTGACTTCACTTTGCGGCCGTCGGGGGCATTGCCTCCGCGCGTGGCCGGGTCGTAAGTGCAATGCACTTCCACCACCTCGTCATTCTCATTTTTCACAACGCTCTTGCAGGTGATGAAGTAGCCGTAGCGCAGGCGCACTTCGCGTCCCGGCGATAAGCGGAAATATCCTTTGGGTGGATCTTCGCGGAAGTCATCCTGCTCGATGCAGAGCACGCGTGAGAACGGCACTTTTCGCGTCCCGGCGTTCGCGTCTTCGGGATTGTTCACGGCATCCATCTCTTCGATCTGAGCTTCCGGATAGTTGTCGATGACAACTTTCAGGGGGCGCAGCACTGCCATCACGCGCGGCGCTCGTTTGTTCAGATCCTCGCGGACGAAATGTTCAAGCATGGCCAGCTCGATCGAGCCATTCGTCTTTGACACTCCAATCGCGCCGCAGAAGTTGCGCACGGCCTCAGGCGTGTAACCGCGGCGGCGAATACCGCCAAGCGTGGGCATGCGCGGATCGTCCCATCCCGTCACGTGGCTTTCCTCTACCAACTGCAGCAGCTTACGCTTGCTCAATAGCGTGTAGGTGAGGTTCAAACGATCGAACTCGATCTGCCGCGACGGAAAGATGCCCAGTTGCTGGATGAACCAGTTATAGAGCGGGCGATGGTCCTCGAACTCAAGGGTGCAAAGAGAGTGCGTAACGCGCTCGATCGAATCCGACTCGCCGTGCGCGTAGTCGTACATCGGGTAGATGCACCATTTATCGCCGGTGCGGTGATGCTCGGCGTGCAGGATGCGGTACATCACGGGGTCGCGGAAGTTCAGATTGGGCGACGCCATATCAATTTTCGCCCGGAGGACGCGCGAGCCGTCGGGGAATTCGCCGGCACGCATGCGTTCGAAGAGATCCAGGTTCTCTTCGGCGGATCGGGCTCGATACGGACTGTCTTTACCCGGTTCGGTGAGTGTGCCACGATACTTGCGAATCTCGTCGGCGTTTAGGTCGTCGACATAGGCCTTGCCATCCTTGATCAGTTTGATCGCCCATTCGTAGAGCTGGTCGAAATAATCGGAGGCGTAGAAAAGCCCGTCCCACTTGTAGCCGAGCCAGTTGACGTCGGCCTTAATCGACTCTACGTATTCGGTTTCTTCTTTTTGGGGATTGGTGTCGTCGAAGCGGAGATTCGTATGTCCGCCGAATTCGTCCGCCAGGCCGAAGTCGATGCAGATTGCCTTGGCATGGCCGATGTGCAGATGGCCGTTGGGCTCGGGAGGGAAGCGGGTTTGCACGCGGCCGTTGTGCTTGTTGGTCTTGAGGTCTTCGAGAATGATGTCGCGGATGAAGTTCGACGGAGCCGGCGGCGACGAGTCTGCCACAGCTTTTTCTCCTGCTTCGCTTGGAGGATGAGATGGGATCATTGCTCTTTGATCTTATCGCAAGCACAGTGGCGGAAGGTCGGCTGACAAGGATTCTGGAAATCATGACTTCGGAGATTTTCTTTGTGTCGGATTGTTTTGTCACTGATTCCTGATGGGGTCTGTAGATTGACTTCGAGTCTGGCTTTCCTTAATTGGAAAAGATGGCTGTTTACTGAGTGGTTATTAGGGGTACCCCCCTCCCCCCCGATCCATCGGAATCATGGTGTTAGCGTGAAATTGCAAGTTAATCTATTGGGCTCAGTAAGTTGCGGGTAAAATCTTGAGCCCAAACGGCTTAACCGGCTTCCACGGCGGCAAGAACCGTAATTCCGCACTTCACCTGCGGCGATGATCGCCGATGAAGGCTGTGGATGGCAAGGTTAGATGTCACATGGCGGGAGAGGAAAAAGAAGACGACGAGGGTCTACCGGGCTGCAGCTGCGCGAACCTTGAACCTGACTTTTTCTTTCTGCTGGAGAAAGCGGACGATCTCGAACAGGTTGCGAGCTTGTGGATTTCCCGATGGGCCCAGCATCCGCATCAGGCTCTTGGGCGAGTGGTTCGTGGTAACACAAAGGTTACCTGTTCTCAAGAGCTCGGCGCAGGCCACTGCATTTTCTCGGCCGCCTGCTCGATTCGCGCGAGCGTCGTCTCCCGTCCCAGGACTTCCAGCGTCTCAAACAGAGGTGGGGCGTTCTTGCGGCCGCAGACTGCGACGCGGATAGGTTGAAACATCTGTCCGGCTTTCACTCCCAGTTCCTGGGCGGCGGCGCGCAGAGCCTGATCCAGGGGGTCGTGTTTGAACTCGACTTTTGCCAGCACCTCGCGGGCTCGCGTCAGGACATTCATTGCCATGGCCGCGTCTCCCTTTTGCGGGATGAGTTCGGCGGGATCGTAGGGGGGCAATTGGTCAACGAAAAAGAAGTCGGCTGCGGTGAGCACATCGCGCAACAGCTTGATGCGCTCGCGGATCAGCGGGGTGACTTGCTGCATCTTTTCCGGGGTTACGTTGAATCCAGCGGCGCGCACGATAGGCAGCAGGCGGGCGCTCAAGTCCTCCACCGACAAGCCGCGGATGTGTTCTGCGTTGAGCCAGAGGGCCTTTGGGTCAAACGTTTCTTCGGAAGCTAGAAGCAGGTTCCTCCCTTGAGCTTCGCTCGGGGTCGGAATGACAACGTCGGGTGGGGCGGCGGATTCCTTGAAGTTAACCACTGCGTTCGAGCGGTTGATGCCTTCGAGCGAGAAGCACTCGATCAGTTCCGGCAGGGACATGTTCTCGCGGTTATCCTTAGGCGACCAGCCAAGCAGGCAGAGGAAGTTGATGAAGGCTTCGGAAAGGAATCCGGCATCGCGGTAGGTGGTGACGCTGACCACGGGACCGTGGCGGCGCTTGGACAGTTTGGTGCCGTCGGGGGCAACCAGAAGGGGCAGGTGGGCAAATTGCGGCGGCGTGACGCCGGTGGCTTCGAAGATAAGAATGTGTTTGAACGTGTTCGTGAGATGGTCCTGCCCGCGAATAATGTGGGAGATGCGCAGGTCGGCGTCGTCGGCGCAGGAAGCGAGGTGGTAGGTTGGCATGCCGTCGGAGCGCAGCAGGGCGAAGTCTTCGATGTCGGTGGCGAACTTTACCTGCTCGCCGTAAACCGCGTCGGTAAATTGGACCACTTGCCCGCCTTCGCGGGGCACGCGAAAACGCAATGCAAATGGCTCGCCTGCCGCGGCGCGGCGGTCACTCTCAGCACGCGAAAGTTCGCGGGCGCCGGGATTGAAGAGCCACGTTCCTTGGGAGCCTGATTTTTCGGCGTCTCCAGTGTGGGCAGGGGTAAAGTCGCGGTAGGCCAGGCCTTTCTCGAAGATCGTCCACGCGGTCCTGCGGTGCAAGTCGATGCGCTCGGATTGTTTGTACAGTTCGTCCCAGCCTGGGGTGTCCCAGCCTGAACTCAGCCACTTCAATCCCTCGAAAATGGAATCGACGGAGGCTTGTGTGTTGCGTTCCACATCCGTGTCGTCGAGACGGAGGATCATATTGCCGCCGTTGTGGCGGGCATAAAGCCAGTTGAAGATGAATGTGCGGGCGCTGCCAACATGGAGAAAGCCGGTGGGCGACGGTGCGAAGCGCACTCGTAGTTTGGATTTGGGTGATGTCGAAGGATGGCTTTCAGGCATAAGCGGCAAAGTTCGATGGTATGGGTCGGAGAAAAGTATCGTCAAGCGAGCTAAGTACGCGATTTCTGATTCAAGTGACTGATTCCGGGCATTCTTAGGGTCGAGGCAGTGTACTTAAAACTTGTTGTGTTCTCACCCCTGGCTGTGAAAACATTAGATAATTCTCCCCTGAAATCGCCGGCACCGATTCTCCGCGGGAAGTCTTCGCTGGGCCCTCATGAATAGTATCGCTACCAGTATCGTCATCATTCCGGGTGTTGTCGCCCTGTTGTTGTACATGCTGTTTACGTATCTGTACCAGCAGAGCCGCCAGGCCTACTTCCGCGCGTGGCAGATTGCCTGGGCCTGCTATTCCATCCACTATGCGCTGGACGCGTTCTGGTATTACGGACCGCCATCGCCGGTTGCGTTCTTTTTCAGCTCCCTGTTGTCGGTAGCGATGGCGATGTGCATCTTTGTTTCGACGCGCCTGATGCGCGGACCTTTCCGCTTTCGCTGGTATGACTGGGCGCTGTCTGCGGCTGGAGTTGTGGCGTCGTGCGTCGACTTGCGGATCCTGCTGGCCAGCGGAGTTCATTCGGGGCAGCGTTCGCTGAGCTTTGCCGTGGTCTTCCAGAGCGCTGTTCTGCTTTACTGTTCGGCGGCTTTCTACTTGTACGCTCATCGCAGGGGCTCCGCAGCCTTCAGACTGCTGGCGATTGCGCTGGCGCTGTGGGCTGTATTGATGACTTCGATTCAATCGAGCAACCCCTGGGTGGAAATGTTTGGCAGCGTCGGCAACTTGCTTGGGCCCATCCCGCAGATGCTGCTGGGCATTGCGATGGTGATGGTGTTGTTTGAGAACGAGCGGAACGCGGTGCAGGAGAATACGCTCGCGCTGTCGACCTTGGGAGTGGACCCGCGGCGCTTGCTCTCGGCCGATGATTTGCTGCCCAGCATGCAGTCGGCCCTGGACCGGCTGGCGGGCGCGTTGTCGGCGCGGCGTGCGGTGATCTACATCTCGGAGCGCTGGCGAGGCTTGCTGCCCTCGGTGGAGCGAGGATTTTCTTCGGAATTTCTGGACACTCTAACCCGAACCGGAGCCGGAGAGTACATGTGTGAACAGGCCTATCGGCAAGGTGGGCTGTTCACGGTGCACGACCTAGCCCATATGACGGAGCCGCTGGCGATCGGGTCGACCGGGACGTTCGCTGACTTCAAGAAGGTGCTCACGGAGGCCGAAATCCGCAATATGACCGCGGTGAGCCTGCAAACCCGCGAACATGCGTTCGGTGTGATTCTGTTTCCGCATGCGGAGCGCAAAGCGTTCGGCGCGTCGGGTCCGCGTCTGATGGTGGGGCTGGCTCTGCAACTCGGGCTCACGCTTGAAAACTACTTGATAGCGCACGACGCCCACCGGCGCACGCAAGAATATGAGTTGCTTACGCAGATTGGGCAGGCCATCAGCTCACGGCTGGATCAGGATGAAGTTCTGCGTACTATCCACACCGAGCTGGGGCAGATTTTCGACACCAGCAACTTCTACATCGCGTTTCAGGAAGGAGACGAAATCCGCTTCGAGCTTGAAGTAGAAGATGGCGGCGCTCTTCCGAAGCGCTCGCGCAAGCTGGTGAATGCCTTCACCGAATATGTGATTCGGACGGGGCAGCCGCTGCTGATACGGTCCGACCTGGAGAAGACGCGGACACGGTTGGGTGTCACCTACCGGCCGGAGCATCCCGCCAAGTGCCTGTGCGCAGCGCCAATTCTGCTGGGCAACAAACCAGCCGGGGTCATGGTTGCGATGAGCAAGGAACGGGAGTTTGTGTTCGAACAGCGCGATCTGGATGTGTTGATGACCGCCGCCGGCCAAGTATCGGTGGCCGTCGAAAACGCCCGCCTGTTCGCGGAGGAGCAACGGCGCTCGCGGCAATTGGCCTTCCTTAACAACATCTCGCGCACCGCTATTTCGAGCGACGACCCCGTGCACATGCTGGGACAGATTGTCGGGGAAATCCAGAAGAACTTCAGCTTTGATCACATTGGCATCGGCCTGCTCGACTATGGAACGAAGGAGGTCGAAATTAAAGCGGAGGCCGGAGCCACGGCGCACGCTATGGGCAAGCGGATTCCGCTGGGATTAGGGATTCTGGGGCGGGTGGCGCGCACGGGCGAGCGCGCCCTGGTGCAAAACGGCGTGGAGGGCCAGATCGGTGCGATTCTGCCGGAGTCGCGTTCCGTGTTGTGTATTCCGATCACCTATGGCGAGAAGCTGCTGGGCGCGCTGAACATAGAAAGCCATAACGAGAGCGCGTTTTCACCACAGGACGTTCTTATTCTCAACACCCTGGCGGACCTGCTGGCCACGGCTCTGCACAATGCTTTCGTGTTCCAGAAGATGCAACAGCAGTCGATCACCGACGGTCTGACGGGAATCAAGACCCGGCGTTTCTTCTGGGAGTCTTTGTCAGCGGAGTGGAAGCGCGCGTCGCGTTCGGGACGCCCGTTCTCGGTGGTGCTGATCGACCTGGACAAGTTCAAGGAAGTCAACGACAACATGGGCCACTTTGAGGGCGACCTGGTGTTGGCTCGCGTGGGGCGGCTGTTGGAGCAAAAATCCAGGCAGTCGAACGTGGTGGCGCGCTATGGCGGAGACGAGTTCATCATCCTCATGCCGGAAACCGGGCCGGAGCAGGCCCAGGTGCTGGCCGAGCGCTTGCGGCAGTGGATTATCACGGACCCCATGTTGAGCGAGCACCACATCACCGGCAGCTTCGGCGTGGCCAGTTTTCCGACCCATGGTTTTTCCATCGAAGACATCATCCGCGTGGCCGATGCTGGCATGTATGTTTCGAAGCGTTCTGGCGGCAATCTGGTGTCAGCAGCGGAGGAATTTGGCGGAGGCGAGGAGTTCGCGGCGCAGCGCCAACAGATTTCAAGCTATATTGAGGGCTTTCTCCAGCGCGAACATAACGGGCCGGAGCATCTGGAAGAACTGGGCACGATGCTGGTGAAATTCTGTGGTGGCCAGGAGGATTGCAACGTTGCGCTGTTGAAGGAATCGATTGAGGTGCTCAGCCGGGCTGCCGAATCGCGTGAGTTGCGTACCTCGGGCCACGGCGACATGGTGGCACGCTATACCGAGGTTCTGGCGCGGGCGCTCCGTTTGCCTCCGGAGGAAACCGCGGATCTGGTCTACGCCGCGCGGATTCACGACGTCGGCAAGATCTTCGTGCCGGAACGTATTCTGAATAAGCCGGGGCCGCTTACCGACGACGAATTTTTCCTGGTAAAGATGCATGCGCGCGTTGGAGCTGAGATCGCCGGCATTCTGCCGCATAGCGCTCTGATGCGCCAGGCCATCGAACATCATCACCAGCGCTTTGATGGCACCGGCTATCCCGATGGCGCCAAGGGGGAGCAGATTCCTCTATGGGCGCGCATTATTGCTCTCGCCGATGCTTACGCCAACATGCTGACCGAGCAATCGATCGCTGCCGCCCGCACTCCGGACCAGGCGCTTGATGAGCTGGCCAAGATGAGCGGGACCGGGTTCGATGGGATGCTGGTGAGGTTGCTTCTGCGCGAGTTGAAGTCGGAGCGAGCGTCGTCGGCGAAGGACGGTTTCTAGGCCCTCCGAGATGGGCGGGTCGGAAATAGCGGCCTCGAGCCACAGGGCGCGGCAGTAGCTGACTCGATTTGTGATACTCAGCGATGAAACTTTATCTCGGCCCGGGGTAACCCTCGTTGAGGTGCTTGTTTCCGCGCGGTGGCAGGAGCGCACCCACGAGCACCGCGGGAATGATCGTCAGTAAAAACGTCAGGTGATACCACGCCGGAAACTTGCTCCAATTGGCGATGTGCCAGGGCGCGAACATTGCGAGGACGACGCTGCCGACGATCAACGGCGCCCAGCGGCCCGATGGGGATATCCAACGAATTACGGCGCCAGCCACTAGTGAGGTCACGATAGCCATTAAAAGGCGTGCCCACTTCATGGCCAGTGTGAACTGGAGCGTGTGCTCGGCGGCGGTGTAGTTGGGAAGGCTCAGGCGAAGCCCGCGATTAATCACCGTGACCACTACAGCCCAGGCGAGGAGTCCTGCGAAACAGGCGAGAATGGAACGTTTCATCACACGTCCCTCCTTTAATAATACAATTATAATAGTTTAATTAGACTAATGAAAGCTGAACTGTACATCTTGGGTATTTTGCACCGCGGCGATTTTCACCCCTACGAGATCAAGCGGCGTCTGACCCAGGCCATGATCGAGTGCTTTACCGATGTGGATGTCGGCACGCTCTACTACGCCGTGCGTCAGCTTGCCGAACGTGACCTGTTAACGGCGGTCACGCGCCAGCGCGTGGCTCGGGGCGGCATGCGTACGGTGTACCGCATCACTCCGCGCGGACGCGAGCGCTTTCGTGAACTACTGCACGCACAATTTGCCGCCGAAGGCGACCTTCGGCAGACTCTTTACGGTCCCATGCTCTTCTTGCACCTGGCTGACCTCAAACTCGTTGCCGAGGCTCTGCGCACCCAAATCGATCGGCAGAATGCGCGGCTGGCGGAGATCCGGAAATTGTGCCGGCAATGGGCAACGATGCTACCTACCGGCAGCCGCCACCTGATGCAGCACATGGCGGAGCAGTGCCGCCTCGATCTACGCTGGCTCCGCTCGGTACTTGCCGATGTGAAGGCCGGACGCATTCGCGATACCCCAGACCCAGCTCGCCTCGCCGGCAAGACGTAATCTTGGCGTGCTCCTTGACCCGACGACTTGCAAGTTGGAACCGGAAACTGGAAACTGGAACTATGTCCGTTTCTCTTTCTCTCTCCGGCAAAGTAGCTCTCATTACGGGTGGTTCCCGCGGCATTGGCGCAGCTACGGTGCGCCTGTTTGCAGCAGCGGGCGCGAAGGTCGCGTTCAGCTATCAGAAAGCGCGAGCGCAGGCTGAAGCTCTGGCGGCGGAATGCGGCAAGACAAATTGTTATCCGATCGCCAGTAACCTGGACGGTCCGGACGCCGCTCGGGCCCTGGTTGCGGAGGCCGTCAAGAGTTTCGGGCGGATCGATATCCTGGTCGCCAATCACGGCGTTTGGCCCGCGCAGGATGTAGCCATCGAAAAGATGACTGATGAGCAATGGCGCTCGACTCTTTCGATCAATCTTGATGCTGTATTTGGCCTGGTGAAGCACACGGTTGCTCAGATGAAGGCCCAGCCGCGAACCGGTTCCGCCACCGGGCACATTGTGCTCATCAGCTCCACCAGCGGCCAGCGGGGCGAGGCGTTTCACTGCGATTACTCCGCCAGCAAGGGTGCGCTGATCAGTATGACGAAAAGCCTTTCCGCGGAACTGGCGCGGGCGGGGATCTACGTGAACTCCGTCGCCCCCGGCTGGGTCGATACGGATATGTCGAAACCCGCGCTGGACGACCCAAGAGCCGGAGAGGTGATTCGCCGGACGATTCCCATCGGACGGGCGGGCAAGCCGGAAGAGATTGCAGCCCCGGTGTTGTTCTTGTGCACGGACTACGCCGGCTTCATTACGGGCGAAATCTTCAATGTGAACGGCGGAGCTGTGCTGGTGGGATAGGGCGGATACCTCGCTCCGCCGTAACGCCGCCGCTTTTTTCTGCATCCAATAAGGTGCGGAAACCCGTCACTGCCTGTGCGGCGCGGACATTTTTGCTTGCCGGCGTTTTCGGCGCTGCAGGCTAGCGGGCGGGTGCCCACTCCACACGAGCAACGCTGCAAGCAGCTACAATTTCCTGTTGGGCATCACACCGATCTGTTGAATATGACCGGCTAAATGAAACATCTGCTTCTCATCGCTGTCTTGGCATCTGTTCTGGCGTCTGCTTTGGCCATGTCTGGCCGGGGTGGGCGGGAGGTCTCAGCCCAGGCGAGCGTGCAGGCTCCTTCATCATCTGCCGGCACAAGCAGCCAGGCAATTCCTCCGTTGCAGGAAAACGCCCGCCAGGCGCGCGTGCTGCTCGGTCAGGCAATCCAGGCGTTGGGCGGACAGGCATTTCTGAACATGCGCAGTATGCAGCAGGAGGGACGTGCCTACACGCTTTTTCATGGACGCTCTACCAGCAATGGCGTCTTGTTCTGGCGATTCGTGGAATATCCCGACAGGGAACGGATCGAAGTCACGAAAGAGAGGGACGTAGCCTACGTGTATAGCGGGAACAAGGGCTACGAAATTACTTACAAGGGCCCACACTCAATGGAGAAGAAGGATCTCGATGACTATTTGCGGCGCCGAAGGCTCTCTCTCGAGACGGTGCTGCGCACCTGGGTCGACGATCCGGGAGTGGCGCTTTTCTATGAGGGCAATGCTCTGGCCGGCAACCTTCCAGCCCAGCAGGTCACCCTGATTAACGCAAAGAATGAAGCGATAAGTCTCTATTTCGATCCGGACACACATTTGCCCATCAAGAAGAGCTATAAATGGCGCGATCCAGTGGACCGGGACATCAACGTCGAGGAAGAGATCTACGACAACTACAGGCCTGTAGAAGGAGTGATGACGCCTTACAACTTTACGCGTTACTACAATGGGGATATGCAAAGTGAGCGGTTCGTGAATTCAGTTCACTTCAATCCAGAATTCGACGAAACCATGTTCGATCCCAATTCTGGCTACAATCCAAACAAACCTGCGAAGAAGCACTGAGGTAACGTCGCCACGGAAGCTCTCTGAAGCTCGTCGATTCGAACATAACTGACTGAGTCGTCAGCGTTTAATGGCGTCAGGGCTTGACGGGGATGGTTCGCAATCGGCTTTGCGCCACGCAGTGTGGCATTTTTACCACAGTCGCCTGCGGGAGGGTGGCTGTAATCTATTCATTCACTGAGAGATACGCAGACGCCTTTGACCCAGGAGCAGACAGTCCGCTCAGCCGTGGGATGCAGTGGAGTAGGACTCCACAGCGGCGCGCCAGTCTCCATGCGAATTCTCCCGGGTTCGCCCGGAACGGGAATTGTATTTCGCCGTATCGACCTCGATGGTTTCGAGATTGAGGCCATCAGCCGCAACGTAGCTCGCGTCAGCTATGCCACGAGTCTGATGAAAAAGGGCGTGCTGATCTCCACTACGGAGCACCTGCTCTCGGCGTTTATCGGCATAGGCGTCGACAACGCCATCGTAGAGCTGGACAACCTGGAACTGCCCATTCTGGATGGCAGCGCGCTCCCGTTTGTGGAGCTGATTCAGAAGGCCGGCCTGCGCAAACAGCGTCGGCCCCGCAGGTATCTGAAGATTCTTCGAGAAGTGGAGATGCGGGAAGGGAACAAGTTTATCTCGGTCTATCCCGCCGACAACTATTCTGTTTCTTACTCGATAAACTTTCCCCACCCGCTGATCGGGAAAGAGACTTTTCAGGTGGAGCTTTCCAACGGCAGCTACCTGCGCAAGATCGCAGGGGCGCGCACCTTCGGCTCGCGTGAGGATGAAAAAGCGATGCGCAACATGGGACTGATTCGCGGTGCGTCGCGGGAGAACTGCATCGTGCTCACTCGCGAGAGCGTCGAGAACGGGCCGTTACGCTTTCCCGACGAGTTCGTAAGGCACAAAGTGCTGGACCTGGTTGGCGATTTGGCGCTGCTGGGCAAACCAATTCTGGGCAAGATCGTGGCCGACCGCGCCGGCCACGCCATGCATACCGCCCTGGTCTCCCGCATCCTGCGCGACAAGACGCTATGGGAGGAAGTAACACTGCCCGAAGAAGAGAACGACACCGCAAGTGCTCACAGCGCTCAGGCCACAGCGGGCTCATCGCTCTGAGCGCTTCCATCTGACGGGCTGGCTCTGAGAGTCCGGAGTCGGCGATCCGACCCTAGACCCCATCCAAGATCCCAGTCAGTCGGCGGGTTCGCAGGGAGTGTCGCCGGGTTCTGAGGCGGGCTCCGGCTGTTCCTTCAGCAGTCGGTCGAGTTCAGCGCGAGCCTGGCTGATAAGGGCTGCGGCGAACTGTCGGGCAGACCGCTGTCTTTCAGCGGACAGATCCTTCACCCGCATGTTCAGCAAAGGGATATCGTCCTCAAATAAGCGCAGGGTCTTCTGTGCGCGGGTGATGCGGTAAGTGGTAGGAAGCATGGCAATGGCTCTCCAGTATCCCTTCAGATTGCCATGCACGGGCGAAGGCACAAAGTTACAAAGTGAATACCGGGGGAACCTACGGCATTGGGAGGATCGGCTTACTGGGTGGCTTGGGAACCGGGCAGCTGTTGTTCCATCTGCTCGTTGAGCCATTTCTCGAGGAGTTCCTGGGAGCTCTGGGCAACGTTGAGGAAACGTAATCCGACGTGTCCCTTGATGTCAGCCCAGGTTACTTCGGCTTCCACATTCAGGGCCAGTTTGGTTTGGGGCAAGGTGAAATGCAACCGAGGCGTAGCGCTCTTGGGCAGCGCCTGGTGCATGATGAGCGCGATCCCGCCTTCGCTGATGTTTGTGCTGGTGGCTCTTAGTTCTTTGTCACCAAGGACGACCGTGACTAACATCTTGACCGGCTGGCGGTAATAGCGGCGGCGCTCGCGCACCATGAAATTCAGCGCCGCGTGGAAGCAGCGAGCCGCATTCAGCGTGCTGATGGGCTTTTGCAGAACAAAATTCACGCCCATTCCGAAAGCTTCCTGCGTGGTGGTTTTCTTGCCGTTTAAAACGGCAAAGGTTACGGAACCCCGGTTGCTGGGAGTGGCGCGCAGGCCTTGCAGCACCTCCAAGCCCCCTTGCAGGTCGTCGCAGTCTACAATTACGGCGTCGAACTTTTCTGCGATGAGAATCTCGCTGGCTTTCTTCGCTTCCTGGCAAACCTCGACCTCGATCGACAGCTTTTCGAGGGTCGGGCGGAGCACCCGGACCACTTCCGCGTCGCGGCTCAGAAGTAAAGACTCCAACGTCATTTTGTGATTCTAGCCTTCGCTGGAAAGCGCCGGAAGGTGACCAAGGTATTGGGTTTTGTGGGCGGAAATAACGGGGACTGTGCGGAAAGAAGCCTGAGTCTCAGGGCAAGAATACGATGAATCGAAGACAGAGCAAACGTCGCGAGAAATTTCCAATGGAAAGCTGCATAACCAAGCCTGAAACTAGGTGACGCCATGCCTAGGCTCGTCTATCTCTCGCTTGGATCAAATGTCGGCGACCGCGAGGCGCAACTGCGGGCTGCCCAGGCTCGGCTTAGCGCAGTGGGCCGCGTGGTTGTGGCGTCGTCCTTCTATGAAACCGAGCCTGTGGAGTTCACCGAGCAGCCGTGGTTTCTGAATTTTGTGCTGGCCCTTGAAACCAGCAAGACCCCGCAGCAACTGATGACCGCAATTCTCCGCATTGAAGAGGAGATGGGCCGGCGTCGCACGCAGAAAAAAGGTCCACGGTCCATTGACATCGACATTCTTTTGTTCGATGACATCATCATGGATTCGACGAACCTCACCATTCCTCATCCGGCGCTGCAGCAGCGCCGTTTCGTCCTCGAGCCCATGGCGGAGATCGCTCCGGAAGTCGTACACCCGGCATTGAAGAAGACTATTCGCGAACTGCGCGACACACTGCCGCCGGGGCAGGTCGTGCGAAAACTCCAGAAGACCTGAGCTTAGGGAACGATGATTTGGCCGGCGGTTTCCTGCGGCGTCACGACGGCGGACTGCTTCTCGGGGAATTGAGCGACGAGAAAATCGATGAAGGCCCGGGATCTTGGGCGGCCCGAGGTGCGTCCGTGGCCCAGCCGAACCAGAAACACCAGAGCCTTGAGCACGTCGGAATCGCGCAGGGTGGAGTATCCCAGTTGTTTCTGCTCGGCCTCGCGAAACTGCTTCAACATCTCTTCCACTTGAGCCGCGGCGGCTTGCTGCGCGGTGCTGGTGAGCGGCTGGTCGTAGTGCAGCCCGGAGTTCACCAGGCGCTCATAACTCGTGCCCATGGCCGAGAGTGCGGCGATCAGGTCGCGATCGTTCAGAGTGCAGTCTGCTTGCGCTGCTTTCGCCAGAGCGTAGCTGAGCCCCATGAGCAGATGCTCGCGCTCGTAGGTGAATTGCTCCGAAATCTCAACCTGCAGGAACAACGACGCGCGGTCGAACTGGTCTGCAGGACGCGGCTTTTCATGCTGTCTGGCCTGTTGCAGATAGGGGCAGTCGCTGGGGCAATCGAGCGTGACCTCGCGCTGCTCGCCGCAACACTGCGCGCAGATGCGGCCGTGGACGGCGGGACAGAAGCGTTTTTCCTTGCGAATCTCGCAGATCGCGCAACTCAAGTCGAATTTCTCCTGTTCAAGTATTATGGCACCGAATGACGACACCCTTGGGGCGACTCAATTTCGACAGCCACCTGGAATGGCTTCGGGTACCTATGTTTGGGCCATTTTGGGACCTTCATCTGCGAATCAGCATGTGAAAATGGCCCTTTTCGAGGGCTATCCGTATGGAACCCGCGTAAAATAAGGGTGTTTTCCACAGGGCAGTGGTAGTAAGATCAAGCCCGCTGGAATTAAAATTCGAATCTTTCCCGAGGAGGAAACAAATGGCTTCAGGTTTAACCAAGACTCAACTCGTCCGTCATCTGGCCGAGAAAACTGAACTTCCCAACAAGACGGTAGCTGGATTTCTTGAGCAGCTCGCCGACGTCGCTGTGAAAGAGACCAAGAAGAACGGCGTGTTCGTTGTGCCCGGCCTGGGCCGGTTGGTGAAAGCGCATCGCAAGGCGCGTATCGGACGCAATCCGCAGACAGGCGAACCGATTCAGATCAAGGCGAAAACCGTGGTAAAGTTCCGCGTAGCCAAGGCTGCCAAGGATGCAATCGCTCCCAAGAAATAGTTTTTGTTTTAGGATGATCCCGAAGGCCGGCTTAGGCCGGCCTTTGACTTTTCCGCAAGCTTTGCACTTCGCTTCCCTATGCTGAACTGGATCGCAATCGGAATCGGCGATGTCTCCATCCGCCGCGTCATTCCCGCGATTCAGGCCGAGCCCAGAAGCCGCTTATATGGGCTGGTCACGCGCGATCCGGCGAAAGCAGCACCTTACAACACTTTAACTTGGACCACCCTCGACGAAGCTCTCTCCGATCCGGAAGTTCAGGCGGTCTACGTTGCGACTCCTGTCTTCCTTCACGCGCCACAGACCATCCAATCTCTTCGCGCGGGCAAGCATGTGTTGTGCGAGAAGCCAATGGCTATGAATGAGGCCGAGGCGCGCTTGATGGTGAAGACAGCGGAAGAGACTAGACTCACCTTCGGCGTGGCTTACTATCGCCGAATGTATCCCAAGGTGCAGCGTGCGAAGCAGTTGATCGGCGCCGGGGCCATTGGCCAGCCCGTCGTCGCCGAGCTCACCTGTCACGGATGGTTTGACGAAAATGAGAGTCATCGCAACTGGCTGATCGATCCCGCTCTGGCTGGCGGTGGTCCGCTCTACGACGTCGCTTCGCACCGCATCGACGTGCTGAACTTCTTATTTGGCCAACCCGGCAGCGTCACGGGCCAGCTTTCGAATGCGGTTCATCACTACGCCGTGGAAGATAATGCGACCGTGATGATTGAGTATCCCGGTGCAGTGCGCGGCATTGTGGATGTTCGCTGGCACTCGAAGGTAAGCCGGGATGAATGCCGCGTTCGCGGAACTGAAGGTCAAATGGAGTTGAGTCCGCTGAATGGTCCCGAGCTGATCTATCCGGGCGGCCGCGAGAATCTGCCGCCTCATGCCAATTTGCATTATCCGATGATCGAGAACTTTGTGGACGCCGTCGTCGGCAAGGCTCCGCTGCAGGCCAGTGGAGTTTCTTCCTTCTGGACGGACTGGGTGACGGAGCGAGCCCGAAAAGCTAAGTAAGCATCACTCCCTCAGCGGCTAAGGCCGGGCCTTTATTGGATCTGAGCGGCACGGCTGAAGCCGCGAGCAGCGCCTTCAGTCACTTTCCGTATTCGTTCCGCACCACCTCGCCGCCCTTCATCACGAACTTCACCCGCTCGAGAATGGTCACATCCTTCAGCGGATCGCCATCGACGGCGACAATGTCGGCCCATGCACCGGGGTCAAGGCTTCCCACTTTTCCCTGCCATCCCAGCAGATCCGCAGCATTCACCGTAGCCGCCTGAATGGACTGCAACGGCGTCAACCCCAGCTTGACCATCACGGCAAACTCGTGCGCGTTCAGCCCGTGGGGATAAACCGCCGCATCGGTGCCAAAGGCGACTTTCACGCCGCTGGCAAAAGCATGGGCAATGTTCTTGCGTGCGACCGGCATAACGGCTTTGGCCTTGGCTAGATAGAAATCGGGTACATGATTTTTCTCGGCATTTTCCAGGAACCAGTCGCCCAGGTAGAGCGTGGGCACAAGATAGGTACCGTTCTTTTTCATCGCCGCGATGGCCGCGTCGTCAATGTAGGAGCCGTGCTCGATCGAATCCACTCCCGCCTCTGACGCCCAGAGAATGGCCTGAGCTCCATGGGCGTGGGCGGCAACTTTGCGACCCAAACGGTGGGCGTCGTCTACGATGGCCTTCATTTCTTCCAGCGAGTACTGCGACGCCTGCGGATTGTCTCCCTTCGAGAGCACCCCACCCGAGGCCATGAACTTGATCAAGTCCGCGCCATACTTGATGTTCTGCCGAACCATGTGACGGACGCCGTCCACGCCATCGGCCACACCGTCAGCGGTCGCGTGATATTCGAACGGCAGCAGGTTATTGTCCGCATGTCCGCCGGTAATGCTGAGCCCTGGACCGCTCACCAGCATTCTTGGCCCGGGGACGTCGCCGGCATTGATGGCGTCGCGCAACGCTACATCGCTGTAGCCGGACGCTCCCACGTTGCGGACGGTGGTGAATCCGGCTTCGAGTGTGACCCGGGCATTCTTGGCGCCAGTCAAGGTTTCGCGCGGAATGGAAAGACCGAGTTCCTCATAGCCGAACTTGGGATCCATCGTGAGATGCGTATGGGCGTCGATCAATCCGGGAAGGATGGTTGCGTTAGGCAGATCAATGCGAACAGCATCCGCGGGTGCCTTGGTGTCGGTAGAGGCTCCGACGCTCACGATCTTCCCATCTTCGATAAGGAACGTCTGATCCACAAGCAGCTTGCCGGTCTTCACATCGAGCACATGACCGGCGTGCAAGACGACGCTTCTGGAACTTTGCTGGGCGATGATTTGTCCGCTGAACAGGAGCACTGCGACAACCAGCATCGGGGAACGGCGAAGTTTCTTCACAGAGCATCTCCTATATTCAAATCGAGTTGTGCGAGCTAGCGCACGTAGACAGCGATCCAGGGAACAGCAGAAAGAAAACTGGGTGGCACACACCCGTGGATTTTTACCACAGACGAGGAAGGGTTCGCCATTTATTTGGAAGTGAGAAACCGCGACTGCTCGTTCTAGCCGCCGGGCCCGTCATTGGAGACGTACTGCTCGAGCGACTCCAGTTCACGGCTGAGATCGTCGACGCGCCACTCCAGCAGGTTGCGGATGGAGAGAATGCCCAGCAGCTTGCCGTTGTCGTCGGCTACCGGCAGGTGACGGAAGTGGCGCTCCAGCATGGTGGTGAGCGCCTCGCCCGCCCCAGTGCGGCGCGTTGCCATCTCCACCGGCGTGGTCATCAGTTCGCGAACCGAGGTGGTCTTCGGGTCGGTGCGGCTGAGCGCCATCTTGCGCAGAACGTCGCGTTCCGTAAAGATCCCCGCCACCCGGTATTCGGAATCGACCACCGCGACCGCTCCGACATGGTGGTCGAGCATCTTGTTGATGGCGTCGGCTACGCTGGCATCGAGCGGAACGGCCGCAATTTCCCGGTCACAAAGTTCCAGTACGCTCATAAACACCTCCTGCAACTCTTCCCAATGCCCCTTAGCCGGACTCGAGGTTCCAATCAGAAACGGGATTGATGAATTATGCTCGTGGCGAAGCCGTTGTCAAGTGAATTGAAACGATATGGGCAATCTTTAATACAGCGGGCTGAAAAACGGGAGCTTGTACCCCCTCACGGTTTCTCGCCTCTGAAGACCTTGCCGTCCTTCATCACGAACTGCACGTTCTCCAGCAGCTTGATGTCGCGTAAAGGATCGCCGTTGACCGCGATGATGTCGGCAAACGCCCCCGGCGCAACCACGCCAATCTTGCCTTCCATTTCGAGCATGGCAGCGGCGCGCGAAGTTGCACTCTGAATGGCGTCCATCGGCTGCATGCCCAGGTCCACCATGCGCGGGAACTCCTGTGCGATGGACTCGGTCCAAGGAATTCCGCCCATATCGGTGCCGAAGACAATCTTCACCCCTGCCTTGAGAGCCTTCTTGAACGATTGCTCATGCACCGAAGCGCGCAGGCGGTCGCGCTGTCCGGCTGGCGTGTCCGCCGGGGCCCAGTCGCCGTAATACACGCTGATCGTCGGTACGTACCAGGTGCCTTGCTTCAGCATCTGGGCAATCGCAGCGTCGTCCAGATCAAGGCCATGTTCGATGGAGTCGCACCCCCCATCGAGCGCCCGGCGCAGGCCGATGCCACCGTAGACATGACAGGCGACTTTCTTACCCCAGCCGTGAGTTTCGTCCACGACCGCCCGCAGCTCTTCGACCGTCAACGTGGGCTGCGAGACCAGCTCACCGTTCTTGCCGACCCACGAACGATGCGTCATGTAGACCTTGATCCAGTCGGCACCATGATCGAGCTGCTCCCGCGCCGCTTTGCGAGCCTCGACTGGTCCGTCCACAATCTGCGCACCTTTGGGCATGTCGAGCTCGGGAGCGTAACCATCCAGCGAATAACCGCCCGTCGTCGAGATGGCGCGCGTCGCGACGAATAAGCGCGGTCCCGGAATGTAACCTTGCTCGATGGCCTCTTTAATGCCGACATCGCCATAACCGGCGCCTTCAGTTTCGACGTCGCGGAGGGTGGTGAAGCCCTGTTCAAGCGCTCTGCGCGCGGAAACCGTGGCCCGCGCCGCGCGCAGCGCGAGCGGAGCGTTCAGGATGTTGGCATCGTATCCGCCCTGCGCTGGATCTTCTCCTTGCAGAAAGATGTGAGTGTGGGAATCGATGAGGCCGGGCAGGAGCGTGGCCTTCGACAGGTCGATTACGGTCGCGCCGGCGGGAATCTTGGCAGTCGCTGCATCGCCAACACTCTCGATGCGATTGCCGTGAATGACGATCACCTGGTCGTGCCGGGGCGCGGAGGACTTGCCGTCGATTAGAGATCCGGCGCGAATCACCGTCCATGATTCAGACGCAGCATTGTCTTTCTGTTGCGCGCACGCGGGAATCGCGGCCGCGAGAAGCAGTATCCACGCATAGTTCTTCACTTGGCGTCTCCTGGTTGCCGAAGAAGCTTTGGAATGGTGGCATTCTACTCTCACTTCCCCGCGACATAAGCATCGGCCTCGATTTCGACCAGCATCTCGGGCGAGATCAAAGCGCTGACCTGGACCATCGAGGCTGCGGGACGGATATCGCCGAAGAACTCTCCGTGCGCCTTGCCGATTTTCTCCCACTCGGCGATGTTGGTCACAAACATGCGAGTCCGGACTACGTCCTTCATGCTGGCGCCAGCTTTCTGCAGTGCGCTTTCAATATTCTTCAACGTCTGCACGGCCTGGGCGTAGGCTTCTCCTGCGCCCACAATCTTGCCGTCTGGTCCCGTCGCAGTCGTTCCCGAAACATGGATGTAGGGCCCGACCTTCACCGCCCGCGAGTAACCCACTACCGGTTCCCAAGGTGCGCCACTGGAGATGTTCGTTCTTTCCATTTGCTTGATTCCCTCCTGAGTGCCTCAATTCTATTACCACTAACCTATTGTGATTAGCAGCCGACGCTTGCCTCTGCCAACAAAACCCGCCGCCAACCTTGCAAGTACCTGCGAACTACCTAATGATTACGAAAAATGATAGCGAGGATAAACAAAAGTCACTTGCTTTTGGTTCGAGACTGAGAGTAACTAGTAACCACGAGCATAGGAAAGCCCGTGTGCAACACGGCTTTCAGGGAGCCCAAAGAGGCATGATTCCGGAATCTCATCCGCTGCGGCAGCTGTTTCAGGAATTAGTGGGACGGCACTATGCCCAGGAGATCGGTATCCGCGATCCACAGGTCGTCGCCTATGTCTCGCAGCTGCTGGCGGAGTTCTGCGAGACCGATCAGTTGTTCAAGATTCACGACGTTGCCGACCGTCCGCTGACCGACCTCGGCGAGATGCTGGTCGAATCCGACCCGATTTACGGTCCTGCTCCCTGTTTTGACCGCGAGCGCCAGGTGCGCAAGCATATTGGCGACTACGCGTTGTTCTTCACCGGGATGTTTCCCGAGAGCATCAACCACTTTCGGCTGCGCCGCCATCGCCTGGAGAATTTTGTGGAGTGGATGAAGGCCGGAAAAGAAAGCTACTACATCGTGTCGAAATTCGAGCATTTCGAATACGCCAAGGTGGCGCCGGTTTTCGCGCGCCTTTCCCGCGAGTTCGAGGGCTGCGTTTATGGCCTCAACATGGTGAAGAACGACCTGCAGGAGATGCAGCACCCGATCGTCCGCAGCAGGGGCGAACTGATCATGTAGCCTGGCGGGGAGCGAAGCTGTCCGCAGCCACGTCCGAAAAATTCCTACCTTCCGATCAAGCGCTCAGATCCGGGCGTCCGCCGATGCGGTAAAAACTGAGAGCGGCGTTTCCTTGCACTAGCTTGCGGATTCTCCGCAGAGATCCGAATTCATCACCGGGATCGAACTTTTTCTCGTGTTCGGCCACCACTAATGACATAGCCCACACGAGCGATGAATCAGAAAGTGCCTTAAGGGTCTCTTCGTAGAAATGCTGCATTCGATAAGGCGGGTCGAGGAACACCACGTCAGCGACGACACGCTCACGCTGCAGGCGCCAGAAAACTCCGGAAAGATCATCCCGCAGGATTTTGTATCCCCCGACGATTCCCAGGGTCTGCAGGTTCTGCTCGATCAATTTCGCCGCCGGAGCTGAGGTCTCCACGAAATAAGCTTGCCTGGCGCCGCGGCTGAGCGCTTCAATGCCGACAGCGCCGGTGCCGGCAAACAGATCCAGCCAGACGCTACCTTCGAGAGCCGCGGGGTTGCCGGCGGTAAGCACGTTGAACAGCGTTTCGCGCAACCGGTCGGATGTGGGACGGATATCGGTGCCGCGCAACGAGCGCAGAGAGCGTCCCCGGTATTTGCCCGCGATCACGCGCATGACTCTGTACGTTCGATTCCCGGAGCCAATATACCGAACCATGTAAAATAACTGTAGCAATTGAAACCTCATGCGAAGTTTCTCCATTCACGTCGGACGCCTATTTGGAATTGAGGTTCGGCTTCACCTGACTTTCCTTATCCTGCCAGTGTTCGTTTTCTGGACGGAATACAACAGCCACGGCTCGGCGAACGGACCGCGCGATCTGGCCCTTGTTGGAATCGTGCTAGCTTGCGTCGCGGCCCATGAAGCCGCGCACATACTCATGGCGCGGCGCGCCGGACTGATTCCCAAGGTAGTGATCCTTCTGCCGCTCAGCGGCGTGACCGTTTTCGACGAATCTCGGGTAGGACCGCGCAAGCCCGGCGCCGAGGTCTGGAAGCGGGATGTCCGCATCGCCCTCATCGGGCCGCTGGTGAACCTTGTGTTCGCAGCGCTCGCAGCCGCCGTGATTTTCGCGACTGTTCCTGGGGTGAAGCTGTGGGAGTGGCCCTGGTTGCAGCCCAGCAACCTGCCGCGGAGCCTGGTGTGGGCTAACCTGTATCTGGCAGGTTTGAATCTTCTGCCGGCTTATCCTCTGGATGGCGGCCGCATCCTGCGCGCCTTTTTCGCGCGCAGCATTGATCCCGCCGCGGCTACACGCCGCGCCGTTTCCATCAGCCACGCCATGGCAATGATTCTGATGGTAGCGGGTTTGTTCAGCAATGCCTGGCTCACTATGGTCGGGATCATTATCTTCTCGGCAGCGCAGCTTGAGGAACGCGCCGTCATCTTCCAGTCGGTACTGGAAGACTTGCGCCTGGAAGAAGTCATGCTTACCGATTTCGCCACTCTCTCGCCCGCGGACACGCTGGAAGACGCGTTGGAAAAGGCAGTGCACTCTCTGCAGGACGACTTCCCGGTGGTCCGCGGGAGCGACATGGTGGGAGTGATTTCCCGGCAGCGCATTCTGGAAGCGCTGCGCGTGGAAGGCAACGGTTACGTCCAGGCCGTGATGAACAAAATCTTTGAGGTCTCAGTGCGGCAGGAGTCGCTGGCTACCGCCTTCCGCAAGCTCACGTCCCGCAATCTCAGCATCATTCCGGTGGTCGAGGATCAGCGACTGGTGGGCATTGTCACGTTGCAGAACTTGATGCACTCCATGGCTTTGCTGGCGGAGAGCAAGAAGCTGCGGCGGGACGAGTCGAATTCGTAATAAGCATCCTGAATCCTGGCTCAGAACAGCCGCACCGCCTTCGCCTGCCGCACTGCCGGAATCTCTTCCAGCTTCCTGAGCACAACGTCGGGTACCGGTCCATCGACGTGAACGACCGCGATTGCCTCGCGAGGTTCTGAAGACGCTTCGGCGCTGCGCCGCCCCAGCGAGAAGTCTGCGATGTTGATTTCGCCTTCGCCGAGGATCGTGCCCACTTTGCCGATCACACCGGGCACGTCGCTGTTTCGCAAGAAAATCAGGTCACGCTCCAGAGGAGCTTCGACATCAATGTCGTCGATGTGCAGCAGGCGCGGCAGAGTGCCACGCAGAACTGCGCCTTTCACCATGTGCTCTTCCTTCGAGCTCTTCAAGTAGATAGAAAGAACGCTCCCCGCGCCACCCGTCGATACCTTGGCCTTGTGCCCCTCATGCACACGCAGTCCCCGCGAATCCGCAAGAGATGCGGCATTCACCAGGTTGGCTTTTTCCTCCAGCGCCTGGTTGAGGATGCCCTTGATCGCCCCATTGCGAATGAGCTCCGTCTTCCACTCCGCGATGTGGCCGCTATAGCGCAGCGATATCTCTTCAATCGAGCCTTCGGAAATCTGCGCCAGAAACGCTCCCATGCGTTCTGCGAGAACGATGTAGGGCTGCATCTCCGCATACTCTTCTGCGGAGACCGAGGGCACGTTCACCGCATTCTGAATCACTCCGTGCTTCAGGTATTCCCGCACCTGCTGCGCAATCTGCACCCCCACGGCCTCCTGCGCCTCGTACGTCGCTCCGCCGATGTGAGGCGTGAGGATGACATTTTCCATCGTCTGGAGCGGCGAGCTCTTCAAAGGCTCTTCGTTAAAAACATCGAGCGCAGCGGCGGCCACGTGACCTCGTTTCAGCGCCTGCACCAAGTCAGCCTCAAGCACCAGCTCTCCGCGGGCGCAATTCACCAGGCGGACACCCTTTTTCATTTTCCTGATTGCAGCCTCGTTAATCATGCCGGCTGTCTGGGGTGTCAGGCCCACGTGCAGCGTGATGTAATCTGCCGCCGCATAAAGCTCATCCAGGGTCACCAGACGAATGCCCTGCTCCTTGGCCACGCCGACGGAAACAAACGGGTCATGCCCTGCGATCTCCATTCCAAAGGACCGTGCCCGCCGCGCCACTTCCATGCCGATGCGACCGAGCCCGGCGATTCCCAGCGTTTTGCCTCGCAGTTCCGTGCCCTGGAGCGATTTCTTTTCCCACCGACCGGCGTGCATGAGGGCGTCGGCACGGCAGAGATGGCGCGCCATAGCAAGCATCATGCCGAGCGTCTGCTCCGCCACAGCCACGGCGTTAGCCCCGGGTGTGTTCATCACTGCGATGCCCTGGCGCGTGGCCGCATCCAGATCGATGTTGTCCACGCCCACGCCCGCTCTACCAATGACACGCAGTTTCTTGGCATGCGCCAGCAGAGCCGCATCCACCTGCACCGCGGAGCGCACAATCAGCGCGTCCGCCGATTTGAGATGGTCCGAAAGCCGGCCGTCCACCTGGTCACCGGTGAGGACGCTCCAACCCGGCTCCTTTAATTGCTCGACAGCGGCAGCTGATACTTTTTCGGCAATGACGATTTTCAAAGAGAATCGATCCTTCTAACCAGGGCTTTGTACCTACAAAACAAAGACACGAAAATGACATCCTTCTGACACCTCTGCCGCGCCACTCTCCTAAACTTCCTCTCAGTCAGGCCTCACCGCCCCTCAGGCTCCAACCTGTTGCGGTCGCCTGGACAAACCGCGCGCATATACTTCCTGCGCCGCACGCAGCGCTGCTCCAAACTCGACAGTTTTTCCTGCGCAGCGCGCCAGCACGTGCTCGAGCGCGCCCAGGATGCCGATCGTGTCCAGGTAGTCGTAGTAGCCGATGTGCGCAATGCGAAAGAGTTGACCTTTCATTTCGCCCTGCCCATTCGCCACAACGGCATCGAACGACTCTCGGAATTCTTTGATGATCTTGCCGGAGTCGATCCCTTCCGGCGAGCAGATCGCGGTCAACGCGGCGGAAGGCGAAGCTGAAAAGAGCTTCAATCCCACGGCCTGTACCCCCGCCCGAGTCATCTCGGCGCAGAGTTCGGCATTGTCGACCAAGGCTTCGCGTCCCTTGGCCAAGTCACCCTTTCCCATTCCCCGGATAAACTCCAGGGCTGCCCCCAGAGCTGCAAACAGTGAAGTCGGCGGCGTGTAAGCGGACTCGCCCTTGGCCGCGGCCTTTCGTTCCTTCCGCAAGTCGAAGTAGAAGCGCGGAGAAGTAGTCGTATCCATCCGCCGCCAAGCCCGCTCGCTCACGGCGCAGTACGCGAGGCCAGGAGGGATCATCAGCGCCTTCTGCGATCCGCCGATAATCACATCCACGCCCCATCCATCCACGTCGAAATGAGTGGTGCCCAGACCGGTGATCGCATCTACCACCAGCAGCGTGTCTCCGTTATTGCTATTACTGTTGGCGCGCACAATCTTCGCAATGCCTTGCACATCATGCCGCGCGCCGGTCGAACTCTCGGTTGCTTGCACGAACACCGCCCCCACGTCGGGAGTGAGCTTCGCGCGAATGTCATTCAATGAAAATGTCTCGCCGTACGGTGCACTCAACACGTCGACGTTGCAGCGGAAAGCCTTGGCCAGCTCCGTCCAGCGCTCGCCAAACTTGCCCGCAGTAAGGACTAAGACTTTGTCGCCCGGCGAGGTGAGGTTCGACACCGAGGCCTCCATCACACCGGTGCCCGAGCAAGCCAGCACCAGCACGTCGTTCTGCGTGCCGATGAATTCCTTCATGTCGACAAGCACGCGCTGGAACAGCGCCCGGAAGTCAGCCGTGCGGTGATGCGCCGTAAAGGAGGCCATAGCTGTCTGCGCCGCCGGCAGCAGCGGCGTCGGCCCGGGAGTAAAAAGACGGTTCTTGCGTAGCATTTCGATTGGGTCCTGAGGATCCGAAAAATATCGTCCTCCAGTAGTCTATCGGAAACGCTGGCGTGTTCTGAAATACTGACGCCAGTGCCTTATCTGAAAACGGCACTGGCGGATGGCGTCAGGCGTGGGTGGACTTCACGGCGAGAACTTCCGGCTTGGCAACATCCGGAGGTTTGGAAAAAAGCTCCTTGGCTTTGGCGAAGAGCGCCTTGGCAATTTCGCCGTTGAGGTGGGCGTTGCGGCCGTTTTCATCGGCAAAGGTATCGAAGATACCGTATTTCCCGGGTCCCATTTTTATGGCGTACCAGCTCAGGGTCGCCGCTTCGCGTTCGGCCAGCGGCTGCGCCGACTTCAGAAAGTCTTCCACCTCTTTTTCTTTTCCCGGTTTCGCTTCCAGTTGTGCCCAAATGGCGAGTCTGCTCATGGCTGCTTCCTCCTGAGCATAAGATGCGCGTCTTGATCGTTTGGTGACAGACCTGATCGGAGATCACAAAGCGTCAGCTTCTAGTTCCTCCGATATAATTGGCGCAATATGAGCCTAGTCGAACAGATACAGAAAGACATCACCGCTGCCATGAAGGCGCGTGAAGAGCAACGGCTCTCCACCCTGCGCATGGTGAAGACTGCGCTGAAGAACCGCGAAATCGAGAAAATGGCGCCACTCGATGAAAAAGAGTCCCAGGCCGTCCTGACCACGCTGATCAAGCAGCGCAAAGAGTCGGTCGAGCAGTTCACCAAAGGTGGACGCCAGGAGATGGCCGACAAAGAAGCCGCCGAGATCGTCCTGATCGAGACCTACCTGCCCAAAGCGACAGGCGAAGCGGAAGTAGTCGCCGGAGTGAAAGCCGTGATCGCCGAAATGGGCTCTCCCACCATGAAAGAAATGGGTACGGTGATGAAGAACGTCATGGCGCGTTTTTCCGGTGCTGGGATGCGGGTGGATGGGAAAATGGTCAGCGAGGCAGTGAAGCGGGAGTTGGCAGGGAAGTAGTTCAGCATTGGAGATTTCATGAAGGCAGCCGGTTTCATTTTGACCGCATTCTGTTTACCGATCCTCGCATTGGGCCCAGCGGCCGCACCCGCATCCTCCCCAAAGATACTGCCTAAGCCAGACTTCATTCTTCACTACGGAGGACAGAAGGAGGAAGGGCCTGGACTCGTCCTTGGCCCAATGAAAACCGAGAATGGCAAGACGACGGGATCGTTCGCAGTCTACGGCGGGCCGTCGCTAGCTCAGGTAACAGGCTTGTCGTTTAGCGGTGACGGAAAACTGCTTGCGGTCGGTAGCACACCGGGTCTGGTCGACCTCTGGGATGTAGAAAAGCGCATGAAGCTGCGCTCTCTCAAGGCTGGAACACCCCTAGCTCTTACATTGGACGGACGGGTGCTCGCAACCACTGGGAACGGTCTCGAACTCTGGGATGTCGCGTCGGGTAAGTTGTGGAGGACAATCAAGTGGACAGGCGGAACGGTAAAGCAGCTTTCTTTCGACAACAGCGGAACCCGATTGCTCGTGAGCGCCAACGGGGAGGGAGACGCGGTTTTCGACGTTGCTGCCGGTCAACGACTCGCCACGCTCAACGCTGCTCAGGGTGCGCAATTCTCCAGGGACGGTTCCCTAGTGATCGGCAGCAACACGAAACACCTCGCCGTGTGGAACACAATGGATTGGAGGCAAGTCCGCGACCTTCCGAATGGCCCGGACTATGTGACAAAGTTCGCCGCCTATCCCGAAAAAGACTTGGTCCTTATTGGTGGTTCTAAGTCTGCACGCTTGCTTCGGTTAAGTTCGGGTGAAGAAATCGCGAAGGTTGGTCTCGGCTATACGAACTTTGTCGCTTTCGACCAGAACGATTCGCTCATATTCACGTACCCGAGCGGTGGCTTCGCCATCTGGGACATCGCAGGGAAACAACTTTGCGGAGCGCCGGACCTTGGAAATGGGACGGTCGCGCTCAGTGCAAACGATGCGTGGTTGGCTGCAGCCCCAGTCGGAGGCGGAACCGATGTGATGCTCTGGAGTGTGCAGTCGATCTTACGCGCCTGCGGGCTTCCTCTGACCAAAAGCTCTCAGTGACTTCCGGATTGGACACCGTTCGGTTATGCGCGCCTACTTACTTCTCTGCAACTCACGATACGCCTCGCTCTTAGAAATCCCACGCTCTTTCGCCACTTTCTTCAGTGCGGCCTTCTCATCGGCTTTCTCTTCCGCCATGATCTGCTCGACCCTCTGGCGGATACCCATCCCCGGCGCCGTGGAAGCCTGCGAGTCCGCCTCCTCGGCCTTCCCAATCAGCAGCGTGATCTCACCCTTCACTCCGTCGCGCGCTGTCAACGTCTGCAGAACCTCTCCCGCGCGCCCGCGTAGGAATTCTTCATGCAGCTTGGTTACTTCGCGCGCGATTACCACATGCCGGGCGTTTCCTAGAACCTCGCAAACATCCGAAAGCGTCTCGATAATCCGGTGCGGAGCTTCGTAGAAAACCTGTGTGCGCGGAGAGGTCCTGATCGCCTCCAGTGCCGCTCGCCGTTCGCCGCGTTTCGCCGGAAGAAAGCCACTGAATCTGAACGAATCGGTTGGCAGTCCGCTCGCCACCAGCGCCGCCAGAAACGCCGACGCTCCTGGAATCGGCACCACCGGCAAATGATGCCGGATGGCCAGCGAAATCAGCCGGTATCCCGGGTCGGATATCCCAGGCATGCCGGCATCCGTCACCAGCGCGACGCTCGCGCCCTCCTGCATTTCCTTCACCAGTTCCGCGGCACGCGTCATCTCATTGTGCTCGTGGTAGCTGACAGTGCGGGTCGCGACGCCATAATTGTTGAGGAGCTTCTGCGTCTGTCGAGTGTCTTCGCACGCTATGAGATCCACTTCTTTCAGCACACGCACGGCACGGAGCGTGATGTCCTCCAGATTGCCGATAGGCGTGCCTACAAGATAAAGCGCTGGCCCCGCGACATGGGAGGATTTCTCCGACAGGGCGGCGCTGTGGGTGGGCTCGCGGTCAGCATCCTTCATGGCCGGAGTCTACCACCGCAGCGGCCGTGACTTCGTAGCGCCGCAAGCCGTTGTGTTATGGTACGCACGTTCCAACCATGGAGAATTCATCGTGACCGCTAACGATTTTCGACGCCTAGCCTTGGCTCTTCCCGAAGCAGCCCAGCGCGCTCACATGGACCATCCGGATTTTCGGGTGTGCGGGAAGATCTTCGCCACCCTCGGCTATCCCGCCAAAGGCTGGGGGATGGTCAAACTCACGCCGGAGCAGCAGCACTACTTCTCGAAGGACTATCCGGGCGTATTCGTGCCGGTAAAGGGCGCCTGGGGACGACGAGGCGCCACCAGTGTCGATCTCAAGACCGTCGGCAAGGATGTGCTGCGGCGAGCAATCTCTGCGGCCTGGCGCAACACCGCTCCCAGGCGCCTCGCGGAACAATTCCCGCAAGGCGCCTAAGTGCAAGCAATTCGGAATCCCAAGCCATTGTGCTCAATTGACGCAATCGAATCGCCGCCCCTAGAATCAAGATGAAGTTGTTTTCTCTAACAACCGTCCCATAACCCATGCCTCTTTACGAATATGAGTGCGAGAAGTGCGGTCACCGCTTCGAGAAAATCCAGAAATTCTCCGACAAGATGGTCAAGAAGTGTCCAGAGTGCGGTGGCCGGGTTGAGCAAATGATTTCTGCGCCGGCGGTGCAGTTCAAGGGATCTGGCTGGTACGTTACGGACTATGCCAACAAGTCCCACGCGCCCAGCTCCGACGGCAGCGGCAAGGACACGAAGAAGGAAGAAAAGTCTAAGTCGGAAGGTTCGAAGGATAGCTCTGCAAAGGGAAGCTCATCTACAGACAGCTCCTCGAAAGAGAGTTCCAGCAAAGAGAGCTCATCAAGAGAAGGATCGGCACGAGAAAGCACGACCAGAGTAAGTTCCTCGCGCAAACCCGACAAGCGCAAGTAGCAGCTTCCTACTTTAGCTCCCGCTCAAAGTGATCTTCAATCATGTGAAACAGATGATCGCGGGCAGCGCTTCCTGAGATGCCGTGAGTCTTGTTGGGATAAATCATCAATCGGAACTGTACCCCCGCCCCGATCAGCGCGTCGATCATCTGAACGCTGTTCTGGAAGTGGACGTTGTCGTCGCCAGTGCCGTGAGCCAGCAACAGCGCTCCATGCAGGTTAGCAGCCGCCTTCGTCACGTCGGACTGAGCGTACCCCGTCGCATCGTCCTTGAGCTGGCCCATATAGCGCTCAGTGTAGATGGTGTCGTAGTTGATCTGATCGGTCACGGGCGCGACCGCAACGCCGGCGCGGAACCGGTCTGAGTGCGTCATCGCATAGAGCGTCATCGAGCCGCCATTCGACCATCCCCAAATGGCCACGCGGTCTTTATCGAGTTGCGGGTAATCTGCGAAAAGCTGATCGAGCACCGTCAGTTGATCCTTCAACTCAATCACGCCGAACTCGTGGCGAATCGCCGTCTGAAACTTACGATCGCGTCCCGGAGTCCCGCGATTGTCAACAGAGAAAATCGCGAAGCCCTTGCGCGCCAGGACCTCATCGAACGGGTCTGTCGGCTCTTTCAGAACCGTCTGCGCGGCTGGCCCGCCGTAGATGTGCACGATCAAGGGAATCTTGCCCTTCGCCCCTGCATCCGGAGGAAGCAGCAAACGTCCGTAAAGCGTTGTGCCGTCCTCCGCTTTGAACTCCATCAACTTGGGAGCCCTCAATCCATATTCCGCGACTTCATCGCGCGCTGCCCACACCGGAGCGCAAGATCCCCCTGCCGCGCACAGCGATATCCGCGGCGCCGTTAGGGGACCCTTGAACGTCTGCTCGTAGTGTTTGCCATCCTCGGAAAACTCCGCCGAGTAAATGCCCCCCTCATGAGAAAGCTGCTGCGCAGCAGTCCCATCCAGCTTTACGGAGAAAATGTGCCGCTGCCTGGGATCGTCTTTGTTGGCCGAGAAAAAAACCGTGCCGGCCGCTTCATCCACTCCATCAATTCCCAGTACCTCGAAGTCACCTTGGGTGAGTTGCCGCTCCAGCTTCGCCTCCGCGGCGAGCGGGTTATGCTTATCGAAGCTATAAAGATAGAGATGCATGTTCCCGTCGCGCCAGCTCGGCCACAGGAACCCGCCACTGGAGTTCAGGAAGCGAACCTCCACATGATCGAAGTCGATCCACGCGCCGGGAGTGGTTTCGGTTAAGACGATCCGCGATTTCCCCGACTTCGCATCCACAAAATATAGATCCATTTTGTCCTGGTTGCGGTTAAGAACTTCTGCCCAGATCACTCCGTTGCGGACCCAGCCAAACCGCGGGATGTACTCCTCATCATTGGTTTGCGAATCATGCGTCGCCACATCGTTGGTCAGCGAAATCCAGCGAACCTTATCCCGGCCAGCATCCACTACTCCGAGCTTCACTACTGGGTTTGGATCTCCTACTTCGGGATATTTTTCGTTGTCGACCGTCGGATGCGTCGGAGTCAAGTTGACAAGGGGATAGCTCGGCACCTTGGTCTCGTCCATGTGCAGGAAGGCGATCTGCCTGCTATCCGGCGACCAGAAATAATTGCTGCGCACGGCCAGTTCTTCGGTGTAAACCCAATCGATGTCGCCGTTGAACAAGTTCTCCCCTGTGTCCCTGGTGAGCTGTTTTTCGCCCTCACCGTTCACCGGCCGGACAAAGAGGTTGTGCCCGCGCACGTAGGAAACATGACTGCCATCGGGAGAGAACTTGGGGTCGATGCTGGGCTCGGGCGCCGATGTGAACTGCACAGCGGTGCTGGTCGCCAAATCAAAAAGCCAGAGCTGTCCCTGGGAGTCGAAAATCAGGTGCTTCGAATCCGGCGCCCAAAGATAGGCGGCCACGTGATAGCGTGTCAGGCGCTCCCTTTCGCGCTCATCCTTCACCTTGGTGGCGTCGGGCGCCAGCGAGGCCAGCTTGGCGGCACTGATCAGAATCTTCTTCTCACCCGTGGCTGCGTCCACATACCACAATTCACCGTGTTCTCCATCGTCGTCGCGCTGGACGAACGAGAGCTTGGTTCCGTCCGGACTCCACTCCATGTTTTCCGGAGCGCGTCCAGTCAGCCCGCCGGGTGCGAAAATCGCCTCAATGGTAAGTGGCTTCACCGGCGAGGACGATTGCGCCCCAAGCGGCGCCAGCAAGCCGGCAAGAAGAATGAGAACCAGAACCGCAAATGAAATCTGCCTCTTCACATTGAAACCCCAGGTGCTGAAAGTTAAGAACAAAAGCGCACGGTGCGAACGAAAAGTCTACACCCAGAATGGCTCCGTCCGCGGCGACACCGACCAAACATCAAGCGAGGATCGACGTTTCCGCGTGTTAGAATTGAGGCTGAGTCACCTCTGGATGCTTCTAGAAATAGAAAACCTGTTGCGCCTGCAGGAAGCGGACAAGGAAATCCGCCGCCTGCAGGATGAAGTCGCCGAACTCCCCAAACGCGTCGCTGCCATCGAACACAAGCTGGCCGACACCAAGTCCCAACTGGAAAAAGCACAAGCTGCTGTCAAAGCCGACGAAGCCTCCCGCCGCAAATATGAAACCGCAATCACAGACCTGCGCGGCAAGATTTCCAAGTATCGCGACCAGTCGCTCGATGTGAAAACCAACGAGCAATACAAGGCCTTGTTGCACGAGATCCAGTTTGCGGAAAAGGAAATTGCCGCCACCGAGGACAAGATCCTTGAGTTGATGGTGAATGCGGACGCGCGCGACAAAGAAGTAAAAGCGGCGCAAGCCGAACTCAAAGCGGAAGCCGCTGAGATCGAAAAAGAGAAGATCGAAGCCCGCCAGCGCACTGCCGAGGACGAAAAGCAGCTTGCCGATTGGCGGGGCAAGCGCGATCAGATGCGGGCCGGCGTCAATGAGGATCTTCTGCGCCACTACGAGCGTGTATCAAAATTTCGCGGCAGCGGTATCTCTGAGGTTCTCGATCACAAATGCATGGGTTGCCAGGTCATGCTGCGTCCGCAGACCTACAACGACGTGCGGACAGGCCAGCAAACCGTGGTCTGCGATTCCTGCCAGCGCATCCTGTACTTCAATCCCGCCCACGAAATGCAGGCCCTGGAGCCCGAGCACAAACGTTCCCGCCGCCATCATCCCAAGATCGACGCCCCGCAGGCCTGGTACTACCGTCAGGAATTCGCCGATGCTGGTGAGGTTTTCCTGTGCTTGAACAATGCCGCCGGCCAAGCTACCCGACGCGTCTTCGACATGCATACCGGCCGGCTCGTTGGCGATATCCTCGTCCGCGAAGGGGATTTTCGTCACGCCTTTCCGGAAGACATTGCCGGCGCCATCCGCCTGAACGGAAGCTGGACTGAACGTGAAATGGAAACCTGGGGGACCGAGATGCCCATGACGGCGCTTGATTCCCTGCACACTGATCTGGAAGCCGCCCGCTACGAGATGAACTCGCGTCCCTCCACAAAGTCCGGATCTCCCTCCCCGATTCCCACCGAGCAAGCCGCCAGCTAGCTGGTGCGTTTAAGATTGCAGCATGCCCAAGACGGCCGGCAGTGCAGGTGTCCCCATTGTCAAGATTTCTCCCCGCGGGGCATCCCGTCTGAAAGATGGACACGTCTGGGTTTACCGCTCCGACATCGTATCGGCGGAGGGCGTCCCCGCAGGCTCACTAGTCAGCGTGATCGATCATCGCGGCCAACCCCTCGGTAGCGCGCTCTATTCGAGCTCTTCGCAAATCGCCATTCGCCTGCTTTCTCATGAGCTCGTCGCGGACTTCCCCGCGCTGCTTCACCGGCGCATCGCTGAGGCCATCGCCTATCGTGGGAGAGTCGTTCGAGACACTAATGCCTACCGTGTGATTTTCAGCGAGGCCGACTTCCTTCCTGGCCTCATCGTCGATCGTTATAACGACATTCTCTCGATGCAGGTCCTCACCCAAGCCATGGATTCCGTGATCGTGCGCCAGACGCTGGTTTCAGAGCTGACCGAACGTCTTCACCCGGCTTCAATCGTTGAGCGAGTAGACCCGCGCGTCCGCCAACTCGAGGAACTGCCACCGCGCACCTCTGGTCTGGTGCAAGGGGAAAAAGCTTCGACCATCTTCACCATGAACGGCGTCCAGTTCCACTTCGACGCGCTCGAAGGCCAGAAGACCGGAGCCTTCCTCGACCAGCGCGAGAACTACGCTGCCGCGGCCCAATACGCCCACGGCGATGCACTCGACGTTTTCTGCTACCAGGGAGGCTTCGCGCTTCATTTGGCCGCGCGCTCCTCGCACGTCACCGGCGTCGATAGTTCCCGGCCCGCCCTCGAAGTGGCTGACCAGAACGCAGCTCTCAATCGCGGCGACCCGAACCAACCGGAGATCGAGTGGATCGAAGCGAACGCCTTCGACCTGCTGAAAGACTATGCTGCATCCGGCGAGCGTTATGACACCATCGTCCTCGATCCCCCCGCCTTTGCAAAGAGCAAGCGTGATCTCGCCGCCGCCCTCCGCGGCTACAAAGAACTCAACCTCCGCGCCTTGAAGATGCTCCGCCCCGGCGGCATTTTGGTGACCTGCTCCTGCTCCTATCACGTCAGCCAGGCCGATTTCCTGCGAATGCTTTCCGACGCCGCCCGGGATGCTCGCCGAACCTTACGCATGGTCGAGGTTCGCGGACAGGCGAAAGATCACCCTATCCTCCTAAATGTTCCTGAAACTGCCTACCTGAAGTCCGTGATAGCTGTCGTAAGTTAATTAAAGTAATATACTTAACTATTAATAATATTACACTCATATTTTATGCTTCGTTTGTGGTTAATGCGCATCTAAGCTTGGTGAACGGCACTGCCGAATTCCTAGAAATCAGCATACGAAGGAGATCATTACCATGACCGTACTTACCCGTTGGGAACCATTCCGCGAGTTTTCCACCCTGCAGGACCGCATCAATCGCGTGTTCCGCGAGTCCTACAGTGAAGCTGGCCGGGATGAATCCCTCGCCACCTCAAGCTTTGCCCCAGCCGTCGACGTCTACGAAGACGAGCACAACGTTACGTTGAAGATCGAAGTCCCGGGCATCGAAGAAAAAGACATCGACGTCCGTCTCGAGAACAACACCCTCACCGTTCACGGCGAGCGCAAGATCGAGAAGGAAGAGAAAGAAGAGAACTACCGCCGCGTGGAGCGACAGTACGGCAGCTTCACCCGCACCTTCACCCTGCCCACCACCGTGGATTCCGAGAAGGTCTCGGCAACCTACGACAAAGGTGTGTTGAAGATCGCTCTGCCCAAAAAGGCCGAAGCCAAGCCCAAGCAGATCAAAGTCAACATTGGCGGGACCAAAGCGGAGACCGAGAAGACCCTCGAAGCCAAGGGCCCCAGCAAAGCCGCGTAAGCCGAAAATGCTTATGTCGGGACTGCCGTCCTCGGCTGTCCAGCCGGAAGCCCGGCGGTCTACAATCTACGGGAGGTGGCCGAAACTGACCGCCTCCCGTTTTATTGTAGCGCCGCCTTGTTATTGCGCCGGTAGCCTGCCCTGAGCAAAGCCGAAGGGTCCCGCCGGCCGTCGTAATCGGAAGTACAAAATTAGGAACAGGAGTTTCCCATGGCCATCCGTTGGGACAAATTTACCGTAAAAGCACAAGAAGCCGTTCAGCGCGCGAACGACCTCGCCTCGGAACATGGCAACCCCGAGCTTCTGCCGATCCATCTGCTCGCCGCCCTACTCGAAGATAAAGAGGGCATTGTCGCGCCTGTGCTTGAGAAAATCGGCATCGGTCCGCAGGCTGTTCTCAGCGACCTCTATCGCGACATCGAGAAGCTCCCCAAGGTCTCAGGAGAAGCAGCGCAAGCCACGATGTCGAACGCCACCAACAAACTGCTCGAGCAAGCCTTCAAAGAGGCTTCGAACTTCAAGGACGAATACGTTTCCACCGAGCACCTCCTGCTAGCCATTACTCACCTCAAGCAGGACGCAGCCCAGCAGATTCTCGCCCGTCACGGCGCCACGCATGATGCAATTCTGAAAGCGCTGACTGCCGTCCGCGGCTCACAAAAAGTCACCGACCAGAATCCCGAAGCCAAATACCAGGCGCTAGAACGCTATGCCCGAGATCTGACCGAGCAAGCCCGCCGCGGCAAGCTCGACCCCGTCATCGGACGCGACGAAGAAATCCGTCGCGTCGTCCAGGTTCTCTCCCGCCGGACGAAAAATAATCCTGTGCTGATCGGCGAACCCGGCGTGGGCAAAACCGCCATCGTCGAAGGCCTCGCCCAGCGCATCATCTCAGGCGACGTACCGGAAGTACTCAAGAATAAGCGCGTGGTCGCGCTCGACCTCGGAGCAATGCTGGCCGGAGCCAAGTATCGCGGCGAATTCGAAGACCGCCTCAAAGCCGTTTTGAAAGAAATCGAAGACTCCCAGGGTCAGGTTATCCTCTTCATCGACGAACTCCACACCCTGGTCGGTGCGGGGGCCGCTGAAGGCGCTATCGACGCCTCTAACATGCTCAAGCCAGCCCTCGCCCGCGGAGAACTGCGCGCAATCGGCGCCACGACGCTCAACGAATACCGCAAATACATCGAAAAAGACGCCGCTCTCGAGCGCCGATTCCAGATTGTTTTCGTGGGCGAGCCCAACGTCGAAGACACCATCGCCATCCTCCGGGGCTTGAAGGAGAAGTACGAAGTGCATCACGGTGTTCGCATCAAAGACTCGGCGATCGTCGCTGCTGCCACGCTCTCGCATCGCTACATCTCCGACCGCTTCCTGCCCGACAAGGCCATCGACCTCATCGACGAAGCCGCGGCCTCGATTCGCATCCAGATCGATTCGCTTCCCACGGACATTGATCAGCTCGAACGCCGTGCCACGCAACTGGAAATCGAAAAGCAGGCGTTGAAGAAAGAGGACGACCCCAACTCCCGCGAGCGTCTCTCCGTCATCGAGAAGGAACTCGCCGGAATCCGCGAGAAATCCACTGCCCTCAAAGCCAATTGGAAAAAAGAAAAGGATCTGATCGCCCGCTCCCGCGAGCTGAAAGAGAAAATCGAGAAGCTCAAGATCGAAGAGCAGGCCGAAGAGCGCAAAGGCAACCTTCAGCGTGTAGCCGAAATCCGCTACGGATTGCTGCGCCAAGCCGAAGAAGAGCTAAGTCAACTGTCGGCCAAAATCGACAACAAAGCCGCGGGCGTGCCGCGCATGCTGCGGGAAGAAGTCGACGAAGAAGACATCGCCCGCATCGTCTCCAAATGGACCGGCATCCCGGTCTCGAAAATGCTCGAAGGCGAAGTGAAAAAGTTGGTCACCATGGAAGACCGCCTGCGCCTCCGCGTCATCGGCCAGGACCAGGCTCTCGAGCGCGTCTCCAACGCCATCCGCCGCTCCCGCGCCGGGCTAAGCGACCCCAAGCGCCCCATCGGCTCGTTTATTTTTCTCGGCCCGACCGGTGTCGGCAAAACTGAACTGGCTCGCGCCCTCGCCGAATTTCTTTTCGACGATGAGCGCGCCCTGCTCCGCATCGACATGTCCGAATACATGGAGAAGCATTCCGTCGCCCGCTTGATCGGCGCGCCCCCGGGCTACGTCGGTTATGAAGAAGGAGGCCAGCTTACCGAGCAGGTCCGCCGCCGGCCTTACGCCGTAGTGCTGTTCGATGAAATCGAAAAGGCTCATCCCGACGTCTTCAACGTCCTTCTGCAGGTGATGGACGACGGTCGCCTCACCGACGGCAAAGGCCGCGTCGTGGATTTCAAGAACACGATTCTGATCATGACCTCCAATCTCGGGTCGAGTTATCTGCAAGCCGACCATGTACAAACGCCGGAGGAGTTTGAAAAGGCCAGCGAACAGGTGTTGAACGCGCTGCACGGCCACTTCCGGCCCGAATTCCTGAACCGCGTCGACGACATTATTGTCTTCGCCCCGCTCGGCAAGGAACAGTTGGTCAAGATCATCGAGCTGCGTCTCGAAGATGTGCGCCGTTTGCTCGCCGATCGCAAGATCTCAATCGAGCTCACCGACGCCGCCAAAGATCTGCTCTTCACCGAGGGATACGACCCCAACTTCGGTGCGCGCCCCCTGAAGCGCGCCATCCAAAAGTTGGTGCAGGATCCGCTGGCGTTGAAGATCTTGGATGGCGAGATCCTGCACGGCGACCACGTCGTAGTCGACGCCGACAAAAAAGCTGGCAAGATGAAATTCGAAGTCAGCAAGCGCGTGGGCGAGAAAGAAGCCACGAAAGCCAGACGGTAAAGTTTACTTTCGCGCGAAAGCTTCGATCAACTCGGGTGATGCCGTCAGGTACCACGCGATCACGACTCGCACCATGATCTGGCCGCCGTAAAACCAGAAGCGCCAGGTCAGATCCCTCGCAGCCGCAGAAACTGCCGGCACCGATCCCGCGATCCCAATTACCATGAGGAGAATCGCGCACCAGCGCGCCCAATTGCGCAGCCGGTAGAGGCCCCAACCAACCAACCCCCACCCCGCACCGACAGAGAGGGCCGTCTGTGGACCGGTCAGCTCCCGCCCGTACGTGATCCCCGTTCCCACCATCATCGAGAGCGTGCCCGGAGCTACCAGTCCGATGATGCCGATCGCAACGAGATATCCCGCAACCAGACAAAACAGGGCTGCGATCACCGTGACACTGGCGGGGCGTTCCACATCGACGAGAGTACCGCAATTCGAATGAGAAATGCCGATCAGGTCTGTGGCACACTAGATTCATGTCCAGCCTCGCTCTCGGCGACTTCGAACTCAGCATTTTCTCCGACGGCACCTACCTGCTCGACGGCGGAGCGTTTTTCGGCGTGGTTCCCAAGATCATGTGGTCGCGCAAAGTCGTTGCCGACGAAAGAAATTATGTCCAGGCCGGACTTAACTCCCTACTCATCCGCACCGGAAAGAAAAACGTCCTGGTAGAAACCGGCATGGGCAACAAGCTTTCTGAGCGGATGATCAAGTTCTACGGCCAGCCCTCCGAGTTGCTCAGAAATCTCAACGCTGCCGGGGTCGCTCCAGAAGACATCGATATCGTCATCAATACGCATCTCCACTTCGACCACTGCGGCTGGAACACTGTCCGAGACAAAGACGCCAAGATCATTCCAACCTTTCCCCGTGCGAAATACTACGCGCCCGAAGGCGAATGGCAATACGCCCGCCGTCCCAGCGAGCGCGACGCCATCAGCTACATCTCCGAAAACTACGACCCGCTCGTCGAAAGCGGCCAGATGACTCTGCTCAAAGGCGGCGAAGAAATCGTCCCCGGCGTCTCAGTGAAAACCTTCCCCGGCCACACCGCCCACATGCAAGCCGTAATCGTCGAAAGCGCCGGCCGCACCGCCTGCTACATTTCCGACCTCATCCCCACCACCGCACACATCGACCTGACCTGGGGCATGTCCTTCGACCTCTACCCCCTACAGACCATCGAGAGCAAGAAACAGTACTACGCGAGGGCGATTACAGAAAAATGGCTGACGGTTTTCACACACGATCCCAAGGTGCCGTGGGCTTATGTGGAAAAAGATGAGGCCGGGAAGATGTTGGCGTGCGCGGTATAAACCTGCTAACGGGGCAATCACAAATCTTTACAGCCGGCGCCATCCATTCTGCTTAAAGTTATGGACGGCAACTTTGGGTCAGTCACTCGCATGGGGATTATCTCGCGCGGGTGGCTAGGGGCGCATAATCGTGCTCCTCATTCCAAAATCAATACGAGCGAGGTGTACTATGAAGCGATTTCTAGCGGTCGGTGGGATCTGCGGGGCATTCCTTCTAGGTGGGGCGATGGCCGCCTATGCCCAGGACGACCACGAACATCACGATGAGGCGCGGCAGGAAGAGCACCACGAGCAGCGCGCAGAAGAACGGCGCCGCATTGATGACGAACACTTCCGCGCGCATTTTGGCCACGATCACCATTTCGCCATCCGGCACGTCACCATCGTCGGAGGCAGGCCGCATTTCGCCTACGGCGGCTACAACTTCGAAATTGTGGACGCTTGGCCGCACGGATGGTCTTACAACGACAATACCTACATCGACTTCGTCGACGGCGGATATTATCTGTTCAATCTAAAGCATCCGGGAGTTCGAATCTCGGTGACGGTGCTCTGACGGAACCCTCTGCAATTTGCAGTCGAAGGTGGCGCGGACCGATGGGCGGTTCGCGCCATTAAATGCTCGTCGTCACCGACAGCCTTGCTTCGAAGAATTCCTCGACCCGCCCCAGAATCTCCACCGCGCTCTTCGACTCGTAGATCGCCTTGCGCAGCCCGGCTCCGCCCGGAACGCCGTGCGTGAACCACGACGCGAACTGCTTCATCTTCCCGACTGCGTCCGGCAGTTCCTCTTCAATCAGCATCTGGAAGTAGGTGCGGATCATCTGGTAACGGTCGGCCTCGCTAGGCTCGTCGTAGGTCTTGGGAGACTCCGGAGTTTCCATCCCCGCGCAATACTGCTGAATCTGCCGGAAGATCCACGGATTCGATGGCGCGGTCCGCCCAATCATCACCGCATCGCAGCCAGTCTGCGCGACCATTGCGCAGGCATCCTCAGGCGCGCGGATGTCGCCATTCCCAATCACCGGAATCTTCACCGCGTCTTTAATCGCCGCAATCCACTCCCAGCGAGCATTTCCGCTATAACCTTGTTCGCGTGTCCGCGCATGCAACGCGACCGCCGCCAGCCCGCACGATTCCGCCATGCGCGCCAGTTCTACGCAGACGATCTCGTCGTCATTCCATCCCGCGCGAAACTTCACTGTGAACGGAACCTTCACCGCGGCCCGTACGGCTTCGAAGATGCGCCCAATCGCCGGCAAATCGCGCAGCAACCCCGAGCCTCCATTGCACTTCACAACTTTCTTCGCCGGGCACCCCAGGTTCAAGTCGACCAGGTCGAAGCCGAGGCCTTCGACCATGCGCGCCGCCTCCGCCATCACTTGCGGATTGCTGCCAAAAAGCTGCGCCGAAATCGGGTGCTCGTCTTCATAGAAATGAAGATAGCGCTTCGCTTTCTCGTCCTTCTTACGCAGCACGCCATCGGCCGAGGTGAACTCGGTCATGATCAGTCCACACCCGCCCAGGTTGCGAATGAAGCGCCGGAAGACGGTGTCAGTAACGCCGGCCATCGGAGCCAACACCGTTGCCGGAGCAATCTCGAGCGCACCAATGAACACTCGTGCTGGAACCGCACGCGCCGCCACGGCCTCCGTTGGGACGAGCGACTCGCCCGTCCGCTCCGAGTTATCCCAGAACTTCTTCACGTTTCTATTCTACTTGGCCAGCCAAACAAAAGCCCTCGCCGCAGCGAGGGCCTAATTTCCAGGGTTATTCGTGCCAATCACGTAAAAGCAGTTAGCTCTTCGCCAGCTCCGCCTTGGCAGGTTCGGTCTTGGGCGCGTTCTTCGCGTACTTGCGGCGGAAGCGCTCCACCCGCCCTGCAGTATCCATCAGCTTCTGCTTGCCGGTAAAGAAAGGATGGCAGGCCGAGCAGATTTCTACGCTGATATCTCCCTTGTGGGTAGACCGGGTAACAAACGCATTGCCGCAAGCGCAATGTACTCGCACTTCGTTATAAGCGGGATGAATTGCAGGTTTCATATGGGTTCAGACCTCAACACGAATCCTTAGATTCTACCGGAATGCCCTGGGATTCAGCAATCTGGGATTCGGCGATCTCGGAGCTCTCACCCGTCAGCTATCAGCCAGGCGGACTGAAGAATTCAAAGCTGAGAACTGATAGCGGAGAGCTCTTTCAGAAGCGAAACTGGTATGAAACCTTCACAAAGAATTGCCGGCTGTCGTTGATATACCCCCTCGCCGTGAACAGCCCGGCCAAACCCGCGGGGTCTTGCATCAGCCCATGGTCAAGGTTCTGCAGGTCGCTGTTATAACCCACATAAATCGCCGTGCCCGGATGCACCAGGTAGGTAAGCAGGAAATCGGCGTTGAACTGTTTCTCGGTTGGGAAGTAAGTATACGGATAGAAACTATTGCCCGGCGTATTCGCCAGAACGGAGTTGTATTGCAGAATCACGCGCAACGAAAACTGCGGCGTGAACTGCCAATTCCACTTGCTGCGAACAATATGGTTGTCGAAAATGCCCTTCCCAATGGAAGCTCCGGCCGGCGCCTGCGCGAGCGCAAGAAGATACTCGCTCTCCGTAGCCCGCAAGCGCTCAAACAGATAAGTATTTTCAATCTTGAGCGGCTTCACTGGACGGAATGTCAGCGTCGCCGAACCGGTATCCAACCGCGACAGAAGAAACGGCGGCAGAGACTGTGGCAGCGCATTCACCTCCGGCACAAAGTTCACTCCGTCTCCCCAGTAGTAGCTCGCGCCTGCCGTCACCTTTGGAAAGTACCCCGTCTGAAACGAAGCTCCGCTGCTATGTTCGTGGTAGTCCTGGTTCTGAGTTACGCCCGGCAGACCGATGAACACAAAATCCTGCGGCCGCAACCGTTCCCGCAATTCCTCATAAGGAAGCAAGTAGATGACTGTTTGTCCGCGCCCTTGAATCGCGAAATAGGGATCATAATATGTGTCCAGCCGGTTTCCTTCGTGATCGAACACGTAGCGCTGATTCAGCGACGGCCCCCAGTCCACGATCCAGCCCTTCTTCGGACGGAAGCGGTAGTCGATCGTGTGGTAGAGATCGCGAATGTCCACGCGGTTCACGAACCCCGGCACGGTCACAAATCCCGGACTGATGTCGTCGTAGATTCCCTCGTACGAAAAGTGCAGCCCCTCGCGTTTCAGATCCAGCTTGTCCGCCGGGCCCGCATAATAGTTGCCGCTGCCTGGGCTGACCTTGTTGTCGTTCCCTGCGCTGAAAGGGAACAGGTTGTACTCGCAGGTGGTCTCCGGGTTGCCGGAAAGGAATGCATTGAGTCCCTGCAAGTTGCTCGAACTTACTACCGCTTGACCTTCAAGCGTCCAGTTGGCATTGAACTTCAGGCGTGTGTCCAGGCCGCCCACACGGTTAAACTCGCCGGTCGCAGGACACTCCCAATCTGTGTAAACCGCTCCAATACTCGATTGCTTGAAGATGTCGCGGCTTACCCGCGCAATCGTGAAGTACGAACGCACGCCAAAGAGATTATCCGCACAAATAGAGGACGTCTCCGAGGGAAGGCAGAAGCTCGGCACGGCCAGCCCCGGCGCGCGGTCATCGCTCGTCATCAAGCCCACCGAATACGGCCCTTCCTTCCCCGTCAACCGGATTCCCGCCGAAGGATCCTGGATGTTGCGCGTGAAAAACAAATCGAACGGCGTGCGAAAGTAATCTTCGTTCTCCAGAAAGAACGGCCGCTTCTCCGGAAAGTACACCTCGAATCTCTGGTTCACCGTGATCTGTGGATCCTCCGATTCCACCTGGCTGAAGTCCGGATTCGCAGTCAGATCCAGCACAAAGTGGTCATGGATCACAAACTTCGCGTCCACGCCTGCCTGCCCTTGCACTACCGCATTCTGAAAATAGGGATTGAAAGGATCGCGCTCGTCCAGCGATCGAAATCCTCGCATGATTCCATAAGGAATCAGCTCGATGTCACGCCCCGGCGAAATTCCTTCCAGTCCATACAATGTCGCGGCCTGTCCTAGCCGCCCTTCCACTCTGGATGAGACCTCCGGCCAGAACGAATCCTCGTTCTTGCGGATGATTCCGCGATACAGAATGATTCCCCACTCCTGTTGTTTCGCCGTCGGAAACCGCAGGCTCTTGAATGGAATCGCCATCCAGACCACAAAACCGTGGCTGGTTACCTTGCCCCGCGAATCCCACACCGTGTCCCACGAGGTATCCCAGTTACCGCCGGTCTCGTCCCGTGACACTTCCGTATAAATCGCATCCCACTGCACGCCAAGGGGAGTGGTCTGAAACTCGTAGGCTCGCCGCCGGTCATGAAAGGTATCGAACATGACCGCGACTTCATCATCGTCTCCAATGTCTTCGCGCCGCGACATTCGAGCCCGCACTTTTTTCGGATCGTCGAAACACACAAACACGATGTACAGGTTCTTCTGGTCGTAACCCAGATAGGCGTCAGTCTCCTCTGACACTTTTTCTCCATCGTGCGGATTGCGTTGCACGAAGCCCGTCACCTTCGCCATCTGCAGGGCGATCTCGCCCTCCGGCTTCATGTCCAGGAAATCTTCCAGAGTGGGCGCGCGGGTCAAACGCGGAATGGTAAGCGCCGGGGGAGCGATGGCCGGCTTCGGGGCCGGCTGCACCTCCGGATTCCTGATTGCCGGTTCCGGCAACTGGGCTGATGGCGCCGGATTTTGCGAAGACGGTGGAGGTGTCTGTCCCTGTTGCGCGGGGTTCGACCCCGGAGGCGGAGGATTTTGTGGAGTGCCTTGCGAATTCTGTCCGGAGCCACCCTGCTGTGGCGAGGCGAAATCCGGCGGCACGGCGGCAGTCTGCACCACGGCCGGCGCTTGCCGTGCAGCCGCGCCCCATCCACACTCCACCGCTCCCGGCAGCGTCAGCGCACTTGCCAGCAGAAACCTCAGCAGCCGTTTGACTGGAGAACTCCGAGCTCGACCCGAACCCAAATCGCCCTCACGGCTCCCCGTCTCTGACAAGGAATCCTGCAAGATACACCAAGAGCGTGCCTCCGAAAACAGAAAGCCGTTGCTCTAAGGTTTACCGAACAGCGTCAGGTCTAGGTTGCAGGCCGGCCGGCGGACGGTCGCCGAGCCACGCAAGGGGCAATCCCGGTTTGACTTCCATTTCCTCCGTGCCTCGGGGTCTCGATAGTGCATTCTAGAACAACGAGCTCTGCCGCCGGCTCGGAGTGATCCCAAAATGCTCATACGCCAGCTGCGTCGCAACTCGGCCCCGCGGAGTGCGGTTCAAAAAACCAATCTGCATCAGGAATGGCTCGTAAATCTCTTCAATCGCGTCGGGCTCTTCAGCCAGCACTGCCGCCAGCGTATTCACACCGACCGGTCCACCCTGATATTTCTCGATAATCGTGAGCAGCAGCCGCCGGTCCACTTCATCGAACCCATATTTATCCACTTCCAGCATTTGCAGCGCCGCCTGCGCCGTCGGCAAATCGATCTTGCCCGCTCCCCGCACCTGCGCATAGTCGCGCACTCGCCGCAGCAGCCGGTTGGCAATGCGCGGCGTGCCCCGCGACCGGCTGGCAATCTCGATCGCCCCCGCGCTGTCCACTTCAACTCCGAGAATCTCCGCCGACCGCTCCACGATCACCCTCAACTCTTCCGGCGTATAAAACTCCAGCCGCAGCACAATCCCAAACCGCGACCGCAGCGGCGCAGAAATCAATCCCGCCCGCGTAGTCGCCCCCACAAACGTAAATGGCTTCACTTCCAGCGTGTGCGTGCGCGCCGAAGGCCCCTGCCCGATAATAATGTCCAGCTTGTAATCTTCGAGCGCCGAATACAGCAGCTCTTCCAGCACCGGTTGCAGCCGGTGAATCTCATCGATGAACAGGACTTGCTTATCCTGCATGTTGGTGATGATCGCCGTCAGGTCGCCTTTGATCTGCAGCAGCGGCGCAGCTGTAGGCTGAAAGTGCACCCCAAGTTCGTTGGCGATAATATTGGCCAGCGTAGTCTTCCCCAGCCCCGGAGGCCCATACAGCAGCACATGATCCATGGCCTCCCCGCGCGACCGCGCCGCTTCAATCGCCACCGCCAGATTTTCTTTGACCTTGGTCTGCCCGATAAACTCGCCCAGCCGCTGTGGCCGCAATTTCAGCTCAAACGAAGAATCATCCTCGACGGGCGCGGCCGACACCAGCCGCTCAGGACTGTAATTCAAGTTGGGATTGTTTCTAGCAGTAGCCACTCGCCGGATGTTACCACGAACCATGTGCGGCCGCCTCGGCCGTCCAGCCAAGCGCAGCGAGGCGTCTTCTTTTTTTACTTACTTCGGATACCAGTCCAGTACCCGCACCTCGATCCCGGTCCCTTCCAATCCTTTTTGAAACACAGCAAGATCCGATCCGTGATAATGGTAAGGGATAACAATCTTCGGATGAAAGGCCTTTACTGCGTCAGCAGCCTCTTCCGGCGGCATGGTGTAAGGCAGATTCATGCACACGAATGCCACATCAATGTTCTTAAGCGCCCGCATCTCCGGAATGCCCTCGGTATCGCCGGAAAAGTAGAAGCGCTTGCCGCCGTAGGTGAGAACGTAGCCATTGCCGCGCCCCTTGTCGTGAAAGAATTTTCCCGGAGTCGGCCCGCGCTTCAGGTTGTAGGCTGCGATAGCTTCAATCGTCCATCCCTGCCAGTTCTTCGTTTCTCCGTTGCCGATGGGTTTGGCGCTGGTAACAGTCGCAACCACCGCTGGCGCTGCCAGAATCTCCGTCTCCGCCTTGCTGATTTCCTTGATCGAATCCGGGTCCATGTGGTCGCCATGAATGTCGGTGATTAAAATCAAGTCTGCCTTCGGAAGCCCGGCCAATTTCGAAGGCTTGGCCGGATCCAGATAGATGACCTTGCCTCCCGCCTCAATCAGCGTGCTCGCGTGATATAGCGGAGTGATCTTGACCGTCCCGGCCGACGTGGAAAAGACTTGTGTGTCGGCGGCGCGCGCCAGCGGCGCAATAGCGATAAGAGAGCAGAGCAGAATCGGCAGTAGTTTCATTCGTAACCTCGTGAGGGAGATTCTGTTTGACATTGTGACACATAATGTGTCACATTACCAGGATGCCTTCCGTAAATTTGCGCCAACTCCGCGACACCCGACGCCTCAAGGCGTGGCTACGGGCGGGAAACACTGTAGAGCTACGCGAGCGCGACAAGGTAATTGCCCGCATCGTCCCCGAGGGGACGGAAGAAAAACCCGCGAAATGGCCGGACTTCGAGGCTCGCGCCAAAGAGCTCTTCGGAGACCGCACTTTCCCCAATGTCGTCCTTGAGGATCGGGGACGTTATTGAGCGTTTACGTCGATTCCAGCTTCGTAGTCTCCTTGTACTTGACCGACGTCCATTCCCCCGAAGCGCGGCGTCGCCTACAGGGCGCGCCGCCACTGACCCTAACTCCTCTCCATCGTGCCGAGTGGGCCCACGCTCTCGGGCAGCATCAATTTCGCGGAACTGTGACGCCACAGAATGCCGTCCAAGCACATGTTCAATTTGTTTCGGATGAGGCCGCCAATCTTTGGCGCCAGTCACCGCTACCGGAGAACGCCTTCGAGCTCTGCGCCGATCTCGCCCGCCGCTATGGTCCGAAATTCGGTATGCGAACGCTAGACACCTTGCACGTGGCCTGCGCGCTGGGACTTAAGGCCGAACGATTCTGGACCTTCGATGAGCGGCAGGCGAAGCTGGCGAAAGCCCAGGGGATGAAGACTTAGGAGCCTCCGCGTCCCTCACTCTTCCTCTTCCTTCACCTCACCCCGAGCCGCCTTCGCCTTCTCAATAATCTTCTCCTGCAACTGTCCCGGCACCGTGTCGTAATGATGCATTTCCATGTTGAAGCTGCCGCGACCCTGCGTCATCGAAGTCAGATCCACGCCGTAGGTGAGCATCTCCGCCATCGGCACTTCGGCCTTCACTACCGTGTTGCCGCCCTTGTTGTCCATGCCCTGGATGCGTCCCCGCCGGCTGTTCAAATCGCCCATGATCGAGCCCGCAAAATCGTCCGGTATCGTGATCTCCACCGACATCACCGGCTCCAGGATCGTTGGCTTAGCCTGCTCCATCGCTTTCCGGAACGCGATGCGCCCCGCCATCTGGAATGACATATCGTTTGAATCCACATCGTGATACGAGCCGTCATAAAGAATCACCCGGAAGTCCACCACCGGAAATCCCGCCAGATACCCGCGCGCCGCCGCATCCTTGATTCCTTTTTCGATGGCAGGAATATAGTTCTTAGGAATCGCTCCCCCAAAAATGTCGTTCACAAACTCAAACTGTCCGCCGCGCGGCATCGGTTCCATCTTGATCTTGCAATCGCCGTACTGCCCGTGCCCGCCGGTCTGCTTCTTGTGCCGCCCCTGGACATCAGCTTTGCCGCGGATCGTCTCGCGGTAAGGAACTTTCGGCGCCTTCAAAACCACTTCCGTGTGATACCGCTTCTTCAGCTTCGCCACCACCACTTCAATATGCTGCTGTCCCGTGCCCGCAATCAGAAACTCCTGCGTCTGCGCATCGCGGAAGAATCGCAGCATCGCATCTTCTTCCATCAGCTTGTGGATCCCCGGCCCCAGCTTGTCTTCATCCGCGCGGCTCTTGGGCTCAATCGCAAACGTAATCGCCGGCTCCGGCAGCTTCACTCGCGGATACTGAATCGGCGCAGCCTTGTCTCCCAGCGTGTCGCCGGTAAGCGTGTCCTTTAATTTGGCC
>DATHMS010000078.1:0-5468 GCA_035486795.1 Candidatus Sulfotelmatobacter sp. | reverse complement strand
TCGGGAGTGATCCACTTGTGATACAGCGGCGACTTGCGGTCCTGCTGCTGGGCCAAAAGCTGTTTCAATGCCTGCTGCTGCGCGGGAGTGGGCACGGTCAGTAAGGTGATGGTTCCCAGCTGCATCGCCGGATCTACCGATCCCTGGTCGAACTGCGGTAGCGCCAGATGATGGATATTCCCCGCCAGAGGCACGGCTGGACCGCCCGTAATGCCGCCAGGAATCCGGTCTGCCGTGGCCCCAAAGCTGAGGCTGGCGCACACAACGAGGCTCGACATCAGGCACACAATGGCCCTACTTTTGGACATAAACACTCCCTGAGGATGGTGCAATTTGGATTCTGTCTAGCTTATAACGACTTATCTCAATCTTCGATCAAAACTGTTACCTCGAAGGTTGTACGGATCACACAAAGGTAACAATCTCAAGTGCTTACTCCGGCAGTTTGCCCGCGAGCGCCGGAATCAACGGCTGAAACCATGTAAGGACCGTGTAAAATCATGACCGCATTGGCGAAACGACGCTCTTTTCGCCTGTTTGCGGACATTGCCGACGCCCCTCATGCCTTCGCCGAGCCCCGCCAAACTCCGTCTCGCCTACATCGATTGGATGCGCGGATTGGCCTGCGTCCTGATGTTTCAAACCCATTGTTTCGACTCATGGCTCGGTGGATCGGCCCGCCAGGGCGATTTTTTTATGTACTCCCAGCTTGGGGGCACCTTCCCGGCGCCCCTATTTCTGTTCCTCGCGGGAATCTCGTTCGCTCTAGTAACTGAAAAGTTACGGCTAAAGAGCCTTTCGGCCACTCGGATCGCAGCTAGCACCATTCGCCGGGGAGCCGAAATCTTCGCGTTTGGACTGCTCTTTCGCCTGCAAGAATACGTCATTGCGTGGGGATGGGCTCCGAAAAGCGACCTGCTCCGGGTTGACATTCTGAATACCATCGGCGCGTCGATGATGCTGATGGGCGTGCTCTGCTGGATCGTTTTAGGCCTGAGCGGCACGGTCGCCCACCCCGAAACGTCGGAACATCGAATTAGCCCCCGCTTGGCGCTGATCCTGGCGCCCGCCGCGACGGCACTGCTGATCTCGCTCTTGAGCCCTCTTCTCTGGACGACTTGGCGCCCGGTCTGGCTCCCCTGGCCGCTCGAGTCCTACGTCGACGGCGTCCACAATTTAGGTGTCCCGCAGGCTGGCCTCTTCCCCCTCTTCCCGTGGGCCGCCTTCGCCTTTGCTGGACTTGCCGTCGGATTCATCCTGCAAAGCAACTGGGCCCGCGCTCATGAAGCCCGCATCTTTTTCTCTGCAGGTGCAGCCGGGCTCGCCCTGATCCAACTCTCCCGTTGGATCGATCACGAGCCGCGCCAGTTCTATCCCGTCTACGATTACTGGCACACTAGCCCGGAATTTTTCTTAATCCGTGTCGGCATGCTGCTCGTCATCCTGACCGCAGCCTATGCATGGTGCCGCTGGGGCGCGGCGCAATGGGGATTCAGTCCGCTCATCCAGCTAGGGCAAGCCTCTCTGCTGGTCTATTGGGTGCACATCGAATTTGTCTACGGACGCGTCTCGATTCTCCCCAAGCACGCCGAAGGAATCGGCACAGCTTCCGCAGGATTTCTGGTGATCTGCCTCGCCATGCTTGCTCTGGCTTATATCCGCACACACTTCAAAGGATGGAAGAAGGTATTGCCGGGAAAGAGCGACGCTGCCAATCCCGCCCCGACACCTGCCGCCTAGCAGCGGCATTCATCAGCCTAGAACGAAGTTCTGGAGTAGCAGCTCGCCGGAGCGACTCACGACGAACGAGCGCGATCGCCCATGTGCCGCGCAAAGTCCACGACTTCGCGCTCGGCCCACCGGCCATCGTCGCCGTCACCGTTGGGCTCGCCCATGAACGCGCAATGCCCGCCATCCGCAGTCTCGATGTAAGTGATATGAGGGTTCGCGAGAATTCGCGCCTTGGTCTCCGGTTGCATCCTTATAAAAGGATCGTTGGCCGCATGAATGATCAGCGCCGGCACCGCGATACGATCCACCACATTCGCCGCCGCGGCGCGCGCATAGTAATCATCGGCCCCGGCAAATCCGCAGTAATACGCCGTCACGCGGTCGTCGAACATTCGCAGAGTCGAGACCCCGCGGAGCCGCGAGACATCAAACCTGTCTGGAAAAAATCGTGCCTTGGTTCGCAGCCGCCGGAAGAGCTGCATTAGGAAGTAGTATTCGTAAAGCCGGTTGGCCGGCTCGTGCAGCGCGTCCGCCGAGGCCGCCAGATCCATCGCCGGACACACAGCCGCCACCGCGCGAAACTCCGGAGGCCCAACACTGCCCCACTCACCCGCAAGCTTCAGCACAAGATTTCCGCCCATCGAAAATCCGATCAGCACGAAGCGCGACACGGCATCTTGTTCAACAACGTTCCGCGCCACCGCCGCCACGTCTCCTGACAAGCTCGAGTTGTAGAGCGTCGGGGCGCACTGATCCATCCCGCCGCAATTGCGCTGGTTCATGAGGACAACATTCATCCCCGCCGCCAGCGCGTTCCGCGCGATGCCTTGCATATACTGCGAATCCGACGAACCCTCGAGCCCGTGAACCGCGATCAGCGTCAGCGCGTTCGAACGATTCTCGCTCTGCCAGTAGCACCAGCAGCGGATCTTCACTCCGGCATCGACTGCAACCAGCCGCTCTTCCGCCGGGGGCAGATGAATTCTGCGCGGCGCCAGAAAACTCGCGATCGTCTGCACGTGCCCGCCGGCCAACCATCGCCGCGCTCGAAAAGGCTTGCGCGCGCTCCAGTCAGTTTGTGCCGTCTGACGCTCCGGCGCGAAACCGTCAGGACCAGAATTTGAGATTTGCGAAGTCCCCACAAATTGATTCTAATAGGTATCGGAGTCACCCATGCCTATCTACGAGTACATCTGCAAGGAATGCCGCCACGAATTCGAAGCGCTGGTCTATGGCAAGGAAAAAGCCGAGTGCCCCAAGTGCCACGCCACCAAGCTCGAAACGCAACTTTCAGTCTTCGCCGTCTCGGCGAAGGGCTCTTCGTCGGCTTCCTCGGCTTCCTCGGCCCCATCCGGAGCTTGCGGATCCTGCGGCGATCCCCGCGGCCCCGGCTCCTGCTCCATGCGCGATATGAACTAAGGTGATCGCCTGTTCGCCCGAAATTTGCACTCGAGCGAGCGACTTTGCTTTCTTGGTACGCACTTCTCTATCTCGTTGCCTGCATCCGCACCTGCCCTTATCCTGATAGCAATAGTTGCAACACAAGTATGGGCCTCAATTAGATCGTTGTGTCCTCTTTAACTGACGATAAGCAACCACGGTAGTGATCCCCGTATGAATTCTCGCATCAGAAATCTCTTTGCCTCCGTGTGGTCTCGACCCGACCCGGTCCTGGCCAATGCCGCCATTGCCGGAGAATTGCTGGTAGCTAAAGTCCGCGTCAGTCTGGCTTCGGTCCTGCTCCTGATCCCGCTGATCGACGCTTTTTTCTTCCCGGACAGCCCCAAGGAGGCCTTCGTCGGCCTCACCCTCACCGTTGGAACTTTTGTTCTTTCGCTCGTCGTCTTCGTGCTCATCTATCGCGAATACAATCCTTCGTGGCTCGGTTTCGCCAGCAGCAGCCTCGACGTCAGCATGGTGAGCGCTTCTCTCGCCCTCTTCCTCTATCTCAACGAACCTCACACGGCGGTCAACAGCAAAGTTGTTTTTGAGGGCTACTTCCTCGCCATCGGCGCGTCCAGCCTGCGCTACGACAAGCGAATCTGCATCACCGCGGGCGCGCTGGCCTTCGGAGAATATCTGGCGATCGTCGCCTTCGCCGCGTCGCACTGGAACCTCAACAGCCCGATTTATGCGCCTTATCCCTACGGCATGTTCAGTTGGAGCAACCAGGTTTCGCGCCTGATCATCATGGTGACCGCTTCAGTACTCAGCCTTGCGCTAGTGTCGCGCAGCCAGAAACTTCTGCAGATGGCGACGCGCGATCCACTCACCGGCCTGTTCAATCGCGGCTATGTGGACGATCGCTTCGCCGTCGAACTCAGCCGCGCCCGCCGCTACGGCAACGTCCTGACCATCGCCGTCATCGACGCCGACCGCTTCAAGCTGCTCAACGACACGCACGGCCATTTATCGGGCGATGTGGTTTTGCGCAGGATCAGCGCCGTCCTTCAGGATTCATTTCGGCAAAGCGACACGGTAGGACGATACGGCGGCGAAGAATTCGTCGTCATCCTTCCGGAGACCGATCTCGAAGCGGCGTATCAGAAATTGGAATCTGTACGCGAGGTCATCGCAAATTTCCCGATGGCCCTCGGGCCGCGCAGGGAAGAAGTACAGGTCACGATCAGCGCCGGTCTCGCCTCTTTCCCTGATGATGCCGACGACGCCGAGGCACTATTCACGCTGGCGGACGAGCGGATGTTCCAGGCGAAACGGGAAGGCCGCAACCAGATCGTGGCAGGGATAGAGTTAGTTCGTTCCTGAGAAATAAACGAGGAATTAAGGGCCGGAGGGAAGAGAACTTCAGGGGAGGGCGGGGAGGAAGGCTGGACCCGGTTCCAGTCGGGTCAATGTGAGTATGGCCTGCCCACATTGCGAAGGCAACAAGAATCCTCTCAGTCACATCGGGCGCTGCACAATCTTTCACTTTCGCTGCATCGCAGGCGCATAAACCTTGCAAATTCCATCATGCTGCGCCAGCGTTTGCACACTTAGCCGAAGGGATTTTCATCCGCGCTCGGCCCATAGATCACAGGCAATGGAACATCCAGCAATCGCAGGTACACCGATAACTGTCCGCGATGGTGATACCAGTGATTCAGCATGATGCTTCTCAAAATCGAGATGCGCGGGACGTTCATTAACTCCCGCTCCTGTCGCATCAATCGCCAGTTGCCGTGCGCTTTTTCGTCCGTCATTTCCTTCAAGCATTTCTCGGCATCGCGGACGCTCTCGTCGAAAACGGCGAAGACTTCCTCAAGATTCTTCGGCTGCGGAGGGACGAATGAGCCTTGCGACACATCAAAGCTGTCCGGCTGAGTGATGCGGGCCAAATCCCCAGGCACCTTCGCAATATGCCACGCCAGTTGCCCCAGCGTCATCGACTTCGCGTGGGGCTTCCAAGCCAGCTTCTGCGCTGGTACGCGTTCCAGCACTCTTTTGGTGGTGGCCGCCTCTTCGCGAAATTCAGACAGCATCGGTTCCGTTGCTTTTCCCATTTTCTTGAATTCCTTCCCGGTGGATTGAAACGGGCGGAGAATACCCGCTTTTAAAAACTCGGCTCGCCACATGGACCGGCCGTCGCGGGGGCGTCTCGCCCCCGCACCATTCATCAGCCTGTCGTTTACTTCTCTTCCGAGCAACAGCTCTTAAGCGGCTGGGCCAACAGCGTGATCGCGTCCATGGCCTTCGGATCGCCGTACCGGTCGTGATGCCGCACCCATGCCATCGGCCAG
>DATHMS010000077.1:0-19140 GCA_035486795.1 Candidatus Sulfotelmatobacter sp. | reverse complement strand
CACAAAGACGCTTCAATGAGAATGAACGATTGAACAGAGACCAGGCCAGCGTTGCCCGCGAGTTGAAGACCCTTCATGAGCATAAGTACAATTCCCAGGAACCCATAAAAGCTGCAGAGTTCCCTAAGCTATGCACGGCGGCGTTATCTATTTTTTCGTTTGAGGAAGCTGATCTTCAGAAATTCGGAAGTGACCTCGCTAAGGCTTTCGTCCGGGCCTTTTCATTAATGCCCGGCAAGGTGAACTCCGACCTAAAGTTGCCTGGCCAGTTCAACGAGGTGCAATCGCGTCCTATCGTGAAACTGCCGGACGGGCGTTATTTTCTGCCGGTTGGCTTCAATCTTTCGGAGGCCATTTACGAGAGTCCCTTCTTTTGGATGAATTCGGATAATTCGTACCGCGCCACGGCGTTGTTACATCGTGGTCAGTTTGCTGAGAATGCAACAGCAGATCTCCTAGCCAAAGTGTTCGGTGCCTCAAATGTCCATACCGACGTTCAAATTAAGGAAAGCAAGGGCAAGACTCTGACTGACATCGACGTCCTTGGTGTAGTTGGAAATAAGGCCGTGATTGCCCAGGTGAAATCGAAGAGGCTAACAGAACTGGCGAAACTAGGGGATGAAGCTCGCTTGACGGCAGACTTCAAGCTCGCGGTACAAGAGGCATATGACCAAGGTCTGCTCTCCCGGCGAGCGCTATTGAACAGAAAAGATAGTTTCTTCTCAGGTGGCAAAGAAATACATCTCAGCGAGAGCATTGACGACGCTTACATCCTTTGCATAACGGTGGATCATTACCCGGCGGTAATGCACCAACTTGATGTCTATCTCAAAAAGGAAGTCGACGATCCGTTCCCAGTCGCCATTAGCATATTTGACCTCGACATTTTGGCATTCTACTTTTCTGATCCATTCGAATTTGCCTACTACGTGCGCCAAAGGACAGCTTTGAGCGCTTACTACAAGGCCGACACCGAGATGTCGCTCCTAGGCAAGCACCTTAAGCAAAAGCTGTTCAAGCAAAAGGAGGCAGACTTCGAAGTGGTGGACAGCAGTTTCGCACAGCTGGTAGACGCAAATTTCCCGGTACTGCGCGGCTCTGTGCCGAAGACTGCCGCAGCTGACAAGCTGCATCACCAATGGAAGAACCCCGAATTTGAAACGCTTGTGAATCAGGCAAAGTCCACGAATGAGCCTGGATTCACTGACGCTGTATTCTTTCTCTACGATCTCGCGGGGGCAGGAGCGGACGGGCTAATACAAACTCTGAAGCTGCTAAAGCGAAAATCAGCGAGCGATTACAAGTCTCACGATGCCAGATTGCCGCTAACCGATGCGCGCGGGGGGATGACGATTGTCTCGGAACCGAGATCCCCCATGCAACTGAAGATAAAACTGGTAGGCCTCTCACGCCTAGCAAAGTATAAGTCCAAAGCGGACATTTGGCTGGGCCTGGGTTGTCTTGTCACGAGTGATCGTCTCGTCGACGCAATGGTGTTCAGTAATGAACCCTGGAAGCCCGATCAGGAGCTGGAGGAACTATCGAAGCTTCTCCGGGGTAAACCCATGCTGCCGTCGGGCAAGAAACTGGGAAGAAATCAGCCGTGTCCATGTAACAGTGGCAAGAAATATAAGCACTGCCACGGTGCCTCTTAATTAGGAAGGTAGGCCGCGAAGTTCGTCGGGCAAGCAGCCGGAGGCTTTGTACCAGCCTCACTCCGCTTCGCCCAGCAACTGTCCAGGCGCCCAAATCCCAGCAGGGTAGCGCAGAATTCAGGATCTTTTAGCGGTCGACAACCTTTGCACGTTCATTGAGGAATAAAAATCGCTGGCCCATCTTCGTCACAAATAGAATGCCGTCCACTCCTTTCAACGATTCTTGGTTGCCGTCCCTTTCCAGCCTGTCCACAATCTGTTGGTACTGACTTTGCCCCAAGTAGATTGACTGATCAAACCAGTTCAGCACGCATGTAAAAAACTTTAGCGAACACTGCAACTCTGAGGCAGTCGCATCTAGTTGCATCCTTGCTTTGGGCAGGTTTTCCAAAATCTTTTCGTACAACTGATCTTCCAGAAACAAACCAGCTCGGCCTGAGCTCTGTTTAGTAATCGCTTTCACTTCCAAACAAATCTTTTGGCCTTCCTTCTCACAGGTGATGTCGGCTCCAGGCTTGCCCTTTTTGGTTTTCACTAGCGCAATGTCAAGAAAGTTCTCTAGACGCAGCGCCTCGACTACCCTCAGAATCGCGATACCTCCTTCGAGGTTGGCTGCATTGCCCGAGTCAAACCTAAATTCAGATCTACTTCGCAACTCTTCCGGTTTGAGCCCAAGGGTTTGTAGCGCTGACTGGAATATCTTTTCATATCTCTCGAGAAGATGCGGGAATTCTCCCGGCGGGAAGTTTTTCGGATCATCTCGCATCGACAAGTATCCCGAAAGGAAAGAGCGGCAGAGGGGATACGAATCGAGGTTGGGAATCGACATTTTCGAATTCTAGTTCAGAATTCGGTCGTCATCATTGGATGCATCCTTGCTGCGTCCCTTCGACGGGTGTCCACCCGCGCGTCGCGGGGAGGCGGGTGGGCCAGATCAAAATCGGGTGGGGTGGGGGGAGGGGCCATTTTGCCGTCGGTATATACCTACCCGTCAAACGCTCGATGGGGTGGTGTATACGGACGCTGAGAGGTGAAGGCTCTGGCCTCGGAATGATCCCTTTCGCTATCCGTCCCTGAGTTGTTAGGTTTTCGTAACAAAATAAGGAAGGTTACTGGGTTATACCGACAACGGGACTATGCTGGGGCGCATTAACCCGTTGGCCGGGAGCTACCGGACTGCCGTTCGACTGAAGCCAATCAAAAGCGAGATCAGGCTCGTAGGGCACTGTTGAGTCTGAACGTTTCAGGAGGCGAAAAATGAGAAAGGCGTCGTGGCTTTTGCTGTTCATGGTGTTGTCAGTCGTTATGGCTTGGGGTCAGATCACCCCTAGATGCGTGGACGTTTCGGGAACCTTTGGTCCAATAACTTGCCCCAACAAAGCGAGCTGCGGCAGCTACAGCAACCCGATAGTCAAGGGGGAGTGCAACGATGAGGATCCTTGCACTGTACTGACACCAATTTCAAGCTGCTGCGGGGCATATCAGAACTACCAAGGCGGAGGCCCATGTTTGTTCACGGAAATGAGGTCCCCAAGCATTAGGCTGCAGATGCTCGAACTTGCCAGAAACAACGAGATCTTGGTGCCGACCTGTAGCGGCGCTTATATTCCGGCGAGAATTGCCTTCCGAGAGCGCAAGGAGAAGGATAATGGCGGCCTGTAGTAGCATTCGGGAGTTGCTGTTCATCCTTTCGTTGACCATTTGTTCCTTCGCGCAGGATATCCAGCAGCGTCCAAGGCAGCCTGACACCACGGTGCCGGAAAAGGTGTCGCTCAATGAAGTGTCTGCGGTTCAGGTACCTTCCTTGCCTGCGGAAGGCATGTTAACCCCCGTGCTCTGCGAACCTGACGGGGGGATCCTCCTTCGGCTCGCAATGCCGGATACTGGCGTGGAAGATCCGGTATCCGTTTCGAGGGATGGCAAAACTGTCGTACGTTTCGGCAAGGAGAAGATCAACGACATCTCTCGGCCTGCCCTGCTCAGCATGTTTCTGGTCGGCTCGGACGTGTACATTTTGACGCGGGGCAGTGACCCATTAGGCTACGAAACGAAATGGCGCACTCCGACCGGCGAAGTGCAAAGTCAACAGGCCACGAAGCACAGCACATTCGTCGCGCATTTCCAACGAGATGGGACGTACGCAGGCTCGGTTCGTCTGGATCTAGTTTTCAATCCTCAGCACCTCGGGGTATTTGAGAACGGCGATTTCCTGATCGCAGGCACGGACCAATCGATGAGCGAGCCTCGCGTGGCCATCGTCGACTCTAACGGACAAATCCGGAGATTCGTCGAATTGAAGGGGGACGTACACGCACAAGAGGAATCTGATGTGCCAGGGAAAGGAAGGGACCCAACCGCGCTACCGCGCTTCAAACCTTCGCAGGGCGCACCAGAATCCTTTCTTGATGTCGTATCCACCTCCCAGATCGTTCGGGATGGCCCGAAACTTCTTCTATTCCGCCCAATGAACAGTCCTGTTTTTTCCATCTCCCCGTCTGGCGAGGTGCGAGTACACAAACTTAAGGTGCGGGGCGACTACAGGCTGTTCTCGATCAAGCCCACTCGAAGCTCCTGGATTGTGGAATTAATACACGAGGTTCCTAACAGCCCTGCCGAGGAATTCGCCACTTACGCCTTTGACCCTGAAAGCGGCGTTCCGCTACGAGAGTATTTTTTTTCCAGAGATCTCGGATTCGGATTGGCCTGCACCGATGGGGACGAATTTACCTTCGTGATGGCGGATACTGAAAATAAGAGTTTAAAACTACTGAAGCTTGCGCCCGCGACTCAGTCCAAGCCAAACTAGCATTCGTCCACATCTAGGTTGTCGACTGAAGAGCCGGACAATGCCTTTACGCGACGCTGGCATTTCGGCTATCGGACGAGTTTCAGAAATGGGGTCCCCCCACGAGCGCGGACGGGCCCTGGCCCGTATGGAGGGGAGGGGGCATTTGCCGTCTGTATACACCACCCCGTCAAACGCTCGATGGGTAGGTATATACCGACGGCAAAATGGCCCCTCCCCCGCCGGGTGGGATGCAGGGTGGGCAGGGGCCGTGTGAAGGTTCGGCTTCGGGCAACAATGTTGTTTACCGGAATTTGTCCTACCCTCCGGGCGACAGTTGATGACTACATTTGTCTTCAGTTCGACAGCCGCATTTAAAAGGTGGTTTATGCGTAGAGTACGAGCATCTTAGCCTCAATTTGAAAGTTGACAATTTGGTTCTGAACAATCACAATCCAGGGACAACTTCAACGGCGCGCCAGGACGTTCGGGCGTAATGTTGAGGTTGCGGAGCCATTTCGGTGACAATCCTTTCGCCGGGCCCACGCCTTAGTTTCAATACTCTAAAACCCACCGCGCGCCTGCTCGCCTGGGCTGTCGCATTCTGTTTCTGTAGCAGCCTCCTCGCGCAGGGACAGGGAGATTCCCCATACGTTTCACAGGGACTGGCTTTTCTCAACACAGGTGCGGATTCCGTGATGTCACAAGTCGACTTAGTGGAAATGTATCTCAATCAACAAAACAAGCACGCCAAGTTCGTGGAGGAGCAAAAATTAGCAGATAAGAAACTGATCGACGCCGGCGTGTTATCGGCGCTTGACCTGGAGGCTCCTAATAACGCTGTTGGGGAGTTCAACCACGCACGCACCTTATTGAAAGCGCAGAACTCGAAAGAAGCAATGAAGCATCTGCAAAAAGCGATCGCCGACTATCCCAAGTTCGTTACAGCGCACATCGGCCTCGGGCTCGCCTACGTCGATCAGGAAGACCCGGGCCGCGCCAAGAGTGAATTCGAAGAAGCCGCCAAGCTGGACGACAAATATGCCGGATCGTTCCTCCATCTCGGTCGGCTGGCCTTGTCGCAGAACGATTTTGCATCTGCGGAATCAGCGCTGGATAAGGCCGCCTCGCTTCGTCCCATGGACGTCAATATCCTCTCGGTTCTGGCGTATGCGCAAAATGGAACGCGTCAATACCGGCATGCGCTGGAAACGGTCCAGCGAGTGCATGCGCTCGACCACAAGGGAATGGCGAATGTGCACTATGTGGCTGCGTCCGCCGCCATGTCTATCAACGATTTTGACACCATGGAGCAGGAACTGAACTTCTTCCTGAGCGAGGATCCCACGAATGCTCTGGCTCCAGTCGCGCGCCAGAATCTGACTGTCCTCGCCCACAACAAAGCAGTTCGGGCTGCAGGGGCAGCGGGCATTTCGACGATAGCAACAACCGGGGCCGTTTCGCAGCCGGTACGAACTTTCCCCCACACGGACAGATTGAAGGCGCAGCTCGCTACCTTGGGCGATGAGTCCGATAGTGTGACATGCGACGACTGCGGTGCCTTAGCCGAGGCAGACGCCCCCGAAATGGGAGGCAGCAGTGGGGCAGCCTCAGATGTGCCTCGGAGTCCCTCGACTCGCATCGGCGGGGTATGGACAATTCGCAAGAACGTAGACGATGTGGCCCTGTTCTTCTCCGTCAGCAGCCATGGACACATGGTGAACGATTTGGAAGCGTCGAACATCCAGATCCGCGATGACAACAAGCCTCCGGAGAAGGTCGTGCAGTTTGCCCCGCAATCGAAACTTCCTTTGCGGCTGGCTCTGCTGGTTGACACCAGCGGTTCGGTTCACAACCGGTTCTCCTTTGAAAAGAGCGCAGCGGCTAAGTTCGTTCAGAAGGTGCTGAGCAATCCTTCCGACCTTGGATTTATCGCGGGTTTTGCGACCGAGCCCAGCGTAACCCAGGATTTCAGCGCGGACCCAATTGAGCTGGGGAAGGGGATTGACGATCTCGCAAACGGAGGCGGAACGGCGCTCTTTGACGCAGCTTCATTCGCGTGCAGAAAGTTGGGAGCATATCCCGATGGCGAGCGAGTGGCAAGAGTCCTGGTGATCCTGAGCGATGGAGAGGACAATTCCAGCCACAGCAGCCTGAAACAGAGCGTCCAGGTCGCAGAAAGAATGGGGGTGACGATCTACACCGTCAGCACGAGAGAGGACATCGGTGACAAGACGGATGCCGACAAGGTTCTAGAGGTACTGGCGGAACGCACCGGAGGGGAAGCGATGTTTCCCGGCGATTTGCATACCCTGGGTTCGTCCCTCGACAAGCTGGGCGATTTGATTCGCAGCCGCTACTTCATCGCCTACAAACCCAGCGATTTCCAGCCGAACGGAAGCTACCACACCATCAGCATCATCGCTGAGAAAAACGGCAAGCATCTGCAAGTCCGGGCTCGCAAGGGCTACCACGCTCGCCTCGAAGCGCCCCAGAAGTGAACGGCTCGGAAGCAATGAGGGTGCACACACTATCCCATCAAACGCTCGACAGCCTCTTTATGCCTTCTTGAATGGCACGCTCTGGAAGAGCAGAAAAGCCAAAAATGAATTCATTCCCCGGCGATTGTGTGAGGTAATAGCGGTCTGCGCTCACCAGGTCCACCTTGTTTTGTAGGGCTCGCCGCATGACACTCGTATCATCGAACCTTACCATCGCGTGCATTCCAGCGGCGTCCCCGATCACATGCGCCCCGTCGCCAAAATGCTTCCACAAGGAATTCAGCAACGCCTCTCGGCGAAAGCCGTATAGTCGCCTCATCCTTCTGATATGCCGCTCCATGTGGCCTTCGGCCAAGAACGTCGCGAGCGCAGCCTGTTCGAGCATTGGAGTCTGCGTATCGGCCAGCCACTTCGCTCGTTTAAACAAAGGAACGAGCGATGGCGGCGAAATAATGTAACCAATTCGCAGGCCGGGAAACATCACTTTTGAGAATGTTCCGAGGTAAATGACCGCCGCTCCACTCGCCCTACCCTGCAAAGACGGCAACGGGGGGCCGCTATAACGATATTCGCTGCAGTAGTCATCTTCGACGATAACGGCGCGGGAGTGCTTCGCCCATTCGATTAGCTCCAGCCGCCGTGCCAGTGACATCGAGACGCCAGTCGGATATTGATGGGAAGGGGTGACATAGACAAGCCGCGTCTTTCGATCAAGCCCACGGACAACGGCTCCGCTCGCATCGATCGAAAGCGGCCGCAACCGTGCGCCATAGGAGGTGAACACATGCCGTGCGCCAAGATATCCCGGGTTCTCGAAACCCACCTCGTCGCCCGGCTCGATCAGAAGCCGAGCAGACAGATCCAGTCCCTGCTGCGATCCGCTGACGATAATGATCTGCTCAGGCACGCAGCGAACTGCCCTGAGTCGGCTGACATAGTTGGCGATTTCCGCACGCAGTCCCTCCTCGCCAGCCGATCGTTCAATGTAGTCGAAAGCCGCAGGCGCCAGTCTCCGCAATTGTCGCCCCATCAATCTCCGCCACAGCACGATAGGAAAGTGCTCACGATCGGGAATACCCGGCAAGAAGCGTCCCGGTCTGGAATGCGGCGCGGTTGATGTCGCGGCACGAAGAGTGATTACCGACGCGGGGTACGGACCGGACTACAAATATTTCTCTCACCGCTTGGGCCACGGCATCGGCATGGATATGCACGAGTGGCCCTATCTGGTCCGTGGCAACACGACCAAACTGCAGCCCAACATGACCACCAGCAACGAGCCCGGCATTTACATTCCAGGAGAATTTGGCATGCGCCTTGAAGACGATATGCACGTCACGGAAAACGGCGCCGAATTGTTTACGCCGCAGAGCCCGTCGCTGGAAGATCCGTTCGGGAAGGGATAAGAATTCGCGCTAACAAACTGCGTGCGATCTCCCTTAGATCCCAAAGCTTAGGCTCGGCAAACGGCCGGAGCCGTAGGCGAATCCGGAAACACAACTTCCCTCACCTACCTTCCTTCTGTCCCATCAAACGCGTGATGGGGTGAGGATAAAGCGGAGGAATGTGCAACTCCGGTGGGTTGGCCGCGGTTTTTTTTATCCGAAGCGGCTTCTTGCGGGCCGTCGAAACGCGCCCATGAAATCGTCCAATTCCTGGAGGGAGAACGGCTTTTTCAGGACCGGCGATGCAGTAATGAAGGCGACGTGTTGGTTGGGATTCTTCTCGCGGAGCTTATCGATAAGCTTGGCGCCGCCGGCACTGGAACTGCGCAGGAATTTCAAAGCGATCAGGACAACGTCGTGGGGTCCCTTGTCGCAGTAAGTGCGGAACGCCTCGTTGCAGTTTGCAGCCAGTCCAACTTCGTAACCGAGCTTGTTGAGCATGATGCCGGTAGCCTTCAGGACGGCATCTTCTGCTTCGACCACCAGAACCTTCATGGATTCCCCCTCGGTCACGCGATGCGTTCGGTAGATATTAGCGTGCCTTGACGGATGTTTTAGTTATGCTTGGAGTCTTGCGCACCGCTGACTCTTGCGTGCCGCCCTTGAGACCATGGCCTTACTTCTTCTCCGACATTTTGCGGGAGATCTCTTCCATGAGTTTGGGGCGAAGATCGGCCAGCACGCTGTCGACGATGCTGGCGACATTGTTCTGATCACCTTCCGGCTTAGCGGCCGAGGCTTGCTGCAAAATCTGCTCCGCACCGGCGGCTACGGCACGAGCGGCAGTCTCGGCTGGTGCCGACTGGGGCGTGTCGAATTCTCTGGGTTGGGCTTCAGCCGCCTCAGCGCCTTTGCCAGTATCGCGGGTTTGACGCCAGCTCGCCCAGGCGGCTGCCGTGTTCTTGACCGCTTCGGGATCCAGCTTCTGTTCCGCTGCAGGTCCGGCGGCGATGGCTGCGTTCGAGTCTGCGGCTTGCGATTCCGACCGGGGCTGCGACTCCTGCTCGCTGGACGTGGCGACTGGCAGCGGGTCTGGACTCGGTTCTGAGAAAGCGACAGCCGCCGGGGACGTCTCGGCCGGCGCCGCGACCGGTGCAATCTCTGCCGTGATGGGTGACGGGGCAGCGATCGCAGGTTGCGAACTCGACGCGCCGGCGGATTCAGGAAGACTGGCCTGCTCCGGGTTCGAAATCGCCGCAGGCACATCCACTGCGGATTGTGCGGGTACAAGAGAATTCCCGGCAGATGCCAGATCACCCTGCGGAATAGCTACACCAGCAGCAGAAACCGCGGCCGCAAAGGCCGAATAGGCCTTCTGCATTTCCTGGTCTAGCGAGATGGCGGACTCGCTGCCTTCCAGCGCAACTGATACCGCCGTCCATCTGGTGCCGCCCGGGTTCGCGGGCACTACAGATTCCGCTGTGGCCGCCATGGTCACGGGAACGTCGCGCGTGTCTTCCGAGCTCACATCGCCCTTTCGGCGATGGTATACCTCAGCCGCGGCAGGCTCACCGGCAGCACTGTCGAGTTTGACTTCTTTGCTCTTGCTTTCTGCAAAGGCTTCCGTCTTCGCTTCTATTACCTCTGCGGGGGCGACGTTGCCCGGAACCGCAGCTGGGGATGAAAGGTTGTCTCTGGCTTGATCGGAAACCGAATCTGCGCTTGCTTGATTCGTGGCGTGAGTAATCTGGGCTTCAGAACTCGGGGCTACGGAAACCTGATGCTCCCCTTTGATGGCTGAGACCACCATCTGCATCTGCGCCGCTGCGGCGGCAATCGCGGCAACTTCTTCCGGAGTCACATCCTTGGGCAAGCCGGCCGGGGCGAGCGCGGCCATGTCCAGGCTGGTCTCGACCGTTTCCGCCGGGCGCTGCGACTCTTCCCTCTTTTTCTCTTTCTCTGCCGAGGTTTCTACCAGGGCACGGCTGACCGAGTCTGCGATGGGAGCTTCGTCCGCGACCTTCGGCTCCGGTTCCGTCTTCTCCTTGGGAAAGCCGATTCGGCTCTTCCATCCATTCTCGTCACCCGGTTGGCTGCGCCCGCCGCGGCTGGATTCTTCCGCTGCCGCGATCGCGCGCGCGAAGCGCCCAGGCTTGGAGGGTTCGGCCCGCGGCACTACTTTGTCTTCCAGCTTCGACAAGGTACCTAGCAATTCGCTGGCTTCGAAGGGCTTGACGATAAAACCTTCGGCGCGCACCCGCTGCGCTTCTTCCGGCTTGAATGGCTCGAGCTTGCCCACGGTCAACAGCACTGGAATCCGTGATGTTTCCGGCGACTCCTTGAGGCGCTGGCACACCTCCAGCCCGCTGTAGCCGGGCATATAAACATCGAGTATGACCAGGTCGGGTTTCAGTTCGGCGATCTTTTTCAGCGCGGCGGAGCCGTTGTTGACGGCAATCACCTCATACCCCGCATCGGCGAGGATTTTGCGGCCCATGTTCTGGGCGGTCACGCTGTCGTCGGCGAGCAATATCTTCCGGGCCAAGGAAATTCCTCGTGATGAGGGGAGATATCGCGAAGGTAACCTGACCGTCGACGTAAGTCAATGATCAGGCGGCATGTTACCAGGTTACTAGTGGTCAGCGCCTACCGCGCAAAGGAAGCCGCTCCGGGACGGGAATTCCCCGGGCCGGAAGACGATACCTATCGGAGAAATGCCTGAAAACTCGGAGGGTCTAACTCTTGCACTGAAACAGCCTCCAGGGAAAGTCCGGCAAAGGCGGAGCAAACCGAAAGGGACTTGGATCGAACCTTACACAGACGGCGAAGTACAAGGTTTCCATTCTCGCGGAGAAACCGACGGCGGACAGGCGATTTCAGAACGAGAGGATCTTCTTCAGTCCCTTCTTTTTCTTCTTCTTGCTGCTCGAAATATCCTTGTCGCTGGCTAGATTGGAGGAGGTAGTGGAATTCGCAGCAGCGTCGCCGCCAGAGGAAACCGAACCCTGCTGGATCTCGTTGATCTGCACGGGCGGCGGCGCGGCCGCATCGGTCACTGCCGCATTTTGACTCCCCGCCGTCGGCTTCAGCTCGTTGGGATCTGGAGCGCTCGGTTTTAACTCATTGGGGTCGGGCGCCGCAGCCGGCTTCAGTTCATTCGGATCTGCCGCATTTGCGGTATTTGGACGGGCAAAAGGATCGGCGTTCGCCACAGGGGCGGGCGCATCGGAACGCGGAGCCGCCTCATTCGCCGCTGGAGGTCCACTACTCTTCACGATTTCCCCGCTAACACCATTTTCGCCGCCCGCAGGAAGTCCCATCGCCTGCCGCATGGTGTCCGCCGCCACCTGGTTAGCAGCGACCGGAGTGGGGTCCACCAACGTCGGCTCTCCCACTTTCGCTGCCTGCGCCACGTCGGGCCCCTTTTTCAATAAGCCCATTGCCCGATCCAGTGTACCGGCGTCCTGCCGGCCTTCTTCCTCAGCTTTGTTCTGTGCTACTGCGGCCTTGGTCGGACGGGGAATCGGCTGATGCAATGCGGCCAGCCGCTTCTTCGCGTCATCTTCACGGACCATCACTGGATACCGCGTAATAATCTGTGAGTACGCCCCGGATGCCTCCTTGGTCAGCGCTCCAATCATGCTGCCTTTGACGGCTTCCCCAACGCAACCCGGCGGAGTGTTAAAGCCCTTGCAATCCGGCCTGGAGCGCACCTGCGCGATCTGCCCTTCATAGTTCTGACCTAGCAGAAACAGCGCCTCGTCGGCCCGGCTGTACAGCGGATATTTCTCCACCAGGGACTTCAGCCGCGCAATCGATGCAGGATACGACAATCGATAGTAATAGAACTTTCCAATACCAAACTCCCGGTCAGCCAGCACTTCCTGCACTTCGAGCAGCCGCTTCTTGCCTTCCGCGACCAGTTTTGGGTTGTCCGGGTATTGCATGATGAGGTTTCGGTACTCATCCTCCGCCCGCTTGGCGTGCGTGTAATCGCGATCCGATTTCTCCATCTGCTGGTACTGGATGTTGGCGATCTTCAACTGCGCTTCGGCTGCTTCCGGCATGTTCGGAAAGAAGGTCTCGAAATCGCGGTACTCCTGTTCCGCCTGCTCCAGAGACGCCGTTCCACCCTCCGCGTACCAGGAATCACCCACGGCCAGCTTCGCCCGGGCGATGTACTCCGAGTCCGGATACGTGATGATCAAGGTCTGCAGCGTCATGCGCGCCACGTCGAAGCGGTTGTGCTTCATCGCGTCCATGGCTTTGTCGAACAGCACCTTATCGGGCTGCTTCGTCCCTACATTGGCCAGCGGATTGACCGACTTCTTATTGGTGCAGCCGATAACGAGCGCCAGTAACACGACAAGAACCGCAATCGATGAGAATCGACGTGACATAAGACCTCGAGAATGATTATGTGAGGACAGCCGCCGTCGGCTGTCAACCCGAGCGAAGCTCGGCGTTCTTGCTGCCGCGCTAGACTTTCACCAGTGCCGCTTCCGTTGCTGCCTTCAGCAGCTCTTCAGCATTCTTCTTTGGATCACCACTACCGAACACGGCGTTGCCCGCAACCAGAATTTCTCCGCCCGCGCGCACCACGTCGCCTACCGTATCGTGCCCCACACCGCCATCCACTTCGATGCGATATGTCAGCCGGCGCTGGCTGCGAATCTCAGCTAATTGCCGCATTTTGTGCAGCGTAGCCGGAATGAACTTCTGCCCACCAAAGCCCGGATTCACTGACATCACCAGCACATACTCCACGATATCGAGCACTTCAGTCAGTGTGTCGACCGGGGTAGCCGGATTGATCACCACCCCCGCCATGCAGTCGTGGCTCTTGATCAGATGCAGCGTACGGTTCAAGTGCCGGCAGGCTTCCTGGTGCACCGAAATCCAATCCGCCCCAGCCTCAGCAAAGGCCGGAATGAATTCGTCGGGATTCTCGATCATGAGATGGCAGTCCAGAGGCAGATCGGTCACCCGCCGCAGCGACTTCACCACTGTCGGCCCCATGGTGAGGTTAGGGACGAAATGTCCATCCATAATATCCACATGGATGACACTCGCGCCACCCGCCCCCGCCGCGCGCACCTGCTCGCCCAGACGCGCAAAGTCTGCCGAAAGTATCGAAGGTGCCAGCTCAATCAAAGGTAGTCTCTTAGAACGTTTTTCTGAGAGCGGTGCCTGTTAAAACGTTGTTCTCTTAGATCCTGGGCTCGCGGTCGGAAAGCTCTTTGAAGTTTACCATCCCAAACGCCCCGCAGATAGCAGATTGTAACCTTGGCCGAAGGGGCTGCCGAGGGCTACCCAAGCAGGTTGCGCAAGGTGGGTCTGTATGATGTGGGCGCTATGCCAATCGAAGGCGGCCCATATTTAGCCGCAGCATTTCTCTGCGAGAAGGCCCTGCGCGAAGTGGATGGAGTTAACAGCTTCGTACGTATGGTGGACAGATGGACCGTCACTGGGCCATCGGAAACAATGCCTGCTACGGCGATTCAGACAAGCCTTGTTGTGGCGTTCAAATCTGGGATTCACCGAGGGAACGGGCAACTTGTAATTACGCCAACATCCCCGTCAGATGTGCGGATCCTTCGATAAATGTGCCGGTTCTTTTCGAGGGAGACGATGATCGCGGCCTCGCAATCATCATACCGATGGCGTTCCCGGCCGCTGAGCCCGGAATTCCAACTGGAACATTCAGCCGGAACATTGGTACACCATCCCGCCGCTCCACCCCCAACCCACAGCATGTTACCCTCGTCGGACATGTCCGCCACGCCCCAATTCACCACCGCCGCCTACGGCATGGCCGCAGTCCTAGCCTGGGGCACCAGCGACTTTCTTGGAGGCTACGCGACCCGCCGCGCCAATGCCTTCCTGTTCACCGTAGTTGTAAACATAGGCGGCCTGCTTGTGGTAGGCACGCTAACCTCGGCCACTCATTCGCCGATCCCCTCCGCGCGCAGCGCAGCTTGGGTGTTGGCCGGCGGCCTCTCCGGAGGCGCTGCCTTGGCCATCTTCTATCGCGCACTTTCCTCAGGAAGAATGGGACTGACCGCACCAGTCGCCGCCGTGCTGGGAGCCGCGATCCCAGCGGTTTTCTCCATGTACCACGAAGGCCTGCCCGGCAAGATTCCCCTACTCGGCTTCTTCTTCGCCGCGATTGGACTCTGGCTCATCACCCGGACCGAGGATGGCGGCCCTCCTGAGGGCATCGGCCTTGCCGTCCTCGCGGGCATCGGCTTCGCCAGTTTCTATCTGTGCGTTCGCCAGGCCGGCGACGCTTCCGCTTTTTGGATTGCGTCTCTCACGAGGGCTGGAGGCTTGATCATCACGGGTCTGATCGTCCTGCTGCTGAGGAACTTTACCGACATCACTCCGGCTGGCGTTCGCTGGGGAGCGCTCACGGGCTGCATCGACTCCCTAGGCACCATGCTCTTTGTTCACGCTAGCCAGACCGGGCGCCTCGACGAAGCTGTCGTTATCTCGTCGCTTTATCCGGCCGTAACCGTGCTGCTGGCCCGCCTGTTTTTGAAAGAACACTTCACTCGTTGGAGGTTGGTTGGGTTACTGGCTGCGCTGGCCGCGGTGCCTATGATCGCAGCCCAATAGGTCGTTCTCTAATTTTAGGATTGAGAATTTACCATGCCGCTCGTCGAAATCCGAAATCTAATCAAGATTTATCCGCAAGGCGAATCTGCGTTTGGGAGGAAAGGTCACGGCGAAGTCCGCGCCGTCGACGACGTCTCGCTCGACATCCACGCTGGCGAGACGCTCGGCCTGGTCGGCGAATCAGGGTCGGGTAAGAGCACGCTCGGACGTTTGCTCCTCCGCCTGATCGAGCCCACTTCCGGCAGCATCCGCTTTGAAGACCGCGACCTGCTCGCCGCCAGCCTGGGCGAGATGCGACGCCTCCGCCGTGATATGCAGATCATCTTTCAGGATCCCTTCGCCTCGCTCGATCCCCGCTTCCGCGTCGAAGAAATCATCGCCGAGCCGCTTCTCATCCACGAAAAGAAAAGCTCGAAAGCTGGGATTCGATCCCGCGTCGTCGAACTGATGGGCGCTGTCGGCCTCGACGAATCCATTCTGCAGCGCTTCCCCCACGAATTCAGCGGAGGACAGCGCCAGCGCATTGGCATCGCCCGTGCCCTCGCTCTGCATCCCAGGTTCATCGTCGCCGACGAACCGGTCTCCGCACTCGATGTCAGCGTCGGCGCGCAGATCGTCAACCTGCTCGCGCAGCTGCAGCGCGACTTGGGTTTGACCTATCTTTTCATCTCCCACTCCATGCCGGTCGTGCGTTATCTCTCGACGCGTATCGCGGTGATGTATCGCGGCAAGATCGTCGAAGTCGGTCCGACCGAGCAGATTACCGAACATCCGCAGCATCCCTACACCCGCAGCCTGTTGGAAGCTACTCCGGAAGTGGAGGTCTAGGAGGTGCATGCGGAGACCGCCGGGTCCTATGCCATACTTCCCTGATGTCAAGTCTCAGTCCCAGCCGCGTCCGAGATCTCGCCGAGCTGATTCTCGGCTACGGTGTGATTGTCGGCGTCATCTGGACACCTGAGCGCCTGCAGCACGTCTTCTCGCCCTTGGTTCTCGTGCTGACGTCGCTGGCAGTGCTGTGGCGGCGCCCGAGTCGCGATGAACTGGGTGTGGGTTGGCGTGGCCTTATTCCGTCGCTCTGGATCTTACCCGCCGCAATGGCACTCGCTGCCCTGAGCATGTTCATCGCAGCGAGAATCGGCACTCTACATCCCCTCTACCAAGCCGATTTCACGCACGTCGCCGGCTACGTGCTCTGGACCATTTATCAGCAGTTTCTTTTGCAGGACTATTTCATGGACCGGTTGCTGCGCCTCGTCTCGAGTGAATCCGCCGCCGTGGTGCTCGCCGGTATCCTCTTCTCCGCAGCGCACCTTCCCAACCTTGTTCTCACGGGAGCCACGCTGGTGTGGGGCATAGTTTCGTGCGCACTGTTCAGGCGGTATCGCAACCTCTGGGCGCTCGGCCTGGCCCAGGGACTGCTCGGCCTCTCCGTCGCCATCTGCATCCCTGACGCGCTTCATCACCACCTCCGTGTTGGTTTGGGATATCTGCGTTACCACGGGACGCCGGTTCCGTAGACCGGGACACGTTAGTTACCTTGCCGCTCACCCCGTCCTCAGTCATGCTTGGTACGATGGGGGAAATCGAACAGCTTGCGGGCCTGGACTCGGCGGATAGCACTCCCGATTCGATTTGCGCCAACGTGGCCCAGATCTTCCGCGTAACGGAAACCGAGGTTGCGCTGCTGGAGCTCAGCGGAAGTCTGCTGAACTTCCTGTATCCCGCTGCGTTGAGGGCAGCGGGCGCAATCCCGCTCTCCAGTTCAGCGGTAGCGGCCCGCACCGCGCGGACCAAGCAGGCGGAGCTCCACAATGGCTTCACCCAGGTAAAGCACTTCAGCGTTTTTGAACTGGTCAAACTGGGTGATACCGGGCTGGACGATCAAGTAATCCAGAAACTCATGTCTGCACCCGTTCTCGCCAAGAACGGAGAAGTAATTGGCGTGATTCAGATCTCCCGCAAGGCCCCACGCCCAGCCGCGGCGGGGCCAGACTTCACTCCCGACGATCTACAGAGACTCGAATCAGTGGCTCGCTTCGTGGGGACCCTGATGGCAAAAGTCAGAGGTATGGCCCAGGCAAGCTCAGGTTAGATCGACTCGTGATGGCTGATATAACAATCGCCACAGCAGTGGCGACTACCTAGCTTTCACATTTGAGAGGCGCCGGCGCATCCTCTAGAACCATAACCCCCACATCCAGTCCACGGTGGCATGGGTGATCGTCGAAGCCGGCACTCGCCGTTGTTCGCGCCACGCGCGTCCGTAGAAAATCCCCGCGACCGTCGCCAGCAAGACGTAGCGCCAGTTGAAATGAGCGGATCGTTTATTGAAGTGCGACAACCCAAACAGGACCGACGCGATCACCAGTGCTGCCCGGCGTCCCATGCGCCGCTCTAGCAGGTTCTGCACCCATGCGCGAAAGAAAAGTTCTTCTGGCACGGCAGTAAAGAAGAATATCCCTACCCAGCGCAGGAGCGCGCCGCCGATTCCCGGCAGGTTACGATGCGGATGGATGAAGCCCAACACCAGTCCCAGCGCCAGAACGAAGGGTGTAAAGAAAACGAGCTCCCTCAGACCCGTTTTCCAGTCGCTCCATTTCAGGTGGAAGTCGAAACCGGTCCCGCCCAGTTGCCGGATCGCCAGAAACCCGTACAGGCCCGCATCTACCAGAAACAATTCGTTCAAGGCTCGCAGACCGCTTGGCCACGCGCGGTCGAACCAGCGCAGATCCACAGCCAACCCCAGCACTATTAGAATCAGCGCGTCTCGCCAGTCGCCGCGCTGCCCGGTGTCGGCCGCCGCGGCGCGTCGAAGCAACCACGCGATCACTACGGGCAGCACAGCGTAAAGCGCAAACCATCCCCACCGGAACATCTGCCCGGAGATCGAAACCATCACATAAGGCGCAACCAGCAACGTCGGAAAAAGCAGGCGCACAGTGACTGGCCAGCGCCCCACGGCGCGCGCCACGCGCTCCGCGGCCAAGCCGAACAAGACCGCGGGAGCCAGTTCCAGCGCCAGCGCGGCAAATGCGACCGGCGTCACGTTCTGCATGGGTTCATCTTAAACGTGCGCCCGAGATCCTGGCTTGTCTCCAAGCCTGCTCCCGGATAGAATTCCTTGGCATTCAGCAGGAGGCTAGACCATGGCTGCTGCTCCGCTCCCACCTGTACCTGAACCCACGCCTGCGCCCGAACCCAGCTCACTTTCGGAAGGCGCGCGCATTATCGACACGTTCATTGCACCCTCGAAGACTTTCACCGACCTACGACGCAACGCGTCGTGGTGGGGTCCCTGGCTGCTGATCTCCATCTTCGCGCTGATTTTTGTCTACTCGATGGACCGTCAGATCGGCTTTGACCAGATCAACAGGAATGAAATTGCGCATTCCTCGCGCGCTGACCAGTTCGACAAGCTCTCGCCTGAGGATCAGGCAAAGCAACTTAGCTTTACCGACACTTTGGTTCGCTACGTGTCCTATGGAATCCCCGTGACGATCCTTTTATTTCTTGCCGTCACTACGGGGGTGCTGTGGGCAACGTTCAAGTTCGGCGCCGGCGCCGATGTTTCTTTTAAGACGGCGTACGCCATCATTTTCTACGCCAGCCTGCCCGGCATCCTCAGTTCGATTTTGGGTACGATCTCGATGTTTGCCGGAGTCGACCCCGAAGGCTTCAACGTGAACAACCCCGTGGCCACGAATCCGGCGTACTTTATGGATCGTTCGGGGAGCAAATTCCTCTACGGCATGGCTTCCGGCCTTGATGTCATTGTCCTCTGGAGTATTGTGCTGATGGGTATTGGGTTTTCCTGTAATAGCAAAGTGAAACGTTCCACAGCAATTGCAATCGTCGCGGGATGGTATTTGTTCTGGAAGCTCGGTGTCTCGGCCCTGGCAGCCCGCTAGCCGCGCGGGGTGACATCGATCGTGCTCGAACGTCTAACAGAGCGTTAAGGAGACATACAATGAAGCTCGTTCTGGTCACAATCCTCGCATGTGCCTGTCTCGGTTCTCTACAAGCGCAAACCATGGCCCCGCCGTCCTCAGCGCCTCCACAAGCCACCGCACCGGTGAAGGATCCGGTTACAACTGGTCTGCGCCTGCTGCTGACACGCTCGCGGAACAATACCCTCGGCGCCATTACCGCCATGCCCGCCGATAAATTCAGCTACAAGCCCACACCCGATCAGA
>DATHMS010000076.1:0-24435 GCA_035486795.1 Candidatus Sulfotelmatobacter sp. | reverse complement strand
GACATGGCTCATACGCTGCGTGAAAAAGAAAAACTTAAACTCCGGGTGAGGCGCATTCGAGGGCAGATTGACGCTATGGAGCGGGCGCTTGATGAAGGCAAGGACTGTGGAGACATATTGCAACTGATCACAGCTGCGCGCGGCGCGATGAACGGGCTGATGGCTGAGTTGCTGGAAGATCATGTCAGATTTCATGTCCTCGATCCATCGCGCAAAACGACCTCCGAGCAGGCGATTGCGGCGGACGAATTGATGGAGATTGTGCGCTCGTATCTTAAGTGAGGCTGGCGGAATGTCCGGGAAAATCAATAAGGACAGCCCGGAGCCCCCGAAGCTGTCCTTGAACCCTCCCGGTTAGAAGGGCAACGTGATGAAGTGAAGGTACCTGTGAGATGTTGCGCAATGATGGCGAAATCGTGAATATCTGATTAATTATTTTCCGCAGGCGCTGTTATAGTAGTCAGTCTTGTTGCACGGAAGCGAGCCAAACGCGCGACTAATGCGTCGCAAAGACCGCGACGCTTCGCGCGGCTCGCCCAGATCCCTCGCTGCGCAAAAACGCTTGCTCGGGATGACAGTCACCTGCGAGAGTTCATGCCTTCCACAACGTCTCGAAAGGTCGAGCAGTCGCGCCGTTTGCAGCAACGTGCCGAGAGCATGATTCCAGGCGGAGTGAACTCGCCGGTGCGTGCCTTTGGTGCGGTGGGCGGCGATCCGCCGTTTATTGTGCGCGGGAAGGGCTCGCATATCTGGGACGCGGACGAAAACGAATACATCGACTATGTCGGCTCCTGGGGGCCGTTGATTCTTGGTCATGCTGCGCCGGACGTGCTCGACGCGATCGTGGGCGCGGCTTGCAACGGCACGAGTTTTGGAGCTTCGACGCCCGCCGAGGCGGATCTTGCGGAGTTGGTGTTGGCCGCGTTTCCTTCCATGCAGAAAGTTCGCTTCGTAAGTTCCGGAACCGAAGCGACCATGTCGGCTATCCGTCTGGCCCGCGCCTACACCAAGCGCAAGTACATCATGAAATTCGAGGGTTGCTACCACGGGCATTCGGATTCGCTGCTGGTGAAGGCTGGTTCGGGAGTGGCGACTCTCGGTATCCCCGGATCGGCGGGCGTTCCCGAGGAATTCATCCAATTCACGCTGGCCTTGCCGTTTAACGACATCAAGGCGGTGGAATATGCTTTTCAGAAATTCAAACATCAGATTGCCTGCGTCATTGTGGAGCCGGTGGTGGGAAACATGGGATGCGTTCCCGGCGCGGACGATTATCTCGTCGCCCTGCGATTGATTACCGAGCGCGAGAGGTCGGTGCTGATTTTTGACGAAGTGATGACCGGATTTCGCGTGGCTTTCGGAGGCGCGCAGGAAATCTACAATATTCGTCCTGACCTCACGACTTTGGGCAAGATCATTGGCGGAGGCTTACCGGTTGGCGCCTATGGTGGTCCGAGCGAGATTATGAATCTGGTGGCGCCGCTGGGGCCGATGTATCAGGCGGGCACGCTATCCGGAAATCCGCTGGCGATGGCCGCGGGCAGTGCAATGCTGAAGAATCTGCACGATCATAAGCAGGAGATTTATCCGCGGATTGAGAAGTTGAGCGGCGAACTGGTTGAGGGCGTGGCCGCGGCTGCGAAAGAAGCGGGCGTTCCGCTCTCGCACAACCGCGTGGGGTCGATGTTTACGTGGTTTTTCACGCCGGGACCGGTAACGGATTGGGATTCTGCGTCGAAATCGAACACTGAGGCTTTCGGCAAGTTTTTCAGGGCAATGCTTGATAGCGGAGTGTATCTGCCTCCGTCGCAGTACGAAGCGGCGTTTTTGGGCTCGATGCATACTGACGAGGATGTTCAGCGGACGATTGCGGCGGCGAAATCGGCGTTTGCGGGGATGAAGGGATAATTTACCGCAGAGTCACAGACGCGTGGAGAAATTCCAAGAAACCAAGACGACTGTAGCTATTGGCCTGACGTAACGGCTGACTCTTCAATCATCTGAGGAATTGTTACGAATTCATATCCCTCGGTCTTGTAGCGCGCAATCAGGTGATCGGTGGCGATCACGGTTTGGGAGCGGTCTGCTCCCATTTGCTTGTGGCCGCCATCGTGCAGAAGGATCACGTCGCCGCCGCGCATCTGTTTCGCGACTTTCCTTTCGATTTCCTCGGCAGGCGGCGCGCTCCAGTCGTAGCCGGTTACGTTCCACATAACTGGCTCGAGGCCTAGTTCGCGCGCCACGCGGAGCACAGCAGGACGGCGTCCTCCGAAGGGAGGGCGGAAGAGATTGGAGGGTTCGCCAATCGCATCCCGTAAAGCGGAGCGGCAATGGGTGAGTTGCTGGCGGATCTCGGCTTCGCTTCTGAAGATCAAAAGGGGATGAGTGAAGGTGTGGTTGCCGACGACGTGCCCGCCCTGGACGATCGCGCGGACAATTTGCGGCCGCTGCTCGACGTAGCGTCCAATCAGGAAAAAAGTGGCGTGTACATTGTGCTTCGCGAGGACTTCCAGCAGGCGTGGCGTATGCGCATCGTTTGGGCCATCGTCGTAGGTCAGTGCGATCTGGCGCGAGCCAGGGTCGAGTCCGATGAAGGTTCGTCCATGCCATTGCGCCGTCGGAGCCATGGACTGGTAGCCGACGGTGATCGCGGCTGCGGCGGAGGCGGCACACGTTAGAGCTGTGACCAGCATGGAGGGATTGTAGAGCATTGAGTAATTGAGCGATTGTGTGATCGAAGATCGTACGATCCTCTTCAAATTGCACAATCACGCGATCGCTAAATCGCTCAATTTCTGCTGTTAACTCTTCCCTCAATTGCCACTCGGCTCCATCCGAGCTATCCTGCAACTTCCGAATTATTGCGAGCCCATGGCCAATCTCTTCGAGCTGCCCCGTTACATTGCAGTGGAAGGTCCGATCCGAGTCGGCAAAAGCACGCTGGCGCGAATTTTGGCAGAGCGGCTGAACGCGCAGCGGGTGATGGAGCCGGAATCCAATCCGTTCCTCGGAGCTTTTTATGGGGGCGAACGCGGCGCGGCGTTTCAAACTCAGTTTGCCTTTCTCGTGCAGCGGTTCGAACAGCTGCAGGCGCTCGACCTGGGACCCCGCTCGCAGAAGACGGTGGTCGCCGACTACATCATCGAAAAAGATAAGCTCTTTGCCTGCCTTAATCTCACCGATCAGGAACTCGACACTTACAACCGCTATTACAACCACTTCCGCGAGCAGTTGCCTACGCCCGACCTTGTCATTTACCTGCAAGCCACGCCTGAGGTGCTGAAGAAACGGCTGAAGAAAAAAAATGCTCCGGGTGAGCGTGCTGTGAGCGATGAATATCTCGAGGAAGTGGTCAAAGCGTATGAACACTTCTTTTTTCACTACACGTCGTCGGATCTGCTGATCGTCAACACTTCGGATATCGACTTTGTTGACCGCAATGAAGACTTGCAGGAACTGCTGCGCAAGGTTACCGAGCCGATCAAGGGGACGCAGTACTTCCTGCCGCTGGGCGGGCAGGAAGCGATGGGAGCGTAGGGAAGCATTGTTGGGCGCGGTTTTTGAAGCGAAAGGAGATTCTACTTCGGGATGATTCGCACAAATTTTGTTGTAGCACTCGTGCTATTCGCTCTTCCTGTATGCGCCCAGCGTGGCGAATCTGCCAAGCCGGCGGCCGATGCCAGCGCGACTCCCGCGACAGAAAAATCCGCCGACTCGAAATCCGCCGAGCCCATGAAGAATCCTCTGCCCGCGGACAAGTCTGTGCCGCAGACGATCACCGTGAATGGCGAGACACTTCACTACACGGCGACAGTCGGCACAATCACGCTGAAAGGCAAGGATGACAAGCCCACCGGCGTGGTGATGTATACGGCATTCACGCTAGACCAACCAAAAGGCGACCAACCAAAGCGCGACGAACCAAAAGGCAAAAACAAAGACAGCGACAGCGGATCGCACCGGCCGGTCACGTTCGCTCTCAATGGCGGCCCGGGGGCATCGTCCGTCTATCTGAACCTGGGCGCGATCGGGCCCAAGCATATTGCGTTTGCGAATGAAGGCGACTCACCTTCGGACCCGGCGACGCTTACCGACAATCCCGGCACCTGGCTCGACTTTACTGACATGGTCTTTATCGACCCGATCGGCACGGGATTTTCGCGTTCTCTGGTGGACGAGGCGGAGACGAAGAAGCTTTTCTATGCACCCAAACCGGACATCGAGTATCTCTCGCTCGTGATCTACAAGTGGCTGGTGCAGAACAATCGCTTGCTGGACAAAAAATATCTGGTCGGCGAGAGCTATGGCGGATATCGCGGGCCGCTGCTGACGCATTATCTGCAATCCACACTGGGCGTTGCAATGAACGGCCTTGTGCTGGTGAGTCCGTATCTGAACCCGGAGAAAGGCGACGGGGACCTGTCTCCGATTCCCTGGATGATCGATCTGCCGTCGATAACGGCCGCGCATCTGGAATCCGAAGGCAAGCTGACTGACGCTGCGATGCAGCAGGTGATGGCGTACACACGCGGAGACTATGCCGAGGCGCTGCTGAAAGGCCGCAGTGACCCGGCTGCTACCGACGCGATGATCGCGCATGTAACCGAAATGACGGGGCTTGATCCGAAGTTCGTGAAGTTTGCCGGCGGCCGGCTGGACATTCGAGCCTATCTCCGCGAGGTGCACCGGACACAAGGATTAATCGGCAGTGTGTACGACTCGAACGTCACCGCACCCGATCCATTCCCCTATGCCCCGACCCAACAGACTGGAGATCCGATTCTCGAGAGCATCATCGCGCCCACGACCACGGCTATGGTGGACTTCATCACGCGAACGGTTGGATGGAAGACCGATGCGCGCTACGAGGCTCTGTCGAGTGACGTCAACCGGCAATGGGATCGCAATGATGACCTGCGTAAGGGTGCGGTGAGAGACCTGCGCGAGTCGGTTGCTGCCGATCCTAAACTGCGCGTGCTGATCGTGCATGGATGGAACGACCTCTCTTGTCCATTCATGGGATCGGTACTTAGCGTGGACCAGATGCCGATCATGGGGGATGCGAACCGCGTGCAGGTCCATGAGTTTCCCGGTGGCCACATGTTTTACACGCGTACTTTGAATCAGGATGCGCTGCATAAGTTGGCGGGGACCATGGTGGAGACGCATTAACAGGAGAGTGTCGTTCGCAACCGGTGCTACTCGATCTGATCCCGCGCCGCAATCCGGCCCTTATGCATAGAAGAATCGGTGTTTTCCTGCTCGGTTCGTTCCTCGCAGTTATCTTTGTAGTTGTGTCAGTGGCACAAGAGACGCCCAGGCCGTTAGATGTCAGGGCGCGCGACGTGCTTTCACCGATTCGCGGCAATCTGGTCGCGCCCGGGCTGAAAGAGCCGGTCAGTGTGCTTCGAGATCGCTGGGGCGTTGCGCACATTTACGCCAAGAATCAGCACGATCTCTTTTTTGCGCAAGGCTTTGTCGTGGCCCAGGACCGGCTCTTCCAGATGGAGATGTGGAAGCGCGCAGGTCAGGGCCGTTTGGCCGAGGTGTTGGGCCCATCGGCGGTGCAGCGTGACATCAATGCCAGGCTGCTTCGTTACCGGGGCGACATGAAGGCCGAGTATGAGAGCTACTCGCCGGACGCCGAGGCAATCCTGAGCGCTTTCACCGACGGGATCAATGCCGAGATACGCTCACTCACGGCAAAAACAAAAACAAAGAAGACCGGCCCCGGCTTGCCGATCGAGTTTCAGCTGGCCGGTTTCGCGCCGGAGCCCTGGAAGCCACAGGATTGTCTCAATCGAATGGCGGCATTTTCCGTGACTGGAAATGCGTTCAGCGAGCTTCGTGATGCTGAGCTGATCGCGAAGCTTGGTGTGGAGAAAGCCAGCGCCGTTCTGAGCCTTGATCCGAAGGTAAAACTTGACCCCGCGGCGGGCGTGGATTTGGGCGGACTGACTCCGTCACTTCTCAAGAACCTCATCGGAAGCGATGCGAGGATCGAGTTTCCGTCGGACGGCAAGCAAGGCAGCAATGATTGGACGATCTCGGGGAGGCTTACATCCACGGGCAAGCCGATTTTGGCCAACGATCCTCATCGCGTGGTGGCGGTGCCCTCGTTGCGTTACATCGTCCATCTGGTAGCTCCTGGCTGGGATGTGATCGGCGCGGGCGAGCCGGGTTTGCCGGGAATCGCTGTGGGTCACAATCAGCATATTGCGTGGGGATTCACGATCTTCGGACTCGATCAGCAGGATCTGTACATCGAAGATCTGAATCCGCAAGATCCGCTTCAATACAAGACGGCGAATGGATGGGCGCGGATGCAGGTGGAGCACGAAAGCATCGCAATCAAAGGAAAGCCGCCGGTGGAAGTCGACTTGAAGTTTACCCGTCATGGTCCCGTACTTTGGGAAGACGGCAAGCGCGCTCTGGCACTTCGATGGGTTGGCGCCGAGCCCGGTACCGCGGGCTATCTTGGATCTCTGGCTGTCGACCGGGCGACGAACTGGAACGAATTCGAAGACGCCATGAAGCGCTGGAAGGTGCCGTCGGAGAACATTGTCTATGCCGACATCGACGGCAATATAGGGGAGCACTCCACTGGTCTGACGCCACTGCGAAGAAATTGGACCGGGCTGTTGCCGGTGCCTGGGGCTGCGGGGGAGTACGAGTGGTCAGGATACGTACCGAACTCGGAACTTCCCCACAGTTTCAATCCATCCAGCGGGTTTGTCGCAACCGCAAATCACAAGATGATCCCGGAGAATTATCCATACAACGTCGGCTTCGAATGGGCTCCTCCTGATCGCGTGCATCGTATCGAGGAGGTTGTCTCTGGCATTCGGGACAGCGGGAAGAAGATAACACTGGAGGATATGGAGAAGCTCCAGACTGATGTTGTGTCACTGCCGGCGCGTCAGTTAGTGAACCTGTTGAAAGAGTCGTCGCCGAACCCAACGCCAGCGACGCAAATGATGCAGGGATGGGATGCGAGGCTGAGTAGAGAGTCCGGAGTTGCCGCGCTTTATGAAGTTTGGCTCAAAGAACTGCGAAAGGTGATCGCGGAGAAGGAAGGGGTTGCATCGCTTCAAGACGATTGGGAATTGGAGAACGTACTCGAGTTCCTTTCGGATCCGTCGCCGCAGGTTTTCGGAACCGATGCAGTCGCAGGCAGAAACGAGGTGTTGCTGCAAACCCTCGAATCCGCTTGGAAGCAGACTGAACAGCTGCTGGGCACCGATCCGCAGAAGTGGTCATGGGGTCGTTTGCATACGATTCAGTTCCTGCACTCGCTGGACCGTTTGCCGGACGCTGCGGCATTGCTAGATTTGGGACCGTTGTCGCGTCCGGGCGATGGCGACACCGTGAATGCCACCTGGGCAGATAAGAAGTTCGAGCAGGAGGGTGGCGCGAGCTATCGAGAAATCCTGGATACTGGGGATTGGGACCATTCGTTAGCTGTAAATACTCCGGGACAAAGCGGACAGCCGGGATCGTCACATTACTCGGATCTCCTTCCGCTGTGGGACAAAGGCGAATATTTTCCGTTGCACTATTCGCGTAAGGCAGTGGAGATGAATGCTCGGGATCGGTTGATGCTCGCGCCGAATTGAACCCCCAATGGCTGCGCACATTAGCTCAACCACCGTAGGTCCGAACAAAAGGCGATAGCCGTATTCTTGCGGAAACCAGAGCAGGAACGAAAAAACTGCGCCGTGAAGGCCGTTAGACCTCCGTGCGGATTACATGATGTAGGGGGTATGCGTAGTTCAACGCTTTTAACACGGGGGGAATATCTAGTCCTTCGTCTTCACTGCTGTATGGCGCGCGTATCCGCAGTCTGAGAGGCTTTTGGGATCAGCCGTGACTTTGTCCGATGTGGCCTCGTAATTGCGCACGCCGTATCGCCACCGCCGCTTTTCGGAAATCTCTGATCTTCCGGAGCGCCTCTTTTGCCGCTGGCAACACCAAGATCCCCGTAACCTTCCCCTCCTCCGTCTCGTAAGCGTATACAGAAGGCTGAAAAGGATGCCCGTGCTGGAACTGTCATCGCTGGGACAGCCGTTACCGGAGAAGTCTGCACCCGGACAATCGGAACTCCTACGGCAATTCGCGCGCGGTGACCTGGACGCCTTTGAGACGCTCTTCCGCCGGCATCAGGCTGAGGTCTACCGCTCGATCGTCGTGATCGTGCGCGATCCCTTCCTCGCTGAAGATCTCACCGTCGAAGCCTTCTGGCGCATTCACCGCGCCCATGCCCGCTTCGATCCCGAGCGCAGCTTTGAAGCATGGGCGCGCCGCATCGCCACCAACGTCGCGATCGATTATTTCAAGAGTGCATCCCACTCTTTCGCCAGGCATACGCAAGGAGGGGACGATCCCGATCCGCTGGAGAATTTGCCCCAGCCGCCGTCGCCCGATCCCGCTATCACCATGGAAGTCCGGACCAAGACAGCGCAAGCCTTCCGTCAGCTTCCGCCGAGCCTGCAAGTCGCCGCCACGCTGGCGTTGATCGAAGAGCAACCCTACGGTGAAATCGCTGCGACGCTCGGCATCTCCATCGGAGCCGTCAAGCTGCGCGTCTTCCGCGCTGTGCGTCTACTGCGAAAACAACTCATACAACAAGGAATCAAACCATGAACCCATCGGAACAAAAACGAATCGCCAAGCTGCTGAAGCAGTCGATTCCGCCCGTTACGGACGACGCGGCGCAACTCGGCCGCGACCTCTGGCCAACAATGCTGCAGCGTTTGCAGAAGCCCGAAGCCCGCGCGGCATGGTTTGAACGGGCATGGTTCAACCAGGCCTGGTTCGACTGCGCACTGGGCGCAGCCGCCGCGGCCTTGCTGGCATGCTTCCCGTCTGCGATTCCGGTACTGCTCTATCACTTGTAAAAGAGGAGGGTCATCATGAACAAACATCCTTATCTTCGTGCCTACATGGCCGGCATCTTTACGCCCAGCCTGGTTCTGCTGCTGGTCCTGACCATGTTCATTATGGTACGTCTGGTTTTCCGGGTGCCGATTCCCCTCGAGCGGGTCATCGTATTTCCCATGGCACTGGTGCCCAATTTGTTCGGCCTCTGGAACATCTTGTACTTATGGTCCGGTCGCCGAATGCCGATCGGTTTCCACGGCGCACTGTTACCCGTGATCATGGCCCCGCTTGGAGTACTGACGGCCAAATGTCTGGGAGTTCTTACCTTTGGTACCCAGGGCATCACCTGGTTCGAGCAGGCCAAGACTCCCTATTCCATGATCATCCCCACGCTTTTAGCAGAGTTCTGTGCGACTCTGGTGGTTTACTACCTCGTTTGGAAATACATAGTAGCCTCGCTAAATAGAGTGCTGGAGATCGTCTGATCTCGAGTATGTATAGGGGCGAACGCCCTCGTCCGCCCTTGACCTTGGGTTCGCTGGGGGCGCCTCCAAAGGCCGCCTTTCGGTATACTAAGGAGCATGCCGGTCCTTAAAAACATCGCCGCCATCGCCAAAGGCATGAGCATCACCTTCATGGAGATGTTCCAGCCCACGACGGTGGAGAATTATCCCGATGGCAAAGGTCCGCTAAAGGGAGCGAAGTTCGAAGCCCGCTTCCGCGGCGCTCACGTGCTGCAACGCGACGAAAACGGACTGGAAAAGTGCGTAGCCTGCTTTCTCTGCGCCGCCAACTGTCCGTCAAATTGCATCTACATCGAAGCTGCGGACAACACCGCCGAACACCGCATAAGCGGCGCCGAACGCTACGCCAAGGTCTACAACATCGATTACAACCGTTGTATCTTTTGCGGGTATTGCGTGGAGGCTTGCCCGACTGACGCGATTACGCACGGGCATGGGTTTGAGCTGGCTACGTTTAATGCCAGCACTCTGGTTTACCGGAAAGAGCAAATGCTGGCACCGCGGGCAGCCCATATGGGAGAGAACGTCGTATTCAATCAGGCTGATGTGGATGGAGGGGCTCCGGCGCAGATGGTAGCCGGGAGTTAGCGTCTCCGATAAGTTCTAAGAATCGAGGAATTAAGGGCGCCAGCGGGCGTCCTTTTCTTTTGCCTGGGGAGGTCGGGCAATTTGAAGAAACTCCTATCAGCTTCGAGCGTGCCGGTACGGTAGAGATCCTCGTGCGTAGATCGTCTTTCAGACGATCATGTTTCGCTCAGGATGACAGAGCTTCAGAATGTGGTTACGAGGCGGACGGTGTATTGGCGGGAGGGGCCCAGGGCATTGCCGGAGAAGAGGCCTCCGAAGTCAATTACTTCCAGCTCGTTGCTCAGGTTCTGGACGTCGCCCTTTAGGCGCAGTGAGCACTTTTCCTGCTGGTGGAGATCGGCTCCTAAGGAAAAATTCTCCGTGAGGTAAGGACTGATACGGTCGCGGTTAAAGTTGAGGTGATTAATCACGACCTGGCCGTATTCCGTGGCGTATTGCTGAGCGGTTAAATCAGGTTGAAAGGGCAGCCCACTGTTGTAGTCGCCGCCCACGGCGATCCACAGGCGCGGGGCGACCTGATAACGGACGCGGCAGCGAATGGTTTGCCGCTGGTTCTGCGAGTCGGGAAAATGTCCGATCAGCTGAGTGTTCGCGCCGGTAGCGTCATCCCCAAGAAACAGGCCGCCGGCTACCGGGTTCCAGACATTGCCCACGATGTAGGAGTAGCTGGCGAAACCGGAAAAGCGCCCCCAGTGTAGAACTTCAAGCTTGGCCTCGGCACTGTAGAGAATGGCCTTTCTAAACGCCCATATTCGGCAGGAATGCCGGCGGTATAAATCTTGAGGGATTCGACATCGTCGGCTTCGACCTCGGGCTCAAAGCTTGGGGAACGGTTGTCGGTAAGGGGAATACCGTCGACGATGAATTGCGTCTGATATTCCGATCCGCGTGGGTGAAGACCGCATTGCCTTCGTAGAGCCAGCCGGGCTCTGAGGTCACCAGGTCCTGCATGGAGCGGCCGGGCAGCGCGGTCAATCGATTCTCAATAGTCTGCAAACCCATCTCATTGAACGAACCTGAACGATAGGGATCGACCAATGTTCCGGACGCGCTGACTGTCACCGATTCGGAAGCTGAAGCCAGTCTCAAGCGAATCGTCCGATCCAAGGGAAGCGCGGAACGTATCTCGACCGACTCGGAAACCGGAGCGAAGCCTTGTGTATGGATCTGGACCTGGTAGATGCCATAAGGCAGGCGTTTGGCATCCAGGTTGCCCTGATCGTCGGTGGTGAAAGTGTGGCGATACTCGTTGCCCTGGCTGACAAGTTCGACAGCGGTCTTAAAGGCGAGATCGTCGGGACCGGTGACCTTAAGGCGAAGCTCTCCAGCGTTGCTCTGGGCGTTGACGGGAAAAGTGAGGAGGGGAAGAGTGAAACAAAGGATTCGGAGTTGGAGCATTGCGCGCACGGTTCCGGACGAAGGAATCTTATGCTATCAGTCTCAGGATTCGAAATTGGGTTGCGAACGGGGGGTGCAGGAGGGGAGTCGATCTATGGTTTTACAAAATGTTTACATCGGCCTGACAAATGTGGACCACCAGTGGGGCAGGATGGAGCCGCGATTAAGCGTTTGAGAGTAGCGATCGCAGACCTTCAGGCCCTCCGTGACAATGAGGGAATGGGGAAACCGGCGTCTCCGCCGCAGGGGGTGGGGACGCCGGTTTTATCTCTTGGAAAAGAGAACCCTTAGGAGCTAAAGCCCAGTCTAAGTTTTGGCACGCTAACGCAGGCCTCGAAGGCCTGCTCCACCCACGTGCCCTCCCCAGATCCGCTCATGAGATAGCTGATGACTCCTATTTGCGGAGGAGGAGGTCTGCGGCTATGAAAAGAGCAAAGACTACTGAGATTACGCCGTTCATGGTAAAGAAGGCGGCATTCAGGCGGGAGAGATTGTCGGGCTTGACGAGAGAATGTTCGTAGAGCAGGAGGAGCAGGACCGCTGCTACGCCGGCGATAGCGAGTTTGCCTAGCGCGAAAGTTGGGAGCAAGGCGATCAGGAGGAGGAACATGATCAGGTGGAAGGTGCGCGCGACCCAGAGGGCATGGTGGATGCCGAGGTGGCGGGGGATGGAGTGGAGTCCGGCATGGCGATCGAAATCGAAGTCCTGGCAGGCGTAGAGGATGTCGAAACCGGCGACCCAGAAAGTGACGGCGGCGGTAAGAATGAGGATGCGAGGGTCGAGAGAGCCGCGAACGGCGATCCAGGCGGCGGCAGGCGCTATGCCGAGGGCAAGACCGAGCACGAGGTGCGACCAGCGGGTGAAGCGCTTGGTGTACGAGTAGAGGAGCAGGACGGCGAGGGCGACTGGGGAGAGCCACAGGGTGAGACGATTCAGTTGGGCGGCTGCGAGAATGAAGATGGCGCAAGAGACGATCACGAAAGTCGTGACGAAGGTGGGCGAAAGCTGGCCGGCGGGGAGCGCGCGGGTGCGAGTACGGGGATTGGCGGCGTCGATCGAAGCGTCGGCGAGGCGATTGAAGGCCATGGCGGCGGAACGGGCTGCCAGCATGGCGATTACGATCCAGAGGAGTTGATGGGCGGTGGGAAGGCCGGAAGCGGCGAGCATGGCTCCGCAGAGAGCGAACGGGAGGGCGAAGATGGAGTGCTCCCACTTGATCATTTCCAAAGTAATGCGAAGGTTGTGAAATACGGCCACGGGAAGATTGTAGAACAGTGGCCAGGGGTCAGTGGCCAGGGGTTCGTTCTCGGCTCTTGGCTCTTGGGCTCTTCAATGGACGGTCGAGGCGGTCGTCCCCAGTTTTACATATCCAAAACTCAGACACTGTCCGGCGGTGGCTCGGCTTGATTGGGGCGCTACCTAGGGCATTTCCACAATTGACAAGCCTTGCGCGGTGGGGCATTATGGGGGCGTTCGACTGCGGGGTTTTCTTTCGCAGCGAACGGGTTAGGACTGGAGGGAGCGCATGTCCGAATTCATCCGCAAGATTTGGCGGGAAGATGCGGGGCAAGACATTGCCGAATATGCGGTCATGCTGGCTGTGATCCTGGTTCTGGTCGTGGGCACCATCCGCCTGATCGGATCCAATGCAAATAATGCCTTTTCAAATGTGGCGAGCGCGATCCAATAGCCGGACAAGCACGGTGCAATCTGGAATGAAGTTGGGAGTTATTCATTCATGACACGGTTTACCTCGTTTACTTGGCAGTTTCACTACTACTGGTTTAGCGGAGTAGCGGCAGCTGCGGTGCTTGCGGGGACTTTGGGTCAGGGATGATCGACTAGATTTCGAGCAAGATTACCAGAGGCCGCGATTTAAGATCGCGGCCTTTGCTTTTGGCAAGGAAGAGCAATAAGGAGGCCAGCCGAACGCGCGATTGCTGCATCGCGAAGAACGCGACGCTTCAGGGGGCTCACCCGGGTCCTTCGCCAAGCAAAGAAAGCTTGGCTCCCGGATGACAATCAAGACTTTACTAACACTGGAAAACTGCAGGAGTGCCAATGATCGTCAATATGTCGGAGAAGGCAACTGAGCCGGAGATTGCGCACATTATTGAGCGCATTCGCGAGGCGGGATACACGCCTCATGTTACGCGGGGAGTGGAGCGCGCGATCGTGGCGGCGGTGGGAAATGGGCGACGCCATGAGATTGAGGCGCTGCAGGTGGCACCCGGGGTAGACAATGTGGTGGCCATCGCGCAGCCTTTCAAGCTGGTCAGCCGGCAGGTGAAGCCGGAGCGGACGGTGGTAAAGGTGGGGGTGAACGGGGACAGAGTCGCGATTGGGGGACCGGGCGTGGTGGTGATTGCCGGACCTTGTTCCGTGGAATCGCGGGAGCAATTGCTTACGACAGCTCACGCGGTGAAGCGGGCGGGAGCTACTATGCTTCGCGGCGGGGCGTACAAGCCGCGGACTTCCCCCTACGACTTTCAGGGGCTTGGGCTCGAGGCGCTGAAGATCCTGCGCGAAGCGCGGGAGCAATCCGGACTGCCAGTGGTGACGGAAGTGATGAGCACGGAAGATGTTGACATTATTTGTGAGCATGTGGACATGCTGCAGGTGGGAGCGCGCAACATGCAGAATTTTGCGCTGCTGCGGCGGCTTGCGACTGTTCGTAAGCCGGTGCTGTTGAAACGCGGTCCTTCGGCGACGGTGAAGGAGTGGTTGCTGGCGGCGGAGTATTTGCTCTCCGGGGGAAACAGCCAGGTTGTGCTATGCGAACGCGGGATCAAGACGTTCGAAACAGAAATGCGCAATACGTTCGATCTGGCGGCGGTGGCGCTGGCCCGCGACCTTTCACATTTGCCGGTGATTGCCGATCCTTCGCACGCGACGGGCAAGCAGAGCTTGATTGCGGCGGTTTCGAGGGCGGCGGTTGCAGTGGGGGCGGACGGACTGATTATTGAAGTGCATCCCTGCCCGGAGCGAGCGCTTTCGGATGGAGCACAGTCGCTGGATTTTGCGGGGTTTGAGAGGGTGATGAAAGCTATTGGGGAGCCGCTGAGGAGAGCGGTGGTTTCGGCGGGAGCCGTTGCGGATGTGGCTTAGGAGCCGCAGCTGAAAGGCATTCACCACGGAGACACAGAGACACGGAGAAAATCTTTGGCTTGCGGCATTTTGGCGGTGGAGTTCCTTTAGGATGGACAGGGAAAACGATCGTCATAAAGAAATGCCTAACCAAAAGATGCCGCGCTTTGATGTCACCATTGCTGGCGAACTTAATCTGGACCTGATTCTTTACGGGCTTCCCGACGAACTGCCACCTGAGCGCGAACTGCTGGCTGATCGCATGATGCTGACGTTGGGGGGATCGTCGGCGATCCTGGCGCACAATCTGGCCGCTTTAGGCAGCCGGGTGGGATTTCAATCGCGCATTGGGGATGACGATCTGGGCGAGACTGCGCTCGAACGACTGCAGGAAAGCGGCGTGGACGTTTCGCGGGTGCGCCGGGTGCCGGGCCCGGTAAAGACTGGGCTTACCGTGATTTTGCAGCGGGAGGCGTGGCGCAATATGGTGACTTATTCGGGAACCATTGCGGAAACCACGTGGGAGGATCTTGACCTGGCCTATCTCGCCGACTCCCGGCATTTCCACGTGTCGTCTTATTACCTGCAGGGCGGGCTGCGGCCGCGAGTGGCGGAGCTGTTCCGCAAGATGAAGGAGGCGGGACTCACGACCTCGCTCGACACCAACGACGATCCCGACGACAGGTGGGAGGGCGGCCTGCTTGAGGCGCTGAGATATGTGGACGTCTTTCTGCCGAATGAGCGGGAGGCGCCGAAGGCGGCGGGCGCCAGCGATCTGGAAACGGCGGTGAAGAAACTTGCGGCGATGGTGCCACTAGTGGTGGTGAAGTTGGGCCGCCAGGGGGCGATGGCACAGCGTGGCAACGAGCGTTTTACCAGTCCGGCACTTCGAGTGGAAGCTGTGGACGCAGTGGGAGCGGGAGACAGCTTTGACGCGGGCTTTCTGCATGAGTATGTACGGGGCGCGGACTTGACAACGTGCCTTGCCGCCGGAAACCTGGCCGGCGCTTTTTCCACTACGCGGCCTGGCGGTACGGAGGCTTTCCGTGACACCAAGTACCGCAGGCAATTCTTTAAGGAACATGGGTTTAAGCCGGAAGTGTGATTCGCGGGCAGTACTCCCGAAGAAGTTGGGGGTGAACTCAGCTCATATGCAAGAGGCACACCTGAGGCGCTGAAGCGTAACCTCGATTTCAAGACTTGATGGCACTTCGACGCCGCTCAGGGCCGGCTTGAATTCATGCCCTTCCCGACTGTGCTCGCACTTTTGTTTTCGGCAACCTCCGAGAGTCCCGCTGTCCCCGAAACCATTGATGAGATAGCTTCCGGTTACTCTGGTTACCGGAGGCTTGCTCGAAGTTGAACTATGATCGGGACGGGAAAGAGTCATGAAGAAGCTCAGCTTTCTGGTCTCTCTCACGAACGACGAGAACGACTACCAACAGGAACAGCAGGCGGCGGCAGAGAGAGCTGCGCGGCGCCTGGGCGTGCAGGTGACGATCGTCCACGCCAACAATGACGCGGTTACGCAAAGCCAGCAACTACTGCACTACATCCAGGGTGGGGCGGCATCGCGTCCAGATGCAATTGTATTCGAGCCGGCGGGCGGAACGGGGTTTCCGCAGGTGGCGCGCGCCGCGGTGGCTGCGGATATTGGCTGGGTTGTGCTGAACCATGAAGCAGATTATCTCAATAAACTTCGGCTAGGCTGCCATGTACCGGTGTTCTCCATCAGCTCGGATCACGAGGAAGTTGGAAGCCTGCAGGGAAAGCAGTTTGCCGCGCTGCTGCCACAAGGCGGATCCATTCTGTACATCGAGGGTCCGGCAAATAGTTCGGCGGCGCAACAGCGGACCGCAGGAATGAACCGGACGAAGCCGGCGAACATTCAGGTGAAGACGATGCGGGGGAGCTGGACTGAAGAGAGCGCATATCGCAGCGTCAGTTCGTGGCTGCGACTGCGCACTTCACAAGAAACTTTCATTGATCTGGTGGGAGCCCAGGATGACAGCATGGCGGTGGGCGCCAGAAAAGCCTTCGCGGAAATCGCCGGGGGCGAACGCGAGCGATGGCTAAAGATACCTTTCACGGGCTGTGATGGACTGCCGAAGACGGGCCAGGCCTGGGTGCGAAGCGGGGTGCTTGCGGCCACAATCTTTATCCGTCCTAACACGGACCTTGCGCTGGAAATGCTAACAGAGGCGATCCGCACGGGATCTCAGCCAGAGCAGAGCAGGCTGCTGGCTCCGGAATCGGTGCCCGCGATGGCGGAACTCACGCGAGCAGCCAGGGTTCAGGCGAACTCACAGCAACGCTCCGCGTGGGCCTGAAATCGACCTGGTAGTTCCAACGCCTTGCCACGGATCTTCAGGGGCGCAGGGGTGAGGGTGAGGAGCCAAGAGGCTCGCTTCGCTCAGCGGACCCCTCGGTTTCCCTCGGGGCAGGCTCCAGAGTCGGCCGTCCCCACATACTGACCCAGCCTTCCAGAACCTCCAACCAAGACTCAGGCGGTGGCTCCCGAAGCCATGGTGCGCAATACTGCCTTGACATTGGTGCAGAAAGTGTCGTAGGGTTCCGCTCCATGTTCTGTGCCTGGGTCTGAGCCAGAACGAGGAGAGACCGTCTATGTTGACGCTGAAGCGATTGTTGTGGTGCCTGCTGGTGCTGGCCATCATGGCTCTGCCGTTGATGGCGGGCAGCAACGATGCGAAACCGGCAAATGGTGATGCAGCGAGCGCGGAACCGGCTGCAGCCACCCCAAATGCGAACCCTTCCCCGAATCTAACTGCGGCTCCCGGAAACGCAAATGTTACGGCGTTGCTGGGAGTGCTGGTGAAAAAGGGCGTGCTGGCATCCGCGGAGGCCGATGCCATCCGGAATGCGGCACCGGAGGCTGAGTTTCAGCTTCTGGTTGAGGCGCTCAGCCGCAAGGGAGTATTGAACGCAGCGGATTTAAACGCGGCGGCAAGCCCGGCGGCGCAACCTGCAGCGGCTGCTGCGCCTGCGGCGGCGCCGGTTGAGACTCGCGAATCTGTGTCGTCGTCGCTGGCAGATCCTGAAGCCTCGCCGCAATCCCAAACCCAGCCGCAGACACCCATTCCGTCGCGGGTAGCGGGCGAGCTACCGCCTCCCCCAGCTTCGGTGGTGGGGGCGGTGATTCCGGTCCGCGTGTTCCCGATCGACCCCCCAAAGACAGGCGGTCTAGCCGGGATCAAGGCCGGCCCGATCACGCTTGCGCCTTACGGCTTTATCAAGTCGACATTCGTCCATGACAGCAGCGATCCCGATGGCGACGACTTTCCGTTTCCCGGCATATGGCTGAATTCCGGGAATATTTTGAGCACAGGCCCTACACAGGATCCCGAGGTGCATATCAAGGCGCGGTCCACGCGCTTTGGGCTCAACCTGGAATGGCCGGACATGTCGAAGAACCTGACGCTGACGGGCAAGATCGAGGGAGACTTCGAAGGTAATTTCAGCGAAGTCGACAACCGGGACGTTTCGTCGATCCGCAGCAATGAACCGCAACTGCGTCTGGCATATGTCCGCCTGGATTACCACGCCAGCGACACTTTCGACGTTTTCTTTCTAGGTGGGCAGGACTGGACGCTTTTCGGGTCCGGCGCACTGGAAAATATAGTGGAAACCACATTCAACGGAGCGTTTTGGGGCAACACCTGGGAGCGCTCGCCGCAAATGCGGGGCGGCTTTATCTGGACGCTGGATAAGGCGCACCACGTCAACCTCGAGCCGCAATTCGGGATCATGATGCCCAGCACGGGTCAGATCCTGAAGCTTGGGAACGCAGGCGGGAACGGGCTTGCCGCCCAGCTTGGGCAAGGTGAGCGCGAGGGCGCCGACTCCGACCGTCCCGAGCAGGAAGGCAGAGTGGCGTTGACTTACCAACTCGATAATGCGAAGGGTGTCGCCCCGGCGCAAATCGCGGTGGCTGGATTCCACTCCAGGCGAACATCCATCGCTTACAATCTGTCGGCGGTCGGTCCGTCCGCGGCGTACGGGACTCTGTGTACGACAACCAACTATTGCGGTACCTTCCCGAATGGCTTTGAAGCTTCCAGCAATCAGTGGGGGGAGCAAATCGTGGCGCAAATCCCAACCCGCTGGGTCACCGTGGTGGCAAGCGCCTATCAAGGAGCCGACTTGCGTTTCTACTTCGGGGGCCAGATCAACAGTTTCGCCACCGATGTGAGCGGGCTGACTGGCATACAGGGACCGTTTCCTACTCTTGATGGGGGTCCGCTCGCTGCAGCCGGTGGCGCCGTACTAGGGTGCCTGGGGACGTTCACCCCCACAGGAGGAGCGGCGGTGAACGGGATCACTCCTGGAACCTGCGGGGGCACGGTTGTGGTTGCTCCGCAGCGACCCATCCGGGGGTTTGGAGGGTTCGTCCAGGTTGGCTTGCCGCTTTCCCGGTGGTTTAATGCCGACCCGAAAGGCCACAACGCGGGCTGGCAGCTTCTGTTCACGGTGGGCAAGGACCAGGTGAATGATCGCGACCTGAATAATCCTGGTTTTGTTGGCGCCTACAATGGCGGTGGCACTGCCCCACTGCCGCTTTTGATGGGAAAGACGGCGATTGGAACCCTGTACTACAAATTCAACAACTGGTGCCAGTTCGCTTTCGAGCAGTCGGTCTATGCCACTCGTGGTTTGGACCACGCCACCATTTACACCATTGCGGGACAGCCATCCAACGAATGGCAGGATCACCGGACTGAATTCGGACCGATCTTTACCTTCTAGACCGACCGTCGAACGCTAGCGGGCCAAAAGCGGCCCGCTGGCGTTTCGAGGCCGCACGATTGTAATAGCCGGGGCACATCGAGGACCCGGGCTCGCGAAGAACCGGGGACTGGGCCCATTCGGGTGATCGCCCGCAAATGAGTTTGTCCTCCCAACTTCCCTCTTGAAGGCCCTTGTACGGGCCACGACAGGAGGAGCAGAATGTACCGCAACCGCGCGAGCGGCTTGTAGAGTCGTGGCAACGCGCGGGGTAGGCGATCGATGTACCGGCGCTGTTTGGAGGAGTTGGTTCGATGAGTATGCGTAGGATTGCGGCTGTGCAAGCGGGTGTTTTGCTGGCGGGTCTTTTCCTGATGCCCATGTTAGCAAATGCGGCCTCGCAGAAAGACACGGTTCGGATCACGGTTCTGGATTCTGTAACTCGAGCGTCGACCGCTGATAACAATAACGGCGTCCCGCTGAATTGCGAACAACTTACCTTCGACGCCTATTGCCGGTCGACTACGAACGTGCCGATGATCAGCACCTTGCTTGTGCAGGAAGACAACGAGCCACCGTTTCGCATCAGTTGCACCATCGAATCGAGATACTCCAGATGCATTCCGTTACCCAAGGGCGAAAGTTTTGACGCGAGAAAAGAGAAACATGGCATCACCGTGTACTACGTGGATGACAAGGGCAAGGAGCGAAAACAGCTGTACGCGCTGGTAGATGCGGCGGGAAAGGCCGGTGCGCCGGCGGCTGCGGCCGCAGTGGCAGCGCAGCCAGCACCGGGTGCAACTGCGCCGCGGCAAAGCTCTGCGGCACCGCCGGCAGCTCCGTCAGCGGGCTCTCTGCAGGCAACACCTCCGGAGAAGCTGGAGAAAGTAAAGTGCGATTTCAGCTCGACGCCCACGGGAGCGGACATCACGCTTGACGGGAAATACGTGGGCAGCACGCCATCAGAGATTGCAATTACGACTGGGGAGCACGTTGTCCTTTTTTCCATGCCCGGCTTTACTCAGTGGAAGCGGGAGCTTACGGTGCTGCCAGGATCGGTATTGACGGTGAGCGCAATTTTGCAGAAGGAATAGCTTTAAGCATTGGGTCGCGAATCCGGGTCCAGGACGAAATTACTGCGGTAAATGGAGGAAGTTATGGCGAATGCTGCAGTGGCGGGAACTGGTAGAGCCGAGTACAGTATCTGGCGCGTGATCATGGCTTCGTCGGTCGGCACCATGATCGAGTGGTATGACTTTTACATTTTCGGCAGCCTCACGGCCATCCTGGCGCTGAAGTTTTATCCTACGGGCAACGACACGTTCGCCTACCTCGCCTATCTCGCGACCTTCGCGGTGGGCTTCCTGGTGCGTCCTTTTGGTGCATTATTCTTTGGCCGCATCGGAGATTTGGTGGGACGCAAGTATGCGTTTCTGGTGACGCTCTCCATCATGGGGTTCTCGACGTTTGCTATCGGCCTGTTGCCGACCTACGCGACGGCGGGCTGGTTCGCCCCGATCGTACTGCTGCTCATCCGCGTCTTGCAGGGGCTGGCGCTGGGCGGAGAATATGGCGGCGCCGCGGTTTATGTTGGCGAACACGTCCCCGACAATAAACGCGGCTTCTATACCAGCTTCATTCAGATCACGGCTACCCTGGGCCTGTTCGTCTCACTCATCGTGATTCTGCTTACGCAATACTCGATGACGAAGGAAAACTTCGCCGCTTATGGCTGGCGCATTCCTTTCCTGGTCTCCATCATCCTGGTGCTCATCTCGCTCTACATCCGCTTGAAGATGAAAGAGTCTCCCATCTTCGCGCAGCTCAAGGCTACGGGCATGACTTCGACGCAACCGCTCAAGGATGCCTTTACCAAGTGGACAAATCTGAAGCTGGTGTTGATCTCCCTTTTCGGAGCGACGGCGGGGCAGGGCGTGGTTTGGTATACCGGGCAGTTCTACGCGCTGTTCTATATGCAGACGGTCTTGAAGGTGAATGTCAAGACCGCGAACATCGTGGTGGCAATCGCGCTGCTGCTGGGCATGCCATTCTTCACTGTGGTGGGCGCACTTTCCGACAAGATCGGTCGGAAGAAGCTCATGATGGCGGGTTGCCTGCTTGCGGTGCTTACCTACATCCCGATTTATAAGGCAATGGAACGCGCCGCAGGGAATAATGTGACCACCGTGAAATCCTCCCGCAATAAAGTAACTGGCGCGATCGGTCTAACGGCGATGACCACGGACGCGACCGGAGCGAGCGTTCCGGCCAAGGAGGCTCCTGATCCCAATCGCACCATGCTGGTGGTTCTGGTCTTCATCCAGGTCCTGTATGTATGCCTGGTGTACGGCCCCATCGCGGCGTACTTGATCGAGGCTTTCCCGGCAAAGATTCGCTACACCTCGCTTTCTCTGCCGTATCACATAGGGAACGGAGTGTTTGGAGGATTGCTACCCTTGATCGGTCTGTCTTCGGTAGCGGCTACGGGCAATATTTATGCGGGGCTCTATTACCCGATGATCGTGGCCGGCGTTACGTTTGTGGTGGGCAGTCTGCTGCTGAAGGAGACGCGCGGCGTGCGCATCTGGGATGAGACGGGAACCAAGGCGGCAGACTGATCGAGTCTGCCGCGCTTCTTTCGGTTTGAGGGCTCGGCTGGTTTGTTTCTATTGCAGCGCCAGTTTACCGGTGAGTTCGATCTCTGCCGCAGAACGGGCGACATAAATGTCGAAATCGCCGGGAGCAACCGTCCACTGGTGACCTTTGACGTCGTAATAGGAGAAGGCTCGCCGGTTGAGTGTGACCTCGACATGTTTGGTTTCGCCGGGATTGAGTTCCACTCTGGCGAAGCCTTTTAATTCTTTCACCGGGCGGGGCACATTCGCGTGCCTGTCGCCAACATAGACTTGAGCGACCTCTGCGCCGGCGCGGGTGCCGGTGTTGGTGACATCGAAGGCCACGGTAGCATTTTCTGAACTCGCAGCCGGAGAAACCGCCAGATTCTTGTAAGCGAAGGTCGTGTAGGAGAGGCCGTAACCGAAGGGAAACAGGGGCTTGATTCCAGACTTATCGAAGTGGCGGTAACCTACGAAGATGCCTTCGGTATATTCAACTTTCTTCTCGCCGTCCTTGGGGTAGTAACTGTCGTGGACGGCATTATCCTGCCAGCGGCGCTCCATCGAAATGGGCAATCTGCCGGTGGGGTCGAACTCGCCAAACAACAGTTGGGCGAGCGCTGTGCCGCCTTCCTGGCCGGGGTACCAGGCCTCGAAGAGGGCGGGGACGTGGTCGACCCAGGAAGTCATATCCACGCCGCCGCCGGAAGTCACAACTACGATTGTGTTCTTGTTTGCGGCAGTGATCTGATTGATGAGTTCATCCTGGCCGGGAGGAAGTCGGAAGGTGCGGTCGCCGCTTTCGCCTTCGGTGGAGGGATCAAAACCGACAGCAAGCACTACCGCATCAACGCGGGAAGCTACGGCTTTCGCTTCAGGAGTTACAAGAGTATCAGGACGGGCGATGCCGAGATTGACGGGAGTTTTACCCCAGCCACTGTGTGCGTAGTAATCCAGTTCAATCTGGTGCGGGCCGGGGGTAAAGTTCAGCGAAACCTCGCTCACAAAGGCGTACCAGTCTTTCCAATTGTCGAATATGAGTTTCTTGTCGACATAGAGCCGGTAGCCGCCGTTTTCTCCCGGACCTTGAACGAAGACAAGATAATCCCCGGGAGCTGGGGGGCTGAAGTAGCCTGACCAACGGATTGACATATCGCTAGCAGCACCGTCACTTCCGCGCGCCGGTTCGTAGTTGACGTGCTTGTCGGTACGGGTGACGGCTGGTGCGCCGCTTAGAGTGGCGTTCGTGAAAAACTCAGCCTTTAGACCTGGTTGACCTCCCGTTGCTTCGGTGGTGAATTCGGTGTGCTTGGCGATTTCGTCGAAGGCAGGCAGGCCGCGCTCGTAGTAGACCTTGGCGCCGCTGCCCAGGTAATTCGCTACGCCCTCGAGGTAGCTTATGGGCGTAAAAGGTTTCGCTTCGGCGCTGCCTCCGCCGCCGGGCACGGCGGGATAGGCATCCGGACCGATCACGGCGATCGAGTGGATCTTTCCCTTCTCCAGCGGAAGAAGATTGCCATCATTCTTGAGGAGAACCATGCCGGCGCGAGCCGCCTCCAGGGTTACCTGGTGGCCCTCGGGATTTAGTTTGGAGATCGACAAGTCGGTCTGGTCGCGATCGAGCCATCCAAAGTTAATTGCGGTGCGCAGGATGCGTCGGACTTTGTCGTCGATGGTTGCCTCGCTCACTTTGCCTGCTTTCACTGCCGGCAATAGCGTGGCGCGGTTCATCGATTTTCCTGAGGGCATTTCGAGATCGAGGCCGCCGTTGGCTGCCGCTACGGCGTCGTAGGTTGAATCCCAGTCAGACATCATGATTCCCGTAAAGCCCCAATCTTTCTTGGCCACCTCCGTGTTGAGATAGCCGTTTTGGGTCATATGCTGGCCGTTAGTGAGGTTGTAGGAATCCATGACGGCACCTACGTGGGCTTCCTTTACTGCGGCTTCGAACACCGGCAGATAGATTTCGCGCATGGTGCGCTCATCGATGATGGAATCCATGTTGTGGCGATCGTATTCCTGGTTGTTGCCTATGAAATGCTTGACGGTGGCGCTGACTCCCTGGCTTTGCATGCCCTCAATATAGGCGACGGCCGTACGCGAGGAGAGGAAGGGATCTTCGCCGAAGTACTCAAAGTTTCTGCCGCAGAGCGGAGCACGATAAATATTGACGCCCGGGCCGAGCATGAAGTGCACACCGCGAGCGCGGGCATCCTGGCCAATTACGGCGCCGATTCGTTGGGCGAGAGTAGGATCCCAGGTAGCGGCGAGGCCGATGCCGCCGAAGGCGGTGGAGGGCCCGTAGTTGCGGACTCCTAGGGGGCCGTCGGCCATTTTCAGGCGTGGGAGACCTATGCGGGGGATGGCGCGGATGTAGAAACTGTCAACGCCGCCGAGGAGATCAATCTTTTCTTCGAGGTTCAATTGCTTGAGCATCGAATCTACTCGTGCCTCGGTGGCTGCTTGAGACGCTGGCGCCGTCTGGCCCACAGCGGGCAGAGCGAATAAGAAAAAGAGCAGACAGAATGATTGCACTTTCCGCAGCATTACGAGCCTCCCGTTGTCACAACTTATAAGCCGGCGAGCAGGTCCGCACCCA
>DATHMS010000075.1:0-23328 GCA_035486795.1 Candidatus Sulfotelmatobacter sp. | reverse complement strand
AACCGAGTTCTCGCGGGCGGCCATGATGTCCCGGAGAATGATGTCCGACGGCGCTACCAACGAAGCTTCGAGAATCTTCCGATAGCCCTGGAGCGCGCCGACCACACCATCCTGTTCGACAACTCGACCGAAGAGGGATACCGCCTCATCGCCGTTCTCGGGACGTCTGGAAACCAATGGTTCGAGCCCATTCCGGGTTGGGTAAAGGCAAATCAGAGCTAGGCAGTCTCTTACATAATGCATGCCCCCCTTTGCGAGAAGCGTAAGTCGAACGCGAAATCCACAGGTCGCATGTGACATCTAACCTTGCCGCTCTCGCAAAACAAGCGGATCATAGTCGAGGCGGAGGCAGTAAAGTGAAAAACTGCGACGGAGGGCTTAAGTCCCTTGTTGTCAAGATTTTGACCTCTAAGCTCTTTGACATCAAGATTTTGCAGATACTTTTTGCAGACCCCGCGCCAGTCAAGGCATTCGGAGGGTGGGGGGAGGGGGGGTATCCTCGAAACCCAGATCTTTCGGGGAATGAAGACAGCCTCGAGAGCGGCGCTCGGAGGCAAGTCCCACGCTATCTTTTCAGCGAATTTCCACAGACGCAAGAGTGCGCAGCAGGAGTTGGGGCTCAGCCTCGCGGTCCTCTTAGCCTGCGCGACCGCGCAGGTTCAGGCGCCAGTAGTCTATTGAAAAAGGCGGATCATCCGCCGAAGCTCGATCCGTCAGCGCTGCCATAAATTCCGCTCGAAGTTGCTCGGACGGAATGTTCTCCAGATGCCGCCGCAGAATAATGTTACGCACAAACTCGTTGTACTGCCCCGCACTGTCGAGGATCGTGAGGGCCGCTTCAACAGAGGTTTCGACTTCGACGAACCCGGCGCGTAAAAGGGTCTGGGCTGCACCCTGTGCATCCTGAAAGAGCCAAGGCTCACGGAAGCCCGCGAAGAACGAGGCAAATTTCGGAGTCCCGGCCAGTTCGTCTGCGCGTTTGCGCAAGCAGAATATATTCGGTCCGCCTCCGCACTGGGCTTCCAGCCATCCTCCAGGAACCAGAGCCCGGCGCAGGTTCGCAAACAACTGATCGTGGTCGAGCACCCAATGAAATGCCGCCGTGCTCACGATTCCGTCGAAGCTAGCCTCAAACGGCAGGCGCAACAGATCACAGAGCACCAGATTCGCACGACCTTCGAAATGTGCAAGGTGGTCGCGCGCACATCTCAACATGTTTTGCGAGAGGTCGATGCCGACCACCCGGCCACGAGGCAGCACCTCAACTAACTCGGCGGTTAGCCGCCCGGTGCCGCATCCGGCATCAAGCACCGCCTCGTCTCCGCGCAGCCGCAACCGCGACAGCACCTTTTTTCCCCAACTCACCTGTGGATCGGAAAGCCGGTGATAGGCATCGGAATTCCATTCGCGCGAAGAAGATTGATTTTGTGTCAAGGTCATCTGCTTACTGAGTCATTGGGAATAATCTCGCTTGGAAGGGACTCCATTGTTGCCTCTGGATGGACGCCTCCCATTTCAAAGGATTGGTGGTCGCGCCGGCGTCCGCGGGCGAGGGCGCTCGCACCACGCCGTCCTAGGTATTGAAGTCGGCCACGCCGTCCCAAACCAGTTGCACGGCGATGGCAAGAATCAGAAAGCCGAAGATCTTATTGATGGCTCCGACCGCATTGGGTCCCAACCGCCGCACGAGCGGCCCTCCCAACCAGAAGAAAAGCAACACGGTCAGCGCAATCGCGGCGATGCCGATAACCATGCCAATGTACGAGGAAGCGGTGTCCACGTTGGCGGCAAGCGCCATGACCACTCCGATCGCTCCCGGACCGGACATTAGCGGCATGGCCAGCGGAGTCAAGGAAATATCCTCTTTGTCTTGAGCCTCGTTGCTTTCCTCCGGCGTGATGCGCGCATGAGAAGTAACCATGCCCCAAGCTGTGTTGGCGACGATCAATCCTCCGGCAATTTTCAGCACGGGCAGCGAGATGCCGAAGAAATGCAGAACGAAGCGGCCAAAGAATAGAAATGTGACCAGAATGACGAACACCCAGAGACCGGTCTTGAAAGCGGTCATCCGGCGATCTTTGTCGGTCCAGGACGAGGTCATCGTAAAGAAGATGGGAATTCCGCCAAAGGGATCGACGATGGGAAACAACGCCAGAAACGTCGCTGCCGCCGAGTGCGGCAGCGTGCGCAGGAATTGCCCGAGCGCATGCGTCGTAGTCGTCATGAAGTCTAGCGGTATCCCTCCAGCACTTTGGCGGCGCGCTCTAGCGCAGCCGTCAAAACCGCCAACTGCCGCCGCGCCAGCTCTGCGTCGCCTTTGTCGAGAGCCTCGTTCACTCCTGGAATCACCACTGCGGCATATCCCGTGTATTCTCCGGGAGCATAGATCGCATGGCGAAACCAGGGACGGTGCGGCAACCCCTCAGGCACCAGCAGCGCACGCTCAGCGCCGCGCAGCGCCTGGTTCAACCGAGCCGGATCTCGCGGCGGATTCTTCTGCTTCGCCGAGATCTTCGCGCCCGCAACCTGAAAATGTTTCGCTGCCGCGGTCACTGCATCCAGATCGAGTCCATGCTCTCCGAATTTACTCTCAGCTCTTTTCCTGGCCTCATCAAGGTAGACGGCAATCTCTTTTCCATATTCTTCGTAATCGTAAGGCAGCACGTCGGCATCGGCCATGCGCAATGCCTCCAGACCAAAGACTCTCGCCATCTCCTGCTCGTAAACGAAATCCGGGTCACCAAACTTTGTGAACCAGGCAAAATTATCGAATACGGAGTGATACACGCCATACGGCCCGTTGGAAGTGATGTCGCTCGAAGGAACGCCCAGGTGTTGCTGGAACGCGCTGTAGTCGGAGCCGCTGCCTAGGTCGCCGACCTGAACGTCGCCGCTGGTCGGCGCGGCGGGTTTGCGGCGGTTGTCCGCTGTGGCTTCCGCAGACGGCTGCGTCGGCGAACCGCCCGGCTGTTCACTCTTCTGCCACGTCTCATAGACAGTCCCGCCTTTGGGACTGGGCACGGCCTTAGCCACATCGCGCAGGAACTGTTTCAAGCTGGGAACGGCAGAAGCGCTGAACTTGGGACCGGAGACCGCCACGTCCATGTTGAAATACGCCGCTGCATCGCCCAGTTCGGAGTCATGCTGCTCGGCCCACTCGGTGGATCCGATCAACCCTTCTTCCTCGCCGTCCCAACTACCAAAAATCATCGTCCGCTTCGGCTTCCAACCCGACTTTAGCAACTCGCCGACCCCGTGGACGGTTTCAAGCATCGCCGCGGTGCCGCTGTTCGGATCAACTGCACCATAGACCCAGGCGTCGCGGTGATTGCCGGCAACGACCCACTCGTTAGGAACCTCGCTGCCGCGCACCCGGCCGATCACATCCCAGAGAGTGCGGAACTGATAATCCTGTTTGAGATGCATCCTCACCTTCACTGGTCCCGGTCCCACGTGGTAGGTGAAGGGCAGCGAACCCTGCCACTCGCGCGGCGAGTCGGGCCCACTGATATTTTGCAGAATGGGCAAGGCATCGTGGTAGGAAAGCGGCGTCACAGGAATCTTCGGCATCTGCGCCGACTGCTGGGGAGAGATACGCTTGCTGTCGGGCAACGAAGGCAGCGACGCGACTCCCGGGGTTGTGGGATCGCCGGGGAACTCGAACATGTATCCCACGGATCCGCGCTGGACGGCAGTATCCGGCCGCCACGGCCCCTCAGGATACTTGTCGCCACGCCGCCAGCCGTCGTCGAAAGGATCGGAGTAAATGATCACTCCCGCTGCGCCATGCTCCTGTGCGATGAATTCCTTCACACCGCGGAAGTTCTGTCCGTAACGGACCAGCACGATCTTGCCGCGAACATCGACCTTCAGCTTCGCCAGTTTCTCAAAATCTTCGGGCGTGCCGTAGTTGGCATAAACCACTTCTGCCTCGGCATCTCCAGACGGCGACATTCCGTTGAACGGCATGACCACGCGCGGATCGCCATCGTAGGGATCGCCATCGACGTGCTCGCGTGTGGGCCCGTGCATTTCAACTCCGGGGGGCGCGGTGATGTCCACGCTGATCTCCGAAGGATAGTTAAGCCACACCTTGTATTCGACGATCTCGGTTTCGAGCCCGGCGGCGCGAAACTTCTCCGCCACATAATCCGCCGTGGCTTTATCCTCTGGAGTGCCCGCCATGTGCGGAGCCTGAGTCAGCGTGCGCAGATGCTCTTCCGCCAGCTTGGGATCGGGCACGGCGATAAAACGGGCTTCGGCGGCGTTTTCGGCGGCGGCGTCGCGAAAACCGAAAATGGGTTGAGCCCCAGCGGAAGGCTGCGGTCCACCACCGCTCACACTGATCGGGAGACAGCAAAGCAGGACGACGGAAGAAAGAAGCACCGCTGAAAACAATCGCATTGGGCACCTGTGGTGAAAGTAAGTAAGGTAACACAGTGAGTGGCGCTGCCGACTTCTGCTGGGACACCCGCGCAGTATCGCGTCGGCCTATGTGTGCGTCACCATCTTCACCATGATCATCTTCATCACTATCATCACCAACTGGTGATACAATCAGGGTATGAAACGGGCGACGATGACTCTTCCGGACGACTTAGCTGAAGCAGTAGACAACTATCTTCACGCCCAGGAAGCTCCTCCCGCGCTGACTACTGTCGTGCAAGCGGCCTTGAGGGAATACTTGGCCGAACGGGGATTCCTGCGAGTGCGGCGGAGTCTGAAAATCAGGCCTGCCAAGCGTGGGAGCGGTCGAAGCGATGTAAGTGAGAACCATGACCTTTACCTGGCGGGGATTAAGAGGTGACACGCGCGGTGCTGGCGGATACTGGCCCTCTCTATGCGGCTATCGACCCGCACGACGCGCATCATAAGCAAGCCCTGGCTGAGCTGCGCAAGTTGGACCGGGAGAAGCGGGACGTAGTGGTGGCATACCCGACCCTGTTGGAGGCCTACACCATGGTCCGGCGCCGCCTTGGGAGGATTGCCGCCTCAGATTGGCTCACTGACATGACTGATGCGGCCCTGGTCAATCCCACGCCGGAAGACTACCGGCAGGCCGTTGCCAGAATTGGAGCGCTGGCCGACCAGCCCATTACTTTGTTTGACGCGACCGTCGCGGCATTGGCAACGCGCCTCAATTTGGAAGTGTGGACCTACGATCATCACTTTGATCTAATGCGCGTGGCGGTTTGGCGATGAGATTTCGCGCGCTTCTTGGCTAGCCCGCGTCGATCTGGCTGCCGGGAGCGATCAGGCTAGTTCCGACCCTGATGACGACCCTCATGCAGGCAAAACTTTCGGGCCCAGTTGGAATGGTATCGCGCTTGACCATCCTGCGATTAAGATTGGCTTAGGGAAGATAAACGACTTGCCCTTTTGAAGCCTATGCCTTCTTCCAACGCCACCAGCCGCTTCTCCGATCGTGTCGGAAACTATGTGCGTTACCGGCCGGGATATCCGCTCGCGGTATTAGAGGAACTGAAGGCCGAATGCGGTCTTGCGCCCAGCCATGTGGTGGCCGACATTGCCTCTGGCACCGGCATCTGGACCCGCATGCTGCTGGAAAATGGCAATCTCGTCTTCGGAGTCGAGCCCAATGCCGAGATGCGTGCGGCAGGAGAGCGTCTGCTGGCTGCGTTTCCGAAGTTCACCAGCGTTGCGGGAACAGCCGAGGCGACTTCCCTGGCAGATGAGAACGTCGATTTTGTTAGTGCGGCGCAGGCGGCGCACTGGTTTGACCGCGCACGCGCGAGGAAGGAGTTCGTGCGTATCCTCAAGCCTGGCGGTTGGCTGGTGCTTTTGTGGAACGAACGCCTGACGGACTCGACGGCCTTCTTGCGCGATTATGAGCAACTGCTCCTGACCTACGGCACTGACTACCAGGACATTCGCCATGAACACACGACGGCGGAAGTCAACGAATTCTTCGATCCCGCGCCGTTTCAAGAGCGAGCGTTTGCGATGCGTCAGGAGTTCGACTACGCAGGAGTGGAAGGCCGTTTGCTGTCGTCGTCGTATGCGCCGGGACCGGACCATCCCCTACATGCCGCCATGCTGCGCGAGCTGAGCCGAATCTTCGATTCCTGTTCTGTTGAAGGCCGGGTCGCGTTCGAATACAAGACACGATTGTATTTTGGACGGTTGCGGCAATAGTAGAGTTTACGATTCACATCTCTCCAGCTTCGTGAATTCTCGGGAGAGCTTTCTTGGAGAGCTTTCTTTCGAGAAACATTCTTGGAGGACAATCTTTGGAGGACAATGCCCGACGAGAAATCCTTTCACATGACCCCCGATGAATTCCGGCGCCACGGCCATGCCGTGGTGGATTGGATCGCCGACTACCACTCGCGCATCGAGTCGTTTCCTGTGCTTTCGCAGGTGAAGCCGGGACAGATCCGCGCATCGCTACCGGCGAATCCGCCAGCGAAAGGCGAGCCGTTCGATGCGATGTTGAAAGACGTTGAGAAGCTGATTCTGCCTGGAATCACACACTGGCAGTCTCCGAACTTCTTCGCGTACTTCCCAAGCAACGGTTCGGGCGCCGGAATCCTAGGCGATCTTCTCTCTTCCGGACTGGGCGTGCAGGGCATGCTTTGGTCCACCAGCCCGGCCTGCACGGAACTGGAAACGCACGTGCTCGACTGGCTAGTGCCCATGCTCGGACTGCCGGAGAAGTTTCTGTCGTCTAGTACCGGAGGAGGAGTCATTCAAGACACGGCGTCGAGTGCCGTGCTGTGCGCCATGTTGGCCGCGCGCGAACGGGCGACCGGGTACAAGAGCAATGAGAAAGGATGCGATGGACGCATCGTTGCTTACGCGTCTTCGCAGGCCCACTCTTCACTTGAAAAGGCAGCGATGATCGCAGGAATCGGCGCCTCCAATCTGCGTTTGATTGATGTGGACGAAGACTTCGCCATACGCCCCGAGGCCCTGGCCCGCCAGATTGACGCCGATAAAAGCGCCGGGCTGCTGCCATGCTTTGTCTGTGCCACGGTCGGTACTACGTCTTCCAATGCGATGGATCCGATTGCCGCGATCGCCGAGGTTTGCCGAACGCACAATCTTTGGCTGCACGTCGATGCCGCGATGTCGGGAACGGCGGCGCTATGCCCGGAGTTTCGGCGCCTGCAGAATGGCGTCGAGTTCGCCGACAGTTACAGCTTCAATCCACACAAGTGGATGTTCACGACTTTCGACTGCGACTGTTTCTGGGTTGCTGACCGCAAGGCGCTTATCCGGACTCTGAGCATCCTGCCGGAATATTTGCGCAACCAGGCTACGGAATCGGGTGTGGTGATTGACTACCGCGAGTGGCAGATACCGCTTGGGCGGCGATTTCGTTCACTCAAGTTGTGGTTTGTGATCCGGCACTACGGAGTGGAGGGCCTGCAGCATCACATTCGCCGGCACGTCGAACTGGCGCAGCAGTTTGCGGACTGGGTGCGCAACGATTCTCGCTTTGAACTGGCCGCGCCCGTGCCTTTGAACCTGGTCTGTTTTCGCCACAAAGGAGGGGACGAGACGAATCAGACCATCATGGAACGCGTGAACCGCAGCGGAGATCTGTTTCTTACGCATACCAAGCTAGGCGGGAAGTTCACGCTGCGCCTCTGCGTTGGGCAGACTAATACGCAGACTCGGCATGTGGAGAAGGCTTGGAAGCGGATTTGCGAGGAAGCTGGCAGGGTGTAATTGCTACGGGGCCAGCTTACACTGGCTTGCAGACCTCAGTCCGCCGGCATGGGCGCGGGGCGTGCCAGTGCCGGGCGCGCCTTCGGGGCGGCTGACGTTTCCGGCGTTTCCAGCCACTTGCGTACTTCGGGCAACACCTTCCGCATAGCGATTTCTCCGGCGGTGATCAATTCGCCAGCGCGCTTGAAGTCGTCGTAGGCGAAGCCAGCTACGTCGGGCTCGACGATCGCGTCGGCTGCGCCTCGCCAGAGATGGCTCATCTGGTCTTGGGCGATGGCGAAGGACTGTCCGATCACATCGAAGAGATGACGCGGCGCGCCATCCTTCGTCCACTGCCCTCTCAAATGCACGGCCAGCACGCGGTCCGCACCCATTTCGTGGAGCGGAGAGGATGGCACGGGATGGGAGAGCATGCCATCCACCAGCCAGCGCCCGCGAATGTTGACCGGCAGGAACATCCCGGGATAGGCGCAACTGGCTCGTATGGGATCGACCATGGAACCAGAATGAAAGACCACGCCTTCGCCGGTCTTGAAATCCGTGGCGGTAATGCCCAGAGGAATGCGCAACTCTTCGAAGGTCTTCACCTTCAAGGTGCGGTTCAGGAACTGGACCATGCGGTCGTTGGAGGCAAAACCGTAACGTGAGACGGTCCAGCGGGCGAAGGTTGTGAAACGAACCGAATGCGCAACCTTTTCAAGTTCCTCGATGGAGAGCCCACTGCAGTAACAAGCACCGATTAGCGCACCCACGCTGGTGCCCGCGATAACGCGGACCGGGATGCCTTCTTCTTCGAGAACCTTCAGGACTCCGATGTGCGCCATGCCCCGCGCGAAACCGCCGCCGAGCGCAATGCCGATGGCTGGAACCCGGAGCTCCGGAGGAGCGCCCTTGCCGGAGAGTTCCCGTCCAAAGGCCTGCACTGATCGGATGATCTTGCCAAGACTCTTCACCGGAAACCCCACGTCCCTTGCGGGAATACGCGTACTTCTCACCCATTAGGATGCCACCATCCGGAGAAACGCTGCAGGGCACGTTGGTGCCATCGGAGTTACGAGACGCACCAGAGGCGAGTTACCGGAGTGTTACCTGCTTTCCGTGAGGATGACTAACTCCCGTAATCCTGCTAACTTGCCGGTTATGGTGCGGGAGATTTCGGCCGGCGGCGTGGTTATCCGGATCCGGGACGGAGTCTGGTGGCTGGCTGCGATTGAGCCGGCGGGCGATTCCGGGCGAGCTGCAGCCGGTCGTTCTGAACAGGCGGCGAAGCGGCCCGGGACAGTCCCGGCGAAGAACGTCCTGGCGCTCCCCAAGGGCCTGGTGGATCCTGGCGAGAAGCCGCTGGAAACCGCGCTGCGGGAGGTTTACGAGGAGACCGGGGTAAGAGCTGATCTGATCACGAAGCTCGGCGACATCAAGTACGTATACACGCGCTCCTGGGGAGACGGGGCGCGGGTCTTCAAGATCGTGAGTTTCTACCTGATGCGCTACCGGTCCGGGCGTATCAACAATATTGCGTCCGAGATGCGAATTGAAGTGGCGCGGGCCCGCTGGGTGCGCCTGGAAGACGCCGCGACACTGCTCGCTTACAAGGGAGAAAAACAGATCGCCCGGCGCGCGCTGGAGTATGTGGAAGCACACGCCGAAGTGTAGGGCGGGAATTGCCGGAATTCCCTCCACGCCGCGTCATCCCGCATAATGGTTTCATGCCTCTTCGCGAAATCTCGGGTCTCATGGTCGCGTCGCTGACTTTGTGTTTGACACTTTGGCTGTCGCCTTTGGCGAGCGAGGCTCGGCCTGCTGCAGGTCTCGATGCGGGCTACGTCCGCGCCCTTGCCGCCGCCGATCATTTTCTTCAAGCCTGGCAGTCTGGCGACCTCGAAAACGGGACGGCGCTGCTCAGCAGTCATGCCAAAGAGGCGGCTACGACGGAGGGAGTCGAGAGATTCTTCTCCAATCCCGGGCCGTCGGCTTATGAAATTGTCCGGGGCAAGCTGGTGAAGCGCGGGCGTTATGAGTTTCCAGTCGCGCTGATCACGGGAGCTTCGAAGAATTCGCGGCGCCGTTTCTTCAGCATTGTTGTGGTGAACACTGGCGACAACGACTGGGCGGTGGATACACTGCCATAGGGGGATTGACTGTGCATTGTCAAAGCCCGATTGCCGATTGAAAATCCCAGCATTCTCTGTGAACTCTGAGAACTCAGTTTTATCGAGGCTGATTCATGAAACGCATTAATAAAGTCGCCATTCTGGGCGCGGGAACCATGGGCGCCCGCATCGCCGCTCACTTTGCCAACGCCGGCGTGCCCACCTATCTGCTCGATATCGTTCCGGGAGACGCTGCTCCCGGCTCGGCGGCGCGCAATAAGATCGCTGCCGCTGGTCTGGACGCGGCAAAGAAATCCAAGCCTGCTGCCTTCATGGATAGCTCTCTGGCGCGCCTGGTCACCGTCGGCAACTTCGATGACGACTTGAAGAAGCTGGCTGAAGTCGACTGGGTCATTGAGGCTGTCGTCGAGAATCTAGACCTGAAACGGCAATTGCTTCGCAAGGTTGAAGCAGTGCGGAAACCCGGTACCATCGTTACCACCAACACCAGCGGCCTGCCCGTGGGAAAAATCTCCGAGGGATTCTCCGAGGACTTCCGCCGCTCATGGTTCGGGACGCATTTCTTCAATCCGCCGCGTTACATGCGCCTGCTGGAACTGATCCCCACACCGGAGGCGGATCGTGCCGCAATCGAAGCGGTTTCGCACTTCTGCGACGCGCACCTGGGCAAGGGCGTGGTGCTGGCCAAAGATACGCCCAACTTCATTGCCAACCGCATCGGAACTTTCTCCGTGTTGAATGTGATGCGCCTGATGCAGGAGATGGACCTGACCATCGAAGACGTCGACGCACTGACGGGGCAGGCGGTGGGCTGGCCGAAGTCGGCAACTTTCCGCACGATTGATTTGGTCGGGCTGGACATTCTGGGTCATGTGGTTGGGAACATGACCGCAAACGTGCGCGACGAGCGCAGCGACCTTCGCTTGCCCGGCTTCTTCACACAGATGCTTGAGCGCAAATGGTTGGGCGACAAAACCAGGGGCGGCTTTTACAAGAAAGCAAAAGGCGGCGAAGGCAAAGAAGACGAACGCCTTGCTCTGGACTGGAAGACGCTCGAGTACCATCCGCGGCAGAAGGCGAAGTTTGCGGCACTGGACATGGCCAAGAACATTGAGGATACGGCGGCGCGCCTGCGCATGCTGCTTGGGCTTGAGGGCAGCCCGCAAAAAGGTGACAAGGCTGGAGCATTCTTGTGGTCGGCGTTGTGTGATTTGTGGACCTACTCCGCGAACCGGGTGCCTGAGATTTCTGATTCGATCGTGGAGATCGACCGGGCGATGCGCCTGGGCTTCGCCTGGGAACTCGGGCCCTTCGAGCTTTGGGATGCTGCCGGCGTCGAGGCTACGGTCGCTCGCATGAAGAAAGAAGGCAAGCCGGTGGCAGCGAATGTGGAGAAGTTGCTCGCGTCCGGTCAGGAGGCTTGGTACGGCGACGATCCCAAGACTTTGTCAGGACGCGTTTACTTCGACCTCGCCGCCGGAAGCTGGAAACCGGTTCAAGTTCCAGCAGGTGTTTGGTCGGTCACCGTTGCTAAGAAATCGAACGGCGTAGTCAAGAAGAATTCCGGCGCGTCGCTGATCGACCTGGGCGACGGTGTAGCCTGCATTGAGTTTCATTCGAAGATGAACTCGCTCGGGGCCGACATCGTTGGCTTGATTCTGCAAACCCTCAAGCCCGGCGGGCCGGGCGACAACTTCGACGCCTTCGTCATCACCAACGATGCGACGAATTTCTCCGTCGGCGCCAACCTCATGCTGTTGCTTATGAGTGTGCAGGAAGAAGAGTGGGACGACGTGGATCTCGCCATCCGTCAGTTCCAAGGCATGACGCAGGCCATCAAGTTCTCGCCGAAGGCGGTGGTGGCCTCGGCTTTCGGGTTGTGCCTGGGCGGCGGCACGGAAATCTCATTGCACGCCGCGGCGCGCCAGCCTCACGCCGAGCTTTACACCGGACTGGTCGAAGTGGGGGTCGGTCTGCTTCCCGGCGGCGGCGGCTGCAAGGAAATGCTGTTGCGCGCTGTCGACGGTGCCACTGGCGCTCGCGGCGGCAAAGGTTCGGGAGACACGCTTGCCGGATCGATTGAAATGCTGGAAGCAATGAAGCGGGCATTCGAAGCTATCGCGACAGCCAAAGTCGCCACGTCCGCGTACGAGGCCCGCGGACTCGGCTTTATTAGCGACAGTGACGGCATCACCATGAACCGCGAGCGCGTTCTTTCCGATGCCAAGGCTCGCGCCCTGGAACTGGTTCGTGCGGGATACGAACCGCCCGTGCCTCGTACTGACATCCCTGCCCCTGGCGAAGCTCTTCTGGCCACGCTCAGGATGGGCGTTCACATGATGCGTCAAGGCGGTTACATCACCGATTATGAGGTGAAGCTGGGCACCAAGATCGCTGAAGTGCTGTGCGGCGGCAATGTCACCCCCGGGACGCCGGTGAGCGAGCAGTACATCCTTGATCTGGAGCGTGAGGGGTTCAAGTCACTGTGCGGCGAAAAGAAAACGCAGGAGAGGATTCAGTACACGCTGAAGACGGGGAAGACGCTGAGGAATTGAGTGTCTGCTGTTGCCACGGAATTTTGCCTGCTACAATTTGGCTCATGCGAAGACTTCTCTCAACTGTAGCCGTGCTCCTCGGGATGATTGTCCTTATTCTCGGAACCTCACTGGCGAGTGCCCAAGCCAAAGATTCTCCGCAACCGGACTCCTCCCAGAAAGAGCTTCCACCCGACGTTCCGGATGCGATTCAGGCTCCCACGGGTGAAGAAGTGGTTCTGTTGGCGCATGCGACCGGATCGCAGATCTATACCTGCCAGGCCTCGGCGGACGGCAAGTTCAGTTGGACACTCAAAGCGCCTGACGCGGAGTTGCATGATCGAAAAGACAAGGTGATTGGCCAACATTCTGCCGGGCCTTCGTGGAAGTTGAAAGATGGCAGCGAGGTGACCGGCAAAGCCGCGGCCCACGTGGACTCGCTTGACGGCCAATCGATTCCCTGGCTGCTGGTGAAGGTCGTGAGTCACTCGGGAAATGGTCTGCTGACCAATGTGACTACGATTCAGCGGGTTCGCACGCACGGCGGCCAGGCCCCGGCCGAGGGCTGCGATGCGGCTCACCGCGACGCTGAAACCAAAAGTAGTTACACCGCCGACTATTACTTCTACGCTCCGGTCAAGTGAAGCTCTTGCGGGATGCCGAGCATCAAATAGAGCGATCGGGCCGACTGCCGAGAAGTGAGAATCCTTATGCGAGAAGTCGTTATTGCCTCTTCAGTGCGCACACCCGTTGGACGGGCTCATAAAGGCACGCTCCGCGCCACGCGTCCCGATGAACTGGCCGCAGTCACCATTAGAGGCGCGCTGGAGCGCGTGCCGCAACTAGAGACCAAAGAGATCGAAGACGTCATCCTTGGCTGCGCCACGCCCGAAGCCGAGCAAGGGATGAATGTGGCTCGCATTGCTTCGCTGCGCGCTGGGCTGCCGGTTGAGGTCTCAGCGCTTACCATCAACCGCTTCTGCTCGTCGGGGTTGCAGGCGATTGCCATGGCGGCTGACCGCATCATGAGCGGCGGAGCAGAGGTGATTGTGGCTGGCGGCACGGAATCGATGACTATGATTCCGATGGGCGGGCACAAGGTTTCGCCGAATCCCTGGCTCGTTGACCACTATCCCGACGCCTACCTCAACATGGGCCTGACCGCGGAGCGCGTGGGCCAGCGCTTCGGCATTACGCGCGAGGCTGCTGACGCATTCGCTCTACGCAGCCACCAGAAGGCGCTGGCGGCAATCCAGGCTGGCAAGTTCGATGAGGAAGTTGTGCATGTGCCCGTGAGCTTTACTACTCCGAACGGATCGAAGCCCAAGCGACAGGAAATTATTTTCAAAATGGACGAAGGCCCACGCGCTGACACCTCGCTTGAAGCCCTGCTGGCGTTGAAGCCTGCATTCCGCGTGAACGGCACGGTGACGGCCGGAAACTCTTCGCAAATGTCTGACGGCGCAGCAGCCGCGGTGGTCATGTCCGCTGAGCGTGCCAAGGCGCTGGGCATCAAGCCGCTGGCCCGCTACGTTTCATTCGCCACGGCCGGATACAAACCGGAAGAAATGGGACTTGGCCCGGTGTTCGCAATTCCTAAGGCTTTGAAGATGGCTGGGTTAAAGCTCGCTGACATCGAGGTGATCGAGTTGAACGAAGCCTTCGCCGCACAAGCGCTGGCGGTGATGAAAGAAGCGGGGCTCGACCCGGAGAAGGTAAATCCCAATGGCGGCGCGATCGCTCTGGGGCATCCGCTGGGGTGCACGGGAGCCAAGCTGACGGCAACCATCCTCCGCGAATTGAAACGCCGCAAGGGACGTTATGGGATGGTTACCATGTGCGTCGGTGGCGGCATGGGCGCGGCAGGAATCTTCGAGAATCTCTCGTAACATCCGGCGCATTACGAAAGCAACGCGCTTCTATCAGTTCTCTCGCTTACAATAGAGAGGTTCTCTGTGTCTCGCCTCTGTGGCGGAATTTGCATTTGAAGGGATGAGTGATGGCCACAACCGCGGCAGTTCCCAAGACCAGAATCGCTGGCGGCAGCTTCCTGCTCGAGTCCCGCCGCCCTGACGAAGTCTTCACGCCCGAGGACTTCAACGAGCAGCAGCGGTTGATCGGGCAGACCGCGGAAGAATTCACGGTCAACGAAATCCTGCCCAACGTGGAGAAAATGGAGCACAAGGACTTCTCCATTTCCCGCGATCTGTTGAAGAAAGCGGGAGACCTAGGACTTACCGGCGTCGAGATCCCGGAAGCGTACGGCGGCCTGGAAATGGATAAGGTGACGGCAGCCGTCATCGCCGATCATATTGCGCAGTATGCCGGGTTCGCCACGACCTGGGGCGCGCACACCGGCATCGGCCTGCTGCCGCTGGTTTATTTCGGCACCGAGGAGCAGAAAAAGAAATACCTGCCGCGTCTGGCTGCCGGCGAAATTGTTGGCGCATACGCCTTATCAGAAGCATCTTCAGGCTCCGATGCCCTGAATTGCCGCGCCCGGGCTCAGCTTTCCTCCGACGGCAAGCATTACATCCTCAACGGCGAAAAAATGTGGATCACCAATGCCGGCTTCGCCGACCTGTTCACCGTTTTTGCCAAGATCGACGGCGAAAAGTTTACGGCATTTCTGGTTGAAAAGACTTTTCCCGGCTTCTCCGTTGGTGGCGAAGAACATAAGCTGGGCATTCGCGGGTCTTCGACTTGTCCCATCATCCTCAACGACTGCAAGGTGCCGGTCGAGAACTTGCTGGGAGAAATCGGAAAAGGGCACATCATTGCCTTCAACATTCTCAACGTGGGCCGTTTCAAGCTAGGCGCGATGTGCATAGGCGGAGGCCGGGTCTCGCTCGAACACGCCATCACCTACGCCAAACAGCGCAAGGCTTTCAACAAAGTCATCGCCGACTTTGGTCTGGTTCGGGAGAAAATCGCCAACATGGCGACGCTGATTTACGTTGGTGAGGCTGCGGTCTACCGCACCGTTGGCATGATGGACGCGGCGCTTAATGAAGTCGACAAATCGGCTGCGGACGCGATGAAGGAAACTCGCAAAGCCATCGAGGAGTACGCGGTTGAGTGTTCCATTATTAAGGTTTGGGCGTCGGAAATGGTCGGCTACGTGGTCGATGAGACTTTGCAAATCTACGGTGGCTATGGCTTCGTGGAGGAGTATCCCGCGGAGCGCGCTTACCGCGACGCCCGAATCAACCGCATTTTTGAAGGGACGAACGAAATCAACCGGCTCATCATCACGGGATTCCTGCTGAAGCGAGCCATGAGCGGGCAGTTGCCCCTCATGCCCGCCATCAAGAAACTGATGGATGAAGTGCTCTCTGGACCTTCGATGGGTGAAGACCTTGAAGGAGCGCTGGCGGAAGAACGTAAACTGGTCGGGCAGGCCAAGAAGCTCGGGCTGTTTGCCGCCGGAGCTGCCACGCAGAAATACATGCAGGCGATTCAAGATCAGCAGGAGATCATGGGCGCCATCGCCGACATGACGATCGAAACCTACGCGATGGAATCGGCCGTGCTGCGCGCGCAGAAGATTGTTGAGACCAAAGGCGAGGCTGCCGCTGCGCTCCCCGTTGCCATGACGCGTGTCTATCTCTCGCAGGCGATGGAGAAAGTGGAGTCAGCGGCGAGGAAGGTGATCGCCGCAGTCGCTGACGGAGATATGCTGCGCACCCAGATCGCCATCCTGCGGCGACTGGCCAAGCATGAGCCGTTCAACACCGTCGAACTGCGCCAGCAGATCGCGCAAGCGGTGATTGAGCGCGGGAAGTACACTCTAGGGTAATTTGCAGGCCCTAACAAATGCAGCTAGGGAGTTGTAAATCGGCCGTCAACTCTTCTTCAACTCTTCCATCACGCTCTGGATCAACTCTTTCGCGTCGGTCAGGCTCTTCATGATGATCTGGATGTCCATTACCGGTTTGCCTGGCCAGCGCTGGCTCTGGCAATAGACGCCGTGCTGGCCGACCAGTGCCATCGCGTCGGTGATGGTGTCCATGGTCACGGCCAACCGCCCGCGCGGCACTCCCATCATGGTTTCGTAGTGTTCCAGTTCTTCCTGTTTTTCGTCGAATACCGGCATCCGGTGATTGTAACCGTGGCGACCGATGTAGCATAATCATCGGTCTGCTGACTTATCCCTTTCAGGCGCGTCTAATGCTGTTGTCAAACTGCGAGCTACTAACTCAAGGAGAAACCATGCAAAAACGAATTGCTCTTTCTACTCTGCTGACCATTCTGATTACGACCGCTGCCATCGCCCAGGGCCGGCCCAGTCCTGCTGCCTCAGCCACGTGCGATCTGGGCGGAGGCAAGACCGTCAAGACGGACTACTCCAGTCCGCGCATGAAAGGCCGCAAGATCTATGGCGGTCTCGTACCTTTTGGCGAAGTCTGGCGCACTGGCGCCAATGACGCCACAACCTTCGTCGCCAGCTCCGACGTAGTGGTGGGCGGAAAAGCCGTGCCTGCGGGCAACTACACCATCTTTACCGTGCCAGGAGCAGACAAGTGGACCCTGATCATCAACAAGAAGACTGGTGAATGGGGCATCCCTTACAAATATGAGAGCGACGAACTGGCTCGCGTCGACATGAGCGTTTCCAAGCTGCCCGCGTCCGTCGAGAACTTCACCATTGGCTATGACAAGTCCGCGGGCGGCTGCACATTGCACCTCGACTGGGAAACGACGCGTGCTTCAGTAAACATCTCAGCGAAGTGATGTAGGGAGCATGCAGGTAGTCGCTGATTGTGGATTTCGTAGCGCCGCGTTCCCTGCGGCCGTCGCGAGCGTCCAGCATCGACAGCCGGCGAGATGCCGGCGCTACAAATTTACACAACGGGCTTCCAACGCAGAACGGGCTTGCGGGCGGCGGCGGTCTCATCAAGCCGCGAAACCCGTGTCGAGTGCGGGGCATCGAGCACTGTCTGCGGGTCCTCTTCTACCTCGTCCGCAATCGATTTCATGGCATCGATGAACAGATCCATCTCTTCTTTGGACTCGCTCTCAGTGGGCTCGATCATCAGCGCGCCCGGAACAATCAGCGGGAACGCCGTTGTGTAGGGATGGAAGCCGTAGTCGATCAGCCGCTTGGCGATGTCCATGGTGCGCACGCCTTTTTTCGCCTGCAGTTTGTCGCTGAACACGACTTCGTGCATGGTCGGCGTGGAATAGGGCAGATCGTACGTGCCCTCGAGGCCTTTGCGAATGTAGTTGGCATTCAGCACGGCGTCTTCAGTGGTCTGTCGCAGACCATCCGGCCCATTCGCCTGGATGTAAGCCAGCGCGCGGACAAACATCCCAAAGTTTCCATAGAAGGCGCGCACCCGCCCCACTGACTGAGGGCGGTTGTAGTCGAAGCCCAGAGTGCCATCAGCCTTTGTAGCCACGACCGGCGTGGGAAGGAAGGGCTCAAGGATTTTCTTGATCGCCACGGGCCCCGATCCTGGGCCGCCGCCGCCGTGCGGCGTGGAGAAAGTTTTATGCAAGTTCAGGTGCATGACGTCGACGCCGAAGTCACCCGGCCGCACTTTGCCGACCAACGCATTCATGTTCGCGCCATCCATGTAGAGCAAGCCGCCCTTGGCATGGAGAATGTCGGCTATCTTATGAATATCCTGCTCGAAAACTCCCAGGGTGTTGGGGTTTGTGAGCATTAGCGCAGCGACATCTTCGCTCATCTGCGCTTCCAGAGCGGCGATATCGACCATGCCACGCGAGTCCGACTTCAGATTTTCGACGGCATAGTTCACCATCGCTGCGGTCGCGGGATTGGTGCCGTGCGCCGAGTCGGGAATCAGAATCTTCTTGCGCGCGTTGCCCTGCGACTGGTGGTAGGCCCGCACCATGAGCAGTCCGGTCATTTCACCATGCGCACCCGCCGCCGGCTGCAGCGTGATCGCATCCATTCCCGTGATCTCGATCAGACACTCGCTGAGCGTCTTTAGAATGCGAATTGCACCCTGCGAAATCTTCTCCTGCTGGTAGGGATGCCCGTTCGCAATTCCCTCTACCCGCGCCACCGCTTCGTTCACACGCGGGTTGTACTTCATGGTGCACGAGCCCAGCGGATACATGCCAAGATCGATCGCGTAATTCCAAGTCGAGAGCCGCGTGAAGTGGCGAATGATTTCGATCTCGCTCACTTCAGGCATGTTGCCGAGATCTTTTCTCTCCGATGAGCCGAGAAGCCTCGATGTGTCCACTTCTGGTACGTCGAGCGGCGGAAGCTTCCACGCGGCTTTACCTGCCGACGACTTCTCGAAGATCAGGCCTTCGTTCTGATTGACGTGGCGCGTGGCCTTGCGAATCCTGTCCTTCATCGCGCCACCTCCTCAATCCCAGCTTCCTCGCTCGATCGCGCCGACCCCTCACCTTCGGCCACCAGCCCCACGGCCGTGTCGATTGCGCTCCGCGTAGTTAGCTCGGTGCAGCACCACAACGCCGCGTTTCCAAGTTCTGGGTAGAACTTTTTCAGTGGCAAACCTCCAACCACCTTGTGACCGAGCAGTCGCCGGTTGATGGTATATGGATCGTCAGTGGTCTGCACCACAAACTCGTTGAACCGGGGCGCGCCGGCAAACAACACCTTGCCTTGTTTGGCGAATTCTCCGGCGGCATACGCCGCTTTGGCCAGATTCTGCTTGGCCAGTTCCTTCAATCCGACCTTGCCGTAGATCGTCATAAAGATGTTAACCATCAGCGCCACCAACGCCTGGTTGGTGCAAATGTTCGACGTGGCTTTCTCGCGCCGGATGTGCTGCTCGCGAGTAGCCAGCGTGAGCACGAATCCGCGCTTGCCCTGCTTGTCGACCGTCTGGCCAACCAGCCTCCCGGGCATCTGCCGCACAAACTTTTCCCGCGTCGCTATGACGCCGCAGTATGGACCACCGAATCCCAGCGGCACGCCGAACGACTGCGCTTCCATCGCGATGATGTCGGCCTCGCGGGGCGGCTCAACGATTCCCAGCGACACTGCTTCGGCGATGGAAACCACCAGAAGGGCACCGCGCTTGTGTGAAACCTCGGCAATTGCTTTTACGTCTTCAATCGTGCCAAGAAAGTTCGGCGACTGGATCAAAACAGCCGCCGTTTCTGCCGTAATCGACTTCTCCAGTTCCCTTAAATTCAGCCGTCCATCGTCGCCGAAACCCGCCACCGACAGCGGCATGCCCTGATGTGTAGCGTAGGTTGCCAGCACCTCGCGATACTCCGGATGCAAACTGCGCGCTACCACTACCGAGCGTCGTCCGGTCAGCCGCACCGCCATCATCACAGCTTCGGCGGCGGCGGTTGAGCCGTCATACATAGAAGCGTTGGCAACTTCCATACCGGTCAGCTCGGAAATCATCGTCTGGAATTCGAAAATCGACTGCAGGGTGCCCTGCGAAATCTCCGCCTGGTACGGTGTATACGAAGTAAGGAACTCGCCCCGCGAGATGAGCGAATCAATAATGACTGGGCGGTAATGAAAATAAGCGCCCGCACCCAAAAAGCTGGTGTAGCCTTCGCCGTTTTCCCGGGAGCGTTGCCGAAAATAATCCACGATTTCCGATTCCGCCATTTGGCGCGGGACGTTGAGGTCACGGCTCAACCGGTATTCCGCCGGAATTGGCGCGAACAGTTCGTCAACCGAGCGCAGCCCAATGGCCTTCAGCATGGCTTGGCGGTCAGCAGGAGATTTCGGCAAATAGCGCATAGGAACTTGTTTAGATGTAAGTCAAGATCAGTTGGATTGCGACAGCCACCCGGTGGCTTGAACCGCGTCCAGAGTTCGCGAGGACTTCCATGAGGACCTAGCGATGATCTTCAATGCAATGATCTTCAATTGCGCTCAGTGGCCGCCCTCTTCCGCCACGAACTTCTCATAGTCAGCAGCGGAAAGCAGTTTGTCGAGCTCGCCGGGATTTTTCAGCGTGATCTTCACCATCCAGGAGCCGTGCGGATCTTTATTTACTTTCTCCGGAGCTGCGGCTAGATCCCCGTTGATCTCGGTGACCGTGCCTGAGGCCGGAGAATACAAATCCGACACCGCCTTCACCGACTCGACCGTCCCAAAAGTCTTGCCCGCCGCCAGTTCCGCACCCAACTTGGGCAGTTCGACGAAAACGATGTCTCCCAGCGACTCTTGCGCGTGGTCGGTGATACCGATAATGGCGGAAGTCCCGCTCGCCTGAATCCACTCGTGCTCTTTGGTGTACTTCCGGTCGGTTGGATACGCCATGATCGCTTCTAGCTCCTAAGTCCCAGCTGCTGACAAAAGCTCCACATCTTTACCCGATCTTCTTCGGACGCCTGTAAAACGGAGTCGGCACAACTTGCGCTCCGACACCTTGTCCACGAACCTCGACCTTCAATGCCGTACCCACTGCCGCAAATTCGGGTGGTACGTAGGCTAGCGCGATGTTCTTCTTCAGGAACGGAGCGGGCGAGCCACTGGTGACATACCCAATCTCACGGCTTCCCCCATCCAGCACCTTGTGTCCATCACGCGCAATCCCGCGCTCAATCATCTCCAGACCAACCAAGGTTCGGGTCAGAGCCGCGGCTTTCGCTTTCTCCAGCGCGGCGCGGCCGACGAACTCCGGCTTCTCCATCTTGGAGAAGCGGTCGAGGCCGGCTTCCCACACATTGATCGTATCGGAAATTTCATGGCCGTAGAGTGGCAGTTTGCCCTCAAGGCGCAAAGTGTTGCGCGCGCCAAGGCCGCACGGCACCAGACCGAATTCCTTGCCCGCGCTTAGAATCTCATTCCACACTCGTGCGCTGGTGGTCTCATCCGAAGGAACGTAAATCTCGAATCCGTCTTCGGCTGTGTATCCCGTGCGCGCAATCAAAGTATTCTTCAGCCGGCAGACTGTCCCACGCGTGACCCAGTAAAACTTCACCGCGGTCAAATCCGCGTCAGTAAGCTTCTGCAGGACGTCCACGCCTTTCGGGCCCTGGATGGCAATCTGAGTGAAGTCGTCCGACAGATTCTCTACCGCGCAGTCGAACTGCCTTGTGTTGTCACGCACCCAGTTGAAATCTTTTTCGCGCGTGCCCGCGTTGATCACGAGAAAGTACTCGTCCTCACCGAGGCGGTGGACGATTACGTCATCCACAAACGTCCCTCCGGGATAGAGCAGCGCGGAATACTGCGCTTGCCCCAGCGCCAGGCGCGAAGCGTCGTTCATGGAGATATGCTGCACCGCCGCCAGGGCCTGCGGCCCCGCCAGACGGATGTCGCCCATGTGGCTGACATCGAAGATGCCTACCCCCGTACGCACCGCCATGTGCTCGTTGATGATTCCGCAGCCGATCGATGCGGGATACTCTACTGGCATGTCCCAGCCATTGAAGTTGACCATCTTCGCACCCATCTGGCGATGAACGGCGTTCAGCGCCGTTTTACGGATGATGGCTGCGGTGCCGGCGGGCGTCGCCTCAACGGAAGACAAATTCAAACCTCAATCTACGAGCAGATAGATGGGCTGCCCGAAGTGTGACTGTTTACCGTATCACGCGGTTTTTCAGGCGGTCAAACAGGAGGCTCAGGCAAAAGAGACGGGCAGCGTAAGGAGCTCCGCCTTTGCATATTCTGCGTATTCTGCTCTCTGAGGGTTGAGATTTGTCGCTACTGTGCGAACTGCACCGTGACGTGCGCTCCCGCTGAGACGTGTGTGCCTGCCAGCGGGGATTGTTGCCGGGCCACGCCGCTGCCGATCGCTTCGAGTTCGAGGCCAACATCTTGAGCCGCTTCCACGGCACCGCGCACGGTCTTGCCAATGAACAATGGTACTTCGATCCCGCCCTGCTCAACGTCTAACACCACGGTTCCGGTTGCAGGCAACTTGGGAGGCGCGGAAGCCATATCCGGACTCTTCGCCGGTGCCAAGCCAGGGTCGCTCGATGCGGCTGGCGCCGGCTCATCTTGTCGGATCGAGGCCTCGACTACGCGCCCATCTGCTTGGCCAGTCGCCAGCGATGGCGAGGGCGACCGCGCGACACTTGCTGCTGGTGCGGGTTGCGAGGAGCCGCCGTCTACCTCTGCCGTCTCCAGCGGTTCGCCGGGATGGTCCGGCGTACCTTCTTCGAGATCTTTATCCTTCGCCAGCGAAGCCAGCAACAGCTGACGATTCGGAGCGAGCGGCAGATCATGCGGCATATGCAGATATTCGAGCACTTGCTGCGCCACCCGGTGAAACACCGGCGCAGACACTTGACCACCCTGATGTGGACCAACAGCTGAATCCAGAATCACCACAACGACAATCTGCGGATTATTCAGAGGCGCGAATCCCGCGAACGATCCAACATACTTCGTCTTTGAATACGCGCCGGTTGCCGGGTCTACCTTCTGCCCCGTCCCCGTTTTCCCGGCTGATGTGTAGCCTTCCAGAATTGCCTTTCGTCCGGTGCCTTCCAGCACGACTTTCTGCATCATCGAACGCATCTCGGCCGCGGTGTAACTCGAAATCACCCGCCGCGACGCTGCCGGATGAAAGGCCACCGACTGCGGTGCGCCGCCCGGCTCAACGTTTCCGGCAACGATGTGCGGCGACATCCATACTCCATCGTTCGCGAATGTCGAAATCAATCCCGCTAGCTGGATGGCCGAGATCCCAATCTCCTGGCCAATCGAAATCGCCGCAATCGAAACCTTCGACCACCGGCTCACGGGCTTGGTCATCCCGCGGGTCTCGCCGGGCAACTCGATACCAGTCTGCTGTCCGAATCCGAACGCGCGAATGTATTTGTAAAATCGGTCTTCACCAAGCCGCAGCGCAATCTTGATCGAACCCACATCGCTCGACTCCGCCAGTACTCCCCATACCGGAAGAAGACCGTGCGGCTTCGAGTCGCGGATGCGCATCCCGTTATAAACGATCGATCCCATCTGGCAGTCAAACACTTCATCCGGAGTCGTGAGCTTCTCCTCCAGCGCTGCCGCAATCGTCACCAGCTTGAACGTCGACCCCGGCTCGTAGATGTAA
>DATHMS010000074.1:0-3290 GCA_035486795.1 Candidatus Sulfotelmatobacter sp. | reverse complement strand
CAATCGAGTGGCCAATACGATAACGTTGAATCCACCGCACTTGCTAAAGAAGATCGTGCCGACAATTCTGATGTGCCGAAGATTCAGAGAGAATCAATCAGAACGAGGAGGGAAAGGCTTCACGGCATGCGTGTAAAACATCGAGCGTACTCTTGCTGTTGGCGTGTCGCAGGAGCTCCTGAACGGTTTTGACATCTTCTCCATTCGCCTTCAGCAAGGTGACGAAGGAGTGACGGGACGTATGCCAGCCGATCTTCTCGTGAATGCCATTTGCCTTCGCAACAGGCCTGATTTCACGCTTCATGAGATTGTCCGGCCAAAAGGGCTGCTTTCCCTTCTTGGTGTCGCTGGCGAAGACGTAATCATCATCCGATGCGTAGATACTCTGACGGCGCCAGCGGGGAAGATCCTCTGCCATGTGGCTGTCCATGGGCACAGGTTTGGCGGAGGCTTCCGCCTTGCAGTTGCCCAGGACCTGATGCCAGATCGAACGCGTTACGCGACGCTCCAGGTTCTCAAGATTGACATCGCCCCGGCCAAGCGCCAACAACTCCTTGACTCGAAGTCCGGTTACCGCGTCGAGTGAAGCCAACGTGCGCTCCCGGACCGCCAACTTGCTTAACGCGTTGCCAGCCGGCACAGTGCTGAACCGACGGTGAGAGTCTCGGCACATTTCCCGCAGTTCTGCGGTGCTCAATGGGTTGGTGGGGAGTGAGTCTCCAGGGACATAAGATACAGAGTCGGCCGGGTCTCCTGACTGCTCCATTCCCAGTAGCGCACTAGAATGGAGTAGACCGTCAGCCCGACTTCGCCTTCGCCCCAGAACAGGTATCGCAGCGATTGCAGCATCAGGTTCTGTTCGGTGAGCTCCAGAAAGACAGTTAGCGGATCGATTAACTCGCTGATATATGCAATGGTGTTAGCGGTAGCGACTGCACCCGAGACCTGGATTACAAAGTTTTGTCGTTCTCGAGAGACGCTCACGCGAAGTGCCGTCATGAACTCGCTCCGATTGTCCCGCAAGTTAACGTGGAGGAATGCCAAGGGCCCGCTCACCTGGTAATGGCGGTAAATTTTCTCGGCTTTCCGCTTGTGGTCCGCCAGGCCATGCGGAACCAGGTTTACTTTCCTGCCTACAAGCAACGGCCAAATCTGTGCCGAGTCTGAATCGCCAAACACCGTGTCGGAAATTCTCAACTCCTGGGACCGCTGGTAGCGGCTGATGCCGCTGAAAAAGAGTATGGCGAAGATAAAGATCACGGAGATGATTGCGCCGGCGGGCCGTTCGATGATATTGACGATAACTGTGTAAAAGAACAGTAGGCTTACCAACCAGAAAAACAGACTGAGGGGGAGCGCAGTAGCATGGTGCCGCCAGTCACCCAGGAAGTCATGCCACAGGGCAATCGCAGCAGCGACTGCTGCCGACAAGATGAGCACCAAAACTCCAGTCGCGTAGGCGGAGCCCTGGGCTTCTACATCGGCGCGAAAGATGAGGGTCACGATCAGATCGATCACGAACAGCGTGATAACCATAGGGCGGCGGTACGATACCCAACGGGGTGCCATGCCAAATCGGGGCAGATAGCGGGGAATGAGGCTAATGAGTCCAGCCATCGCTGAAGCGCCGGCAAACCACAAGATCAGGATGGTTGACACGTCGTAGACGGTCCCAAGAACGTTGCCGAGTAACTCGTGCGCGAGATAGGCCAGGGCTCGGCCGCTGGCTGGACCGCCAGGTCTGTAAGCGCTTGCCGGAATGAGCAGGGTGGTGACAAAACTTGACAAGAGCAAAAGCACACCCATGATCAGCGCGGCCGCAGTCAGGAGCTTGCGGGTGTTCCGGATCCTTCCGACCGGTGCCTCTCCTTTCTTGTCTTCGGGTCCTCCGGAAACCATCGGCATGACTGCTACTCCAGTTTCGAATCCGCTGAGACCTAGAGCGAGCTTGGGGAAGATGATCGCGGAGGCGATAGCGACCCCGATCCAATCAGTTTGACCTGTCAGGCTTAGTCGCCAGGAGCTGACGAGATCAGGATGGAACGCAATCTTGACACACCCAGCCACCAATACCATCAAGTTGAGTAGTAGAAAGGGGATTGCAACGAATGTTGCCACACGGATCGCTTGTCGAAAGCCGATGAGGAAGATGACGGTCAGAGTTAACAGCAAAATCAGAGTCACGCTCAGGTTCGCATCATGAAGGTAGGGATGGAAATAAGCGTTTGCAGTTGCATGGCGCGCCGCATCTGCGGCAGAAAGCGTCATAGTAATGACGAAGTCGGTTGCGGCAAATCCCAGCAGGAGAAGCACTACAATCTTCGATTTCCATCCCGAGAAAAAGCTCTCCAGCATCGCGATCGAGCCTTGGCCGGCATACGATCGACCTGCGACCTGAGCATAGACAGGCAGCGCTCCCACCAACGTGACCACGACCAGGACGAGCGTGGCCACAGGCGCTAGGGCGCCTGCGGCGATCAAGGCAATGCCGGCCTGGTAGGCCAAAGACGAGAAATAGTCCACCCCTGTGAGCCAGAGCACGCGATGCCAAGGATGACTGTTGTCCTCGCTCCGCTGTCGGTCCAGAGGACCGCCGCTCAAGAACCACCGGGTAACGGGGCTTCGCGGACGCGACATTTCTGCAGTGGAGAGTCTAAGGATCCGGCCTTCCACTCCGGCTTCCGTGTTTTGTGCTGCAACAGTCATGGGATCCGACGAAGCCGACGGGCGACGCCAACTGGGTTGCTCCCTGAGATCCCGCGAGCCCCGCTGCCTTGCTGTTGAAGCAGCAATCTGTACATCGACGAGGCGACCGCTGAAGATCCCCGAGATTCCAAAGGAACACCTGTTTTCATGACTTCTCCTCCTCTGAGATTCCGATAAAAGTTCCGCGACAGTGAGCACTGGAATTGCATTCAGGCAGCAGCAGTTTGCTCAGCGTTCCTCGTTGCTTGTCGCCAGCGACAGTCGCTTCCAAACTACAACTGCCGATACAAATGCAATCGAGTGGCCAATACGATAACGTTGAATCCACCGCACTTGCTAAAGAAGATCGTGCCGACAATTCTGATGTGCCGAAGATTCAGAGAGAATCAATCAGAACGAGGAGAAAAAGGCTTCACGGCATGCGTGTAAACATCGAGCGCACTCTTGCTGTTGGCGTGTCGCAGGAACTCCTGAACGGTTTTGACATCTCCTCCATTCGCCTTCAGCAAGGTGACGAACGAGTGACGGGACGTATGCCAGCCGATCTTCTCGTGTGAATGCCATTTGCCTTCGCAACAGGCCTG
>DATHMS010000073.1:0-7660 GCA_035486795.1 Candidatus Sulfotelmatobacter sp. | reverse complement strand
CGCTCTGGATGACAGAGATTAGTGATGGTCCGGGAATTCGAGGACCGGGTCGTAGCTTTCTGGATCGACTCCTTCGGGATAATCGGGATCGATGCAGGCGTGGATGGTGAGTGGGGGATCGAGGAGGTGCCAGGCTTCGCGGTATTTTTCGAGGCGCATCAGTTTTGCTGTGCGGTGAGGGTAGAAGCGGAGCATGGGCTGGGGAGTGCAGACTTCTACCGGGAGTATGTACCAGATATTCAGCGGGACTACGTGGGCGGCTATGAAGTCGATGTCGCGTTTGTTATAGGGGACGTGGCGGCGGCCGACGGAATACGTGGCGCGGGTTTCGTAGGCGTCGGCGCGGAGGCAGTCGGTGCACTTGATCTGGATGCGGAAGAGGTGGACTCTGGGTTGGGGACGATTGTCGAGGATGAAGTCGTAGCGCTCGCTGTCTCCCCAGGGCTTGCAGATGGCGAAGCGGCGCTGGCTGGCCTGGTAGAGGAAGGCGGCTTCGGAACGCTCTCCAGTGCGCTTGGTGTTGGGGCGGTTGGGGTCGTCTGGGTGGCTGGGCGGGTTGGACATCGGGGCTCCTGGTTTCTGTTTCCTTTGGTTATAGGAGAACAGAAAGGCGGAGCTTCCGGGCTCCGCCTGAGTTTGCGAAATTTTGTTGGGTTCTAGTTCTATTTTAGCATTGGGGCGCAAGGGGCTCGGGGTTTCTAGATGGCTTCAGGTGGTCCGCCGGACACACCGGGCGGGCAGCTTGCGTCCGACTGCTTTGAGAAACGACTCCCCCGAACCGTTCGCTCAATAGCAGTCGGACACTTAGCCGCGCCCTGCGCCACGGATAGAGCTGACAAACGTGGCGAGTGCAAACCTGAGCCGCAGACCCGACCCGCAAACTCCGCTCCGCACATCTGGCCCGCGAATCTGGCTGGTCTGGTACTTCCAACCAGAGTCACAAGAACTACGGGCTCTCGCGGGTTGGCTCCTGCATTTCGAGCGCATCCAAAACGATGGCAATCACGTCCTGGGCCTCGATCGTTTTTACAAAGCCACACAATCCGACCGCGCTGGAGATGATTTCGCTCAGCTCGGGTTGCGGCAATGTGGCAAATCCTCCGACATCCTGGTGGAGCTGTTTCAGTAGCAGCAACAACCGAGCTACTCTCTTGTCCTTGAGATAGAGGGATGAATCGGAATAGGTCGTGGGGAACGCGTGGTTTGGTTGGATCTGTTTTGCAAAACAGAGCGAAACTACTTTGTCCATGGTCGCCTCGGTGACTGCGCTCAAAAGGCGGCGCGGTCTTCTGGTGTTTGTTGCGTCTGGCTTCTTGTTTTGGTTGCCGGAGTTCATTGCCGCACTCCTCCGTTTTGGCTTCTCCAGGCATCGAGCCATCCGCTAAAGAATGTTTTGAGCTGGGGGTTCGCAGGCTCCGGCCAGGAACGTTTGGCTTTCGCGAACGAATCAGCAAAAGACGTTGAACGTGCGGACAGCGTGGTGGGAGAAGATTGCGCGCGGACGATGCTCGCGCCCGCTGATCGCGGCCGCTGAATGAGAGCGGAGATAAGTTTTTTCATGGAATTCTCCTCTGATTGGACAATTGAGTTTTCCCCAAAATACCTGCCGGCCGACGGCGCCGCCTTGGTAGGCTCGTGCCGGGGTTCGGCTGAGACAGAATTGCGCTCAAGACTTCCCGCGAGTACGCGGAATTCGGATTTCAGGGAACTCGCAGGTTGCTGCGCCACGCTACGGCCAAAGGCGCCGGTTCAAGCGGGCACAGCGAGCTATTCAGTCAGATAGAGGGGATGACTTCAGATCAGGAAGGTACAGAGGAGATCCTGGAAAGAACGCGGGTGGCGCTGTTTCGGGGTGACTGCCGGTTCAAGCACCTTAGCGCTGACAAGGCAAACTGAGCAGTGGTTTGGCCACGCCGGCAAAACTGCGATTGGATTCGCCGCAGCAGAAACGGCCTGAATGCGGGGAAATACAGGAGGAGCTAGATTTACGGGAGCATCAGCCTCGTTGAAGGGAGTCTCAGGCAAGTCCGGCCGGGGTACGGTAGATACACCGACTGCGGCTCCCAACAGAACCAAAACCAATATCAAACGAAATCGCGTCACTTCACTGCACCCCAACCAGTTCACAGGCTAACCCCGCAAGTGGGGGTTGTCAACGATGATCTCGAGGCAAAGAAGGCTTTACGTGGGCTGAAACGCCCGTCCTTCGCGGTGAGGGCGGGCCCATCGTTGGCGTGCCACCCCGCCCCGCGAAGCGCGCGCTTCAATGCGACGCAAGGTCATTCCGAACCACCTGTCCGTCCTTCATCACAAATCGGACGCGCTCCAACTCGGTAATGTCTGCGACCGGATCGCCAGAGACGGCAACCAGATCCGCAAATTTGCCCGGTTCGATTGCGCCCACGCGATCCTGCCAGCCCAGCATCTCGGCGGCATTGGTCGTAATCGCCCGAATTACGTCAAGCGAGGGCACTCCGGCAGCATGCAGATTGAGCAGGGTGGTGATACTGGCTTGGCCGCAGGTCTTTCCGGGCCAGAACCAGCACATGTCGGTTCCGGCAGCAAACTTCAACCCCGATTTCAGCACTCGCTGGACCAACTGGTCGTAGAGTTGGTGGTGGCTGGCATCGGCAGTGGCGCGAGCGGAACGCGATGCCGGAGAGAGGACAACGCTGGGCTCCATGATCTTCAGTAAGAAGTGGTTGTAGGAGGTCGGCGTCAGGTCCAGGAATATGCCTTTGTCACGCATCTGCTTGAGTTGCTCGTCGGTCGCGTCGTTGCCGTGCTCGATAGAATCGGCGCCGGAATCGATCGCTGTCTGTATGGCGGTCTTGTCGATGGCGTGGACAGCAACTTTCAAGTGGTTGCGGTGCGCTTCTTCGACTGCCGCTGCAAGCTCAGGGACGGTAAGGTTCTCGTCTGCCGAAACCTTGATGACATCCACGTTCTGGAAGACATTTTGCCGGACCGCCCGGCGGGCGGAGTCGGGCCCATCAATCAGCAGGAATTCCTGCTGTAGGATCGACTCGGCAAGGGCAGGATTGAGGTTCTGAAGGTATTCGCCGCGCGTAATGAGCTTGCGGGCGGAGGCCAGGATTCGCGGACCCGGGACGCGGCCCGCATTGATGGCGTCACGCAGTTCGGTATCGCCATCAATTCCGGAATGGCCAAGATTGCGAACCGTGGTGATGCCGCTCTCCAGATATTCCCGGGCGTTCTGCGCGCCGAGAAATGCGCGTTTGGTGGGTGATTCAACGATTGCCAACAACAAAGGAGGTGCAAATTTGCCGTTCTCGTGCCGCTTACTCTCTTCTTCGGGCGGCACAACCACATCGAGAAGCAGGTGGGTGTGACTGTCGATCAAGCCTGGCAGCAGAGTGGCATTGCCGAGATCGATGGTCTTGACGCCGGCCGGCGCGTCCTTGTGCACTTGCGCAGGTGAACCAACTTTCTTGACCTTACCGTCTTCAATCAGCACGGCTGCGGGCGAAAGGACATTTCCAGTGCGTGGATCGAGCAGCCGGGCAGCTTTGACTAGAGTCACAGGGGCTGCAGATTGGGCCGGCGTCTGGAGAGCAGAACCTACGGCCACCAGCCCTAGAACGAACGATATGCCCAGCTTTCGCATTTAGACCCTTCCCGAGGTCAGAACGCTGGTGAACAGAACCGTACAAAGACGCCAGGGCGCTCGCGTGTTCCTTGAATTCAGCTTCTTCATACGCGCCTCCTAGCGCCGTGAATCTGGCGGCACCATGCCATTGGCGCGGTAATAAACCACGAGCTGGCCGTAGTGCTCGGCGCTATGCTCGATGGCAAACAGCCAGACGTCGGAATTGTGATGCAGCTTCTTCCCAAGCTTCGTCGTTTTGTCCAGCCCGGCGTCGCCCTGCTGTTTGATCACGTCCGCTCCATCCGCGACGGCCTGCTGGACGAACTTCACCACATCGGCTTTGGTCTTGAAAGCGTCGCGCGAAGGGTTGTCGCCTTCGCCGAAGTCGGGCCCGATGTGGGAGCCGGAAACCAGGCGCAACACGACGAATTCGAGCCCCGCGGCGTGCAGCAGATTTTGCGCAAAGGTGCGCTGGTCTTTCTGCAGCTTGTAGTCGTATTTGTCTTCGGGGAAATCCTGCGCCATGGCGATGAGTTTGTTGCCGATGTAGTTCCACCGGTCCAGCATTTCCTCGGAGCGAGAACTAGCAGGAAGCGGAGCTTGATTCTGAGCTTGGCCCTCAGCGCAAAGACTGGTTGCGGTGATGGCGAGTAGAGTGATTGCAAACAGCGCACGGGAAGACTGCTTCATTGTGAGTTTCTCCTTTCGCTTACTCGTGTCTGATCGGTAATCCAGTTCACTTCCCAGGTCTTGCCTCCATCGTCGGAAAATGATTGTTCAAAATGAGGCGTGTTCGAATCGGTATTCGACCAAATGAATCGGATGTAGATCAGCTTGCCGTTAAGGGTGTCCTGACCATAAAACTCGCCGCGACCGTCCTTGAACTGGCCGACCTGGGGAGCGACGAGGGTGCCATCTTTGGCGTTGGCCCAATTGAGGCTCCATTGGTGGGTTTGGGGATTGTAAAGACGCAAGGTCAGACCTTCGATGTGGCCGCCTGCGCCATCGGTTTCGAACTCTTCGATTTGCGAACGGCCTTCCCAAACTTTTCGAGTGACGGAGGTACCATCGAAATCGATCCAGGTATTCGAGCCCGTCAAAGGGTGCAGGCGGCGCTTCAGGTGAATCTTCCAGCTACCCAACTCGAAATCGAAATCGTGCTGGCCATCCCGCTCGGTGGTTGACTGAGGTGCGGTATTTGCCGCTCCGGATTCCGTTTGTGCCACCGCAGCTGAGAGAGTGGCTCCGATGACGGCGAGCAGAGTGAGCGTGACTAGCGCCAGAGATGAGGGCTTCATGGTAGATTTCTCTTTTCCGTTGGGTTTCGCGTTTCAGGGAGCCTTGCCATATATATCACAATGTGATATATCAGAGTACGACATGACAGTCAAGGATCGACCGCTATCATCGGCTTCCCTTCACATTCTTCTCGCGCTGTCTGAGTCTGACCTGCATGGATATGCGATCATGCAGTCGGTTAAACGGCAGTCGGGGGGGAATTACCGGCTGGGACCGGGCACTCTGTACGCGAACCTGGATCGCCTGCTGGCCAGCGGGTTCGTGGGTGAGAGCGAGCGGAAACTCAAAGGTGGCGATACCCGGCGGGAATATTGCCTGACGCCCAGCGGGGAGCAGGTGTTGCGGGTCGAAGTTCGGCGCCTGCGGCAAGTGGTTGACGTAGCGCGGACGCGGCTGGGTAAGTTGGATGAGAGGGGCACGTGAGTATGCAGATCGCGATGCTGTGGGCTTACCGCTTGTTGCTCCAACTGTATCCGCCAGCATTCAGACAGCGATTCGCGCCGGAAATGCTGCAATTCGCTGAAGCGGCGGAAACCGATGAATGGCCATTGATCTTCGGCGACACAAGCGTGGCGATCGTGCGCTGCTGGCTGCAACCCGCCACAACTAATTCGGCGGCTGTGCCAGCGGGGCGGGATGCTTATCTGGCAGTGGGAGAGTCCGCGCTCTCAGCTTCGAGAGTGTTGCAGGGTTTGGTCCTATCCATGGCAATCATTGCCGGCCTCTGCTACTTTGGTTCGCTCGGCTATGTGGAGCTTCCGAAATGCCACGCGATCGCGGCCGAGAACGTGTCGCGGTGATGGCTGCCGCGAGTCGAGTTTAAGGCACTCGATTCCCTACCAAATCAAAAAGCAGCGGGCGGGGGCGCCTGCTCCACTTCCTCCACCTTTCCACTTATCCACTTTCATCCTCAACTTTTCCACAATCGCCGGGATGGAAACTTCAGACTGGGCCGACCGGCAACGCTTCCCTGTTCAATAGGATAGAGACTAACGTCCCCGATGTGATCTCTGCCGTTGACAAAAAATCCTGAGAGGCTAAAATACGCCTCGCTCGTTACCCTGTTAAATTTAAAACATGACTCCTAAACTTCTTGATCCCGTGGTGCTGCAGACCGATTTCCCGGACCTTAAACTTCACGCCAGCGGCAAGGTACGCGACGTTTATCAGATTGATGATGAGCGTCTTCTGTTTGTCGCTACCGACCGCATTTCAGCTTTCGACTACGTGCTGGCGACCGGCATCCCGCAAAAAGGGCGGGTGCTGACTCAGATTTCTTTGTTCTGGTTCGACTTTCTTTCTGACATCGTTCCCAACCACTTGGTCACGGCGGAGGTTGAGCAGTATCCGCAGGCGTTGCAGAAGTATGCCGAGGTGCTGCGCGGGCGGTCCATGATTGTGCAACGGGCTGAAATGTTTCCGGTGGAATGTGTAGTCCGAGGATACATTTCAGGATCTGCCTGGAAGGAATACAAGGCTACCGGCAAGGTGTGTGGGATCGAACTGCCTGCGGGGTTGCGCGAGTCGGAGGCGTTTCCGGAGCCTATCTTTACTCCGGCGACGAAGGAAGTGAGCGGGCACGACGAAAACATTTCGTTTGCCCGGATGTGCGAAATTCTGGGTTCGGAAACCTCCAGCACGTTGCGCGAACTCACGTTGCGAATCTACAAGAAAGCGGCCGCGTACGCGCGGCAACGCGGTATCATCATCGCCGACACCAAGTTTGAGTTTGGACGAACGTCGAAGGGCATCACGCTGGCCGATGAGGTGCTCACGCCGGATTCTTCGAGGTTCTGGCCTGCCGACAAGTACGCGCCCGGACGCGGGCAGGAGTCTTTCGACAAGCAATACGTTCGCGATTACCTGGAAGAAATTCACTGGAACAAGCAGCCGCCTGCGCCGGCTCTCCCGGATGAGGTAGCGCGCAAGACCAGCGAAAAGTATCTTGATGCCTACCTCCAGATCACAGGACGCAAGCTGGATGTATAGGCGTAAGGCCCGGGGAAAAGCGGGAGGCAGGAGAACAGCATGACCGCGGCGGACTGGCTGATTGTCGCGGTTATACTGCTGAGCGTGGTTTCGGCAGGAATACAGGGCTTCTTTGCGGAAGCTCTGAGCATGGCTGGATTGGTTGTTGGGTACATAGTTGCCGCGTGGAAGTATCCGGGGTTGTCAGATTGGTTCATGACGTTTTTGAAGAACGCCTGGCTGGCTGATATTTTCAGTTTCCTGATCATCTTTTTTGTGATTCTGCTGGTGTTCAACATTGCCGCCAGGATCGCGCGGAGGCTGATGAAGGCAGCCGGGCTGAGCGGGTTCGACCGTTTTATGGGAGCGTTGCTGGGCGTGGTGAAGGGAGTTCTGGTAGTGACCGTGGTGCTGATGGGCATGACGGCGTTCACGCCTACTTCAACCATGCTGAAGACGTCGGTACTGGCGCCGTATTTCCTGGTAGTGGGAAGGGCCGCGATGTGGGTGGCGCCGTCGGAGTTGCGGGCGCGGTTCAATGAGGGGCTGGAGTTTCTGCACCGGGCCCCGCAGGATTTGACCGGCGCTCCGGCTGCGAAGCCGAAATAGGTTCGGGGCGAATAGAAAGTTAAAAAAACGACTTCAAAGAAAAAGAGAGAGACCTACCGTGAAAGATCAACTGGAAGCACTCATTCTGCAAATGTATAAGAGCAACATCCTGTATTCCGAGGGTGTGCGCGAATTCAAGAAACGCTTTATCCTCACCGTCCTGCAAGAGAACAA
>DATHMS010000072.1:0-30368 GCA_035486795.1 Candidatus Sulfotelmatobacter sp. | reverse complement strand
GGCCGAAGGCGGGAATCTTTACCTCGCGAACCTCCGCGCCTGGCGCGGCCTCCGGTTTGACAACCGCTAACATCGTGGATGGCATGACGGCTACCTTATGAATTCAGACTCGGACACAAAACGTATGATTTTAGCACCGCGGGAATTCGGATGCGTTTCCACCGCCGCAGTTGCACGAACCTCAATGTTCTGGCGTCATCTCTCGGCAGGTTTCGGCGCAACCGTTTTGTAGTCTTCCGACTTTCCTCGTGGAATACTCAGCGTTTTCCATCCGCTGGAGCGGATGTGCTTGGCCAGGAACACAATCTGCCCGGTGTGCTGCGCGTAGTGCGCGATCTGGCGGTTCACGGCCTGCAGCACGGTGTGAGGCTCTCCGCGAATGGTCACCGTGCGCATGACGTCCTCTGGTTTAAGCGAGTCGATTGCCGCAAACACCCGCTCCCAAGCGTCTTCCCACCACTTCATCAGATCTGCGCGCGTAGTTGCGGGGTTGAGTTCGAATTCACGATCGCGAAAACGATCTGGTTTCTCTCCGTCGGAGGTGAGGAAGTCGGTGAAGCGCGAGCGCATATTCCCTGCCATGTGCTTCACCAGGACGGCGATGGAATTCGATTCCGGGTCGAGAGTAATAAACAGCTCTTCGTCTTTGAGCTGCGCCATCGCGCCCTCTGCCAGGCGCTTGTGTCCGCGCATCTGGCGGCGGGCTTCTTCGATATAGTGAGCTGCAGCGTCAGTCATGAGTTTGGCCTGTTACGAATTAGACGCTGGGGTTGGCGGCGGGATGATCGGGTATGGCGCCGTCAGAATCTGCTGACGCACCTCCATCTCCAGTTCAAACCCTCCGACCCATTTGGCAAACAGGTTGTAGAGCAGCGCGCCAATCGCGCCCATGATGAATCCCATGGCCCCGTAGAGCACCGGCGCGAGGACGGCAAGGCCAATGCCAAAGCCGACCCCAAAGGCTCCGACTAAAGGACTGTTCTGCTGCTGACCGAGAGCAGACCCCATCAGCCCCATCATCAGGAGGAAGGGTGCGAAGATCGGGCCCAAACACCCATAGATCAATCCCAGAATCTTGGCAACCGACAGCACTCCAACCGACTTGATGATGTGCATAGACCGCTCCTTAACTCCCCGATCGAGTTGAACGTCCCCAGCCTCCGCCGCCCGGCGACTCGATCCGGATACGCTCACCTTTTTGAAGCCGCGTGCTGAACTTCCCCGGCATCTCTTCGATCGAGCCGCCCCAGCGAATCACGCTGGCTGTTCCCGGTGAGCCCACCTCGCCGCCGGCCAATCCCCACGGCCCGCGGCTGCGCCGGTCAGCGAGCAAAGTCACCTCACAGTCAGTCAGCACTTCAATCTCCCGGATGATGCCGTCGCCGCCGCGATGCTCTCCGCCGCCTCCGCTCCCCGGCCGAAGGGAGTAGCGGCGAATTCGCAAGGGGTAGGCGTACTCAAGCGCCTCCGCAGGCGTGTTCAGCGAGTTCGTCATGTGCGTATGCACGCCGGAGACGCCCGACTTGCTGGGTCTCGCGCCCATGCCTCCGGCGATCGTCTCATAGTAAGCAAAGGGCTGGCCCGTACGGGGATCGATTCCACCGATCGTGAGGTTATTCATGGTTCCCGACGCTGCAGCTGGAATCTCATCCGGAACGGCCTGGGCCAGCGCCCGCAGCAATACGTCCACCATGCGCTGCGATGTTTCGACGTTTCCTCCCGCTACCGCTGCCGGGGGCCTCGCATTCACAACCGTACCTTCGGGAGCGATTACTTGGACGGGGCGCATCAGCCCCGCGGTGGCCGGAACGTCGTCGGCCAGCAGACAACGGAAAACGTAGAGGCATGCGGAGTAAGCGATCGCCTGGACTGCGTTTATGCTTCCCTCCACTTGGGCGTCGCTCCCCGTAAAATCGACAATGACTTGATTCTGCCCCACGCTTACCTTCACCGCGATCTTCACGGGCTTGTCGTTGACGCCGTCGTTGTCCAGAAAATCCTCCGCGCGATAGACGCCCGAGGGCACCCGCAACAGAAACGTGCGCATCAGTTCTTCGGAATACTTCAGCAGTTCCCGTGCCGCACGCTGTGCACGGTCAATTCCGTAGCGAGCGCAAACTTCCCGCAACCTCTCCGCCCCCGTGTGGCAAGCCGCAATCTGAGCGCCCAAATCGCCTTCGCGCTCTTCGGGTGTGCGCACATTGTTCAGCAACAGAGCCAGCACATCGCGCTCCATTACGCCCGCCCGCATAATCCTCACCGGAGGGATGCGGAATCCCTCTTGATAGATCTCGCGGCACAGACCCATCGATCCGGAGTAAGCTCCACCCACGTCCGCGTGGTGGGCCCGCGATGCGACATAGAAGTCAGGTGAGGTGCGCTCTAGCTGACGGCGCGGCTTCACATAAACCGGCGCTATCAGCGTGATATCCGGTAGATGGGTTCCGCCACGGAAAGGATCGTTCAGCATGACCACGTCTCCCGGCGAAATCGCGCAAGCCGCGATCCCTGCCCTTACCGACATCGGCATCGAGCCCAGATGTACCGGCATGTGATCGCCCATCGCGATGACTTCGGCCGCCCTATCGAATACAGCGCAGGAATAATCGCGTCGCTCCTTGATATTGGGGGAGAATGCGGTACGCCGCAGCGCTGCTCCCATCTCTTCGGCAATCGAGTGAAAAAGGTTCTTGAAGATTTCCAGTTCGATAGGATCGCGCCGCATGAAGCGCAGTGTACTGGAAGCGCGAAGCGGGAACCAGCGCGAAGCCATTCGCCGCCTATTCGCGAAAGGCCGCCGACCAAACGATCCACGCCCCGACTTTTCCCGCGAGAATTCTTCGGTTCAGTTGCACAATTCTATTGACACTGCGTTCATACTGCCGCAATATCTTGTGTTAAGAACGCTTCCCATACCACAAGTTGGGTGGCGTTTTGCAATCGGATCTCGCAGCTAACATCCTTTGCAAGGGAAAATCGCTCACGGAGGAACCTTCATGGCAACGAAGAAGAAAGCAAAAAAAAAGAAGAAGCACTAAGCGTCTGCGAAACGATACTTCGCACGGGCCAAGATTTTAACCAGCCTCTCAGGAGAAGCACCTCTTGAGAGGCGTTTCCTTTTGCGGCGTAGCAAATTCTTCGTGTCGAATCTCCCAGGTGTGTCACAATTGTGGAACCTTGGGCTTCGAAGGTGGGCTTGAGCATGATTGCGAAGAACATGAGTGCCAGGAAGAACGCGGGCAAGAACAAAGCGGATGAAATCTTCATCCCCGACAAGCTCTACTTCCGCATCGGCGAAGTGGCCACCCTCTGCCGGCTGCCCGCTTACGTGCTGCGGTTCTGGGAAAGCGAGTTCCCACAGCTCAAGCCGGTGAAAAGCAGCACGGGCCAGCGCATGTATCGCAGACGCGATGTGGAAAGCGTGCTGCGCATCAAGCAGTTGCTCTACGAGCAGGGCTTCACCATCGTAGGCGCCCGCCAGCAACTGCGTTCCGAAGCGAAAACAGATAAAGGGCAGTCCGCCATTCCATTTCCCGCGCAATCGTCGGCCGAGATGCAACGCATCCGCCAGGGCCTGCGCGAGATTCTAAGTCTGCTTTCTACACGGCGCACGGGATAATATTCTCGGAAAACTCCTGTTCGAGTAATTCCTCGAAGAGATTTGTAATTCACCCCCTGCGAACCTGTTCTTGTCTGCATGGTAGGCTCATAATCCGAAGGCGCATGGGTGTAAAATTGCGTCTGCTGCGGGGGACCCAATGGAGAGTCAGCAAAGGAAGCAAGGTGTTCGTTGGAAGAATGTGGCACAGATCGTAGGGAGGAGTTCAAGGGCTGCCTTGTTTTTACTGGCTGCCGCGGTCCTGATACCCGCCGTATCTTCGGCCCAGGACGCAAACGGGAGAGTCTTCGGAACCGTCTATGACCCGCAGGGAGCTGTAATCGCGGCTGCGCAGGTTACCGTTACCAACACCGCTACGCAAGTCGTCCGCACCGCCGTTACCGACAGCCAAGGATACTTTCAGGTATTAGCGCTTCCCATCGGCAACTATAAGGTGAAGGCCGAGCACACGGGATTTCGCACGGTGATCAGCGCCGAACAGAAACTGTTGATCAATCAAGCCCTGCGCATCGACATCAAGATGGAAGTCGGAGCAGCCAGCGAGACAGTCGATGTTGGCGCCGAGGCTGCGCCGGTGGAAACCGTCAACCCAACTCTGGGGCAGTCGATCACCGGACGAACCCTCACCAACATGCCGCTGAACGGTCGCGACGCTCTCGACCTCGCCTTGCTCCAGCCCGGGGTGACGGAGAGCAATGACGACAACAGCGGCGCCGGCAACTACAGCATCGCCGGTGGGCGAACCGATTCGGTCACGTTTCTGCTCGACGGCGGACTGAACAATGATCTGCTGGATAACAGCAATCTTCTCGATCCCAATCCTGATTCAATTGCCGAATTCCGCCTGCTTACCAGCAACTACACTGCCGAGTACGGCCGCAACGGGGGAGGAATCATCAGCGAGGTGATCAAATCAGGCTCCAATCAGATCCACGGAAGCGCCTTCGATTTTTTCCGCAACCGGGTGCTCGACGCCAACGACTTTTTCAACATCCCGCTGGGTATTCCACGGCTCGATCTGAAACGCAATCAGTTCGGCGGGACGCTGGGCGGACCCATCCGGAAGGATAAAGCGTTCTTCTTTCTCGCCTACCAGGGACAGAAGCAGATTCAGGCTGTCCCTGACGTCGACATCCCGGTGTATACGCCGCAGGAACTTCAGGGAAACTTCTCGGAGGCGGTAAACGGCGGTCCTGATCCCAATGTAGCCGCGTTCCTCGAGAACAATCCCTATTTTGCTTCTCCGAACGGGAATGCTGCACAAGCGATCATCGACCCCACCAAGATCGACCCCGTCACTCAGAATTACATCAATGCCGGCCTGGTCGCGACTTCACTGACCAACCAGACGGTTTGCAACGCGGGTGGAATATGCACCGGGCTCCTCTCTACCTCATTGGAGCAGACGAACAACGCAAATGAGCTGACCACCAAGTTTGACTTCAACCTAAGCACGAAAGACAAGATCTCCGCCACGATCGGAGCGAATCGCACATTGTTTCTGAACCCGTTCCCCTATGCCACCGTGCCGGGGTTTCCCAGCCGCACCACCGCCGATTATTACTTTACGAACATTGGCTATACCCGGATATTCTCTCCGACCTTACTGAATGAGTTTCACTTTGTGACTCATCGCAGCAATTATCTGCAGGACAGTGTGACCAAGCAGTTGCCCTCCGGACCCAGCCTCGGCATCGGCATTACACCAGACCTCGCCACCGGCCCCACGAACATCTTTTTCGACACCGGCTATCAATTTGGTCCCAGTGAGCAGGGACCTACGCGCTTCGTAGAGAACACCTTTTCCTGGACCGATGCCGTTTCCTGGACTCGAGGAAGAAACAACTGGAAGTTCGGAGCCGGATTCTCCCCGTACCAGGAGAACCTGCTCTTCGACTACTTCACGAATGGAGAATTCGACTTCTACAGCGGCATTTTTTCTACCGCTTCTGGGAATCCCTACGCCGACTTTCTGCTGGGAGGCGCGTCTGCCTATTTTCAGGGGCCGCTTGCCGCTTCCAACATACGCAGCAGGAGCACTTATGTATTTGGCCAGGACGAGTTGCACGTGCGCAAGAACCTGGTTCTAACGATGGGCCTGCGGTACGAATACAACACCCCCAAGTACGACACCGAGGGCCGCAGTTTTTCGGTGATCCCAGGATTGCAGTCGCAACGATTTCCCAACGCGCCCCTGGGGATGGTGTTTCCCGGCGATCCCGGAGCTCCAACCGGCGTGAACTTCCCTGACAAGAAAAACTTCGCGCCACGCTTCGGATTTGCCTGGGATCCCACCGGAAGCGGCAAGACCAGCGTGCGCGGCGGCTTCGGACTTTTCTACGACATCCTAAAGGGCGAAGATAACTTGCAATTCAACGGCGAGGTCCCGTTTTATGCCGAGCCGGGTCTCTTCTTCAACAGCGTTGGACCGTCGCAGAGCGGGCCAGTAGGTGTTCTCGAGCAGCCTTATCAATCGGTTCAAGCGGTAAACCCATTTCCTTCAAAACCTCCCACTGCCAATGTCAGTTTCGGGCAGTTTCTTCCCATCAACGGTAGTGGTGCGGTGTTTCTGGTGGACCCACACCTGCGAACGCCATACGTCTACCAATACAACCTGAGCTTGCAACACAATCTTTTCGCCGACACAGTTCTTGAAGCAAATTATGTGGGCAGTTCCGGACGTGGATTGACCTCGCTGAGAGACGTCAATCCCATGGTATTGGGAACCACCAACCGCGCCTTGGACAGCAGTTGCTTGGGTTGCTTCGGCCAGCTTCCGGAGTTCCAGAACGTATCGAATGCCAACTACAACGCCCTTGAAGCCAGCCTCACCCGGCAGCCCAAGAGTTCAAAGTTGGGTACGGCTTATTTCACTCTCGCCTATACCTACGGCCACAATCTGGACAACGCCTCCGGGTTCGCGCAGCGCAACTCGCAGGTGCCGGCGTACAGCCCAGACCTTTTCTATGCTTCCGGAGACAGCGATGTCCGCCAACGCATCAGCTTTAGCGGAGGCTGGGATCTGCCATTCGACCGGATGTGGGCGACGGGCCCCAAGCGACTGACCAAGGGATGGAGCGTTTATCCCATCGTGACCTGGCGCACCGGCTTCCCCTTCGATATTCCGGCCGGGTTGGGGGATACAACTGATCCCACAAACCCCGGCACCTCGGGTGCCGGCGATCCTATTCTTTCCCACGCCGCTGTCGTGGCACCGATACGCATGCTCAACCCCAGGCAACTGACTACGATCTATCCGACTATTTATGGCAGTAGCCCGAATAACCCCCACATTTGCCAGATTACAACCGGCACTCCCATCACCGGCCACTTCATTTTCGATCCTAACAGTTTTTCCAATATTCCCCTGACGAACAACGCCTACTACGAGGATCTAAGCGAAGAAAGCCCCAACCCCTGCTTTCCGCAGCTAGATCCGGTAGGTAATCCAGCAGACCGTACCTACGGACTCGCTCGAAACGTCCTGCGCGGGCCGCATCTCACGAATTTAGACGTCGCGCTGGCGAAGACAACAGCTATCACGGAGCGTGTCGGCTTGGAATTTCGTGTGGAATATTTCAACGCCCTGAATCATCCCGAGTTCGCGCAGCCCACGGTGCTCGATGGCGCCACCAACATCAATGGCGCGACTTTTGGGCAGATTACAACGACTGGAAGCTTTCGAGGTGCGGCGCCGCGCATCGGGCAGTTGGCGGTGAGGATCACATTCTAGATTTCGCCGCGGCTGGATCTCAGCGTGGAGTGACCGGTTGTGACCGGTACAGAGGCGAAGACCGATCTTGGGATACCGGCAGGGCAACCCCTGGGCCTGCGGGAGACCTGCCGCCGCGCCTGACTCCTACGCGGCGCGCTCTGGAGTTGGGTTCTTTCCCGCATTCGCTGCGTCGAGTCGGATGCGGCTGACGCGTGAAGTCTCTTGCACAAGGTCCTCAGTGACGGTCGCGCCGTCGCCTGCCATCACTGATCCTGCGGCCAAAGCAAAACGCAACGCGTCGGCCTGATCGTCGAAATACAGAGTGACTTGCCCGGACATAGGAATTCTCCCGATGTAAACTTCTTTCAACTGCATCCGGCAGGAACTCGACGAGAATGGCACGGCGATCAGCGTGCCCCAGATGCAGCTTTCTACGATTGTCGAGGAATGGCACTTCCGGTCAAAGTACTCTTCTTGGTTCCTGGGTTGGGCCAGAGTTCGGGCAAGAGCGTGAATTGAATGGTCGGGACGGGCAGATTTGAACTGCCGACCCCTCGCACCCCAAGCGAGTGCTCTACCAGGCTGAGCCACGTCCCGACTAGGAAGGAACCCGCTGCATTGCATCCACAGCGGATGGGGTTACCAGAGAAGTTTATCACCAGCGCCCCAGTTTCGCCTGAATTGATTGTCACCTCTGCTTGCGTTTCGCTTTGCGACCAGAGGCTCTGGGCGCGGGCCTGTGTGGGGCTTCTTCCAGGATCGCGAACTGGATTTTCTTTTCCACGGGGTCGATGCGGTCGACCAGGACTCGAATCCTCTGCCCCAGGCTGTATGTCTTTCGTGAGCGCTGGCCGATGATCTGCCGCGTATTCTCGTGGTAGGTGTAGAAGTCATCGGTAAGCGTGTTCAGCGGGACCAGGCCTTCGACAAACAGATCGGTGAGTTCGACGAAGAATCCGAACTTGGTGACACTGGTGATCAACCCGTCAAAATCCTCGCCGATGCGGTCCTGCATGAACTTTACCTTCTTCCACTCCATCAACTCGCGCTCAGCATCATCGGCGCGGCGCTCGGACTGGCTCGACTCTTCGGCGATCTCGTGCAGTTCCTCAACTTTGATCGGGCCGCCGAGCGGATCGAGTGCTTCGCGGTGCGCGGCGTGGTCGCGTCGCTTCGACCACGGTGTGGCGGCGGCGTCTGCCCTGAGCCCAGTCGAAGGGTCTCGTCGGCCCGACGGTGCCGAATCGGAGCTGTCCACGTCCTGTAAATGAGCCGGCGGGACGCCCGCGCTACTGTTGAGTGCGGGAGAAACTCCGACCGGCACAATGCCCTCCCGCTTTTCCGCTGATTCGCGCAATACTTCTTTCAAGATGCGATGCACGATAAGGTCCGGATAACGGCGGATCGGCGACGTGAAGTGCGTGTAACTGGTTGCCGCCAGCGCGAAGTGGCCCAGGTTTTCCTCCGAGTAGCGCGCCTGCTTCAGCGAGCGCAGCATCAGGTAGCTCAAGATGCGCTCCTCGGGTTTACCTGCGATCTTCGCGGCCAGCTTCTGGTACATACGCGGAGTAATGTGTATGTCTTTTGGTATTTCAATCGGGCGCACCTGCTTGCCGGTGCCGCGAGTAGAGCGCCGGTCGGTTTTGAGCTGCACTCGGTGAATGGGCAGCGGGCCCACTCCCAACGAATATCCGAACGTCGCGGCGATCACTTCGAAATCGTAGACGCGCTTGGCGTCCGGCTTTTCATGAATCCGGTATAAAGACGCGACGCGTTTCGATTCGAGGTAGTGCGCGACACATTCGTTGGCCGAGAGCATGAACTCTTCAATCAGACGATGTGCGATGTTGCGCTCCGAGCGCGTGATGCTCTTCATCAGTCCGAATTCGTCGAATTCGATGACCGGCTCGGGCAGGTCAAAGTCGATTGATCCGCGGCGCTGGCGTTTGCGGTTGAGGATCAAGGCGAGATCACGCATGAGTTCGAAGGTGGGAGCAAGCGCCGCGTAACGTTCGCGCGCGGCTGCATCGCCTTCGATTACGGCATTGACGTCAGTGTAAGTCATGCGCTCGGCCGAACGGATAACCCCTTCGCTCAGTTCATAGCCAACGATTTCGCCGCGGGGATCGATCCGCATCACGCACGACAGTACCAATCTGTCGAGATTCGGCCGAAGGCTGCAGATGTCCGTCGAGAGTTCGAGCGGCAGCATCGGGACAGCGCGGTCGGGAAAATAAACGCTGGTGCCGCGCAGGCGCGCTTCCTGATCGAGCGCGGACTCGGGCGTGACGTATTGCGCGACGTCGGCAATGTGGACCTGCAACTCGAAATTGCCGTCGGGCAGATGACGTACGGTAACGGCGTCGTCGAAGTCGCGCGCGGTTTCACCGTCGATAGTGACAATAGGCAAGGAGTGGAAGTCGCGGCGGTGGCGAAGTTCGGTCGCCGGGATGACGGCCGGGATGTTCTGCGCCTCTCTCAGCGTTGCTGGTGGAAAACGATGCGGCAAATGGAACTTCCGGATCGTGATTTCGACGTCCACGCCGAAGTCGTCCTGCCGGCCCAGAATCTCAACGACGCGGCCCCGCGGATTCTGTGTGGGTGTGGGCCAGTCAGTGATTTCAACGTCAACCACCACGCCTTCAAGGTCATCCCATTCTGAGCGGCGAGCGGCCTCGTCGCCAAGCACGCGGTCGACAGATTCTTGTACCGCTGGCGTCCCGCCAGCTCTTGAAGAAGCCGCCGAAGGCGGCGGCGCTACAACTTCGGGAAACTCAAAGCCCGCTGGAATCACGACATCCTGCGTGATCTTGCTGTCGATCGGCTTCACGGAGTTGTGACGGCTGCCGTAGTGAAAAATCCCCACCACGGTGGGATGAGCGCGCACGACCGGCCGCACGATGCGGCCTTCAGCGCGGCCATCGGGACGAACCGCCATGACATCGACCAGCACGCGGTCGCCGTGCATCGCGTTTCCGATGGCGTGGGGTGCGATAAAAATATCTCCAGCCAGCCGCGATTTAAGCGACGCACTCAGCGAACTCGGGTCGGGGATGACGAAGCCGAAGCCGTCGCGGTGCATGCTGAGGCGTCCGACGACCAGGTTCTTGTCTGCGGCGGGTTGAGGCAGGGCGTAGCGATCGGAATTGAGCTGAATCAATTCTCCAGCGGCAACGAGCTTGTGGAGGTGCGCGTCGAGTTCTCCGCGGGCGTCTCCATGCAGACCGAGTTCGCGCACCAGTTGCTTGAATCCGGCGGCGCGCTTAGGCTGGCGGGCGATATGTTTCAGGATGGTCGAATCGGAAAGCATCCGGCAAGTTTTCTGCTAACAGTGGTCAGCCCTCAGGATAACCGAAGGACTTGAGACGGTGCAGCGGACTCCTGCAGAGTCTTCTCACCAAGTATCCCCTCCGCCACGCGGTGGCCATACGTCGAGCGCCCGCCGGATCATCGCGATCTGGCCGGTGTGATAACTGTTGTGCGCCACCATCTGCAAAAGTACAGCCTCAAGGGTTCCCGCGAGTTTGGTATCGCCCTCATGCACGGTCTCAATCTGGCGCTGCATTTCAGCGGGAGAAGATTTCGCCAGCGCGGTGAAATCAGCGAGCAGGGCGGCAAGCCGTTTGCGCAGCCGATCCCAATCTCGCGTATCGACGGGCGACGGCGCGGGCGGAAAGCTCTCCGAGGAATGCTCCGGATATGCTGGCCGCTCGCCGCGAATGCGGCGTACCTCGTAGTCCATCCAATAATTCATGTGGAAGACCAGCTGTCCGATGGAGTGAGGAAACCCCTCGACCGTACGCACTGCCAGCTCTGCAGAAAGATCCTCCACGCAAGCCAGCGGATCAGCGTGAGCGCCTTTGCCGCGAAGCAATTCAGTCAGCGCGCGTGAAGACATGGATCCAGGTCAGCGACTCACCGCAAAGTACTTCTCTTCCAGAATCCTGCGGTGATGCAACTCATGCCCCGCGATAATGTAGGCTAATGCCCGTACGCTCACGTCATTCTTGTTGGCGACGCCGCGCCGCATCCATGCCGCTTCGTCGAGATTGCGCAACAGCGACAGCGTGGCACGGCGTACGGCGATGAACTCTTCGACCAGATCGGCCACCGGACGCTGCGCGAAAGGACCGTTGCGAACGTAGTCGTCCTGCTCAAAGCCTTCAAGAGGCGTGGTGTCGGCGCGCGCGATGCGCAGGGCGCGGTAGGCGAAGATACGCTCCGTGTCGCAGACGTGGCCGAGGACTTCCTTGGCGCTCCATTTCTCAGGCGCGTAGCGGAAGTTGCCTTCTTCCTCTTCGCGGCAAGAGAGCAGCAGCATCATTTCACGGCGCTGCTGGTCGAGCGTGTTGAGAATGTCCTCGCCCTGAATGAGTGAAATATAGCGTTCGTAATAGGGTGCGTATTCGCCCGTCTGGGGCCGGGCAATGGTAAAGGCTGAAGGGGTGATCACGGCTGGTCCTGACATGTTCCTGCTCCCTGCGAGTGGATTGCATCTTCGATAAATCTTCGATGCCAAGAGCATACTCCTAGCATCGGTGGAACAACTGCCCAGGTAGAGTTTATTTCGGGAATCCTTACACGGTAGGATGGCAGAAAGGGAGGCCGAAGCCCGCCTCACACCAAGCTTTGAGGAGCACCAAAGTGCGTACCAAGGTAGGAAACTCTGTTGAAAATAAAGGCTTTTCCACAGCGCTCATTTTGAGACTGCGGAGTACAATTCGGTTTGGTCACGCAAGTGCGGCACGTGATCTCTAATCCCAACAAGGAAAGGAACTTTTCATCCATGTGGAAGCCGACGAATCAGCCTCAGACCCCCGGACGGCCGGCCGAGCCGGAGCGTCCAACTACGTCTACCCCGAGTGCGCCGGCGATGATGGCGAACGAACCCGCGGCTGGGCCGCGTCCGGTGGCTACCACCACCACCACTGCGGACCAGGCGACCATCGGCAAATCGCTGGTCATCAAGGGCGAGGTGACGGGATCAGAATCGCTTTATATTGATGGCCGGGTGGAGGGCTCGATCAACCTTTCCGGAAATCGTGTAACCGTTGGCCGCAATGGCGTAGTCGCGGCGAATATCAATGCGCGCGAGATCGTGGTGCTGGGCAAGGTGCGCGGTAACCTGACCGCGAGCGACCGCGTGGATATCCGCAGCGACGGATCGCTCACCGGCGACGTGGTGGCGGCTCGCATTTCGATTGAAGACGGCGCCTACTTCAAAGGCGGCATCGACATCCGCAAAGGTGGCCAGCCGGCGCAGCAGAAGCCCAACGGCGAGGACAAAGGCGCTTCCGTGCCAGAGCCGGCGGCAGTCGGCGCGCGCGCCTAGGCTTGCGGTAGAGACGTCTCAGAATCAGCGGCGGCATTCGCAAGCAATGCGAATGTCTGCCGCTTTGTTTTTAGGGCACTCTCACGGCTGCGTGCCCGACCCCAATATCTCTTTGCTCTCGCCTTCCGCTACTGCAGGGTAAGCTGTTGTTTTGCGGCGGCGCAGGTCGTCGGGCAAATGCGAGCGAAGCAACCACAGTCCCACGGCAACCGCCGCGGCCCATGTGATCGAAATCAAAGCCAGCTGCAGCAGGTCGGCGACGCGGCTGCCGTGAGCCGCCACGAACGGTATAGCACTCTTTGCTACTTCAAGGCTGATGCCGCAGGCGATTCCCGCGGTCAGCGCGGACTTGCCCAGCTCATTCCAGTGCAACGTTTTCAGCGAAACCAGCTTGCGGTAGTGGAGGAGCAAGGCCAGCGCCAGCAGATTCACTCCGATTCCAATATCGGACGCCCAAGCCAGGCCCACCACGCCATATCGGTGGAAGAGCACCGAATACACGGGCAACGAAGCGCCGGTGATCACTGTGACTGCTGCCATTGGAGTCAGCGTGTCGCCGGAGGCGTAGAAGGCTCGGGCGTAGAGTCCCTGGGCAGACCAGAGAGCCAGCGAGAGCGAGAACCAGAAGAAATAGACGGCCGTGGTTTGCGTGTCGGAAACGAGGAATCGTCCACGGCGGTAAACCAGATCGATCAAGGGGAAAGCGGCCGCCATCATCCATCCGGTGGCAAGAAACGACGCGGCTGTGACGCGGTAGACGGAATCATTAACCGTGGTGGCGAACTCCTGGAGCCGCTTTTCGTTGAACAGGCGGGCGAAAAACGGCAACGAAGCCTGTCCCGTAGCCTGCCCCAACACCGCAATCGGCACCGCGAACAGCCGCTTGGCGTAGTTGAGCCGAGCGATGTCGCCAATGCCGCTCGAAGCATAGTGGCGCAGAATCCAGTCGTCGGCCGTGACCAGAGAGACGCCAAGCATCAACGGGACCGAAAGCCGCACCCACTCGCGAAACGCGGGATTGGTGACCTCGAACGAAGGACGATAACCCGTGCCGATGCGGGCCGCGCCGATCACGCTGGCCAGAAACGGACCCACAACACTTCCCAACAGCGCGCCATAAGCCAGCGAGGCGATCCCGAAATGGTGTCCGCCGATCACACCGCCAACAATGATGAATACGTTGTAGAGCAGGGGCCCGAAGGCGGGAAAAAGAAACAAGCGATGCGAGAGCAGAACGGCGGAAACGACTCCGCCGACGTAGAAGAAGATCTGCGCCGGCAGCAGAATACGGGTCAGGTGGACAGTCAGGTCAACCTGCGCGGGTGAGAAGCCATGAAACATCCAACGCACGAACTGCGGCGTGAAGATTTCCGTAATAATGGTGCCGGCAATCATCACCGTCGACATTACAGTGATGACAATCGAAAAGGTCTTCTGTGCGTCAGCTTCGCGCTTCTCCGCGAGGAACCGGGTATAGATCGAGATAAATGTAATGGAAGCCGCCCCCCCGGCCACGATGTAATTGAGCCAGTCAGGCAGAGTGAAGGCGGCAACGTAGGCGTCGGTCTGCGGTCCGGCGCCGAAGGCGTAGGCGATATACGCTTCGCGGATGTAGCCGATGACCCGCGAGAGCATCACCGCCGACATCAGCAGCAGGGTCGCCGAGAAAGCCGTATGCTGATGCGAGGGACGGAAGAACCGGAGAAGTCTGGTCATGGGCCGCAGATTTTACGCCGGTAAACGCCGAGCTTTCGTTATTGTGCGCAAAAAGCAAATTTCATTCAAAGCCTACCAGAGGTGTGCGCCCGCGATTTACTTTATCCTCTGAATCCCCGATCTGGTTCCTTTATTGACACTGTCGGCAACGACGCCGATTCTCAGTTTGGCGGGAAGGTCTCGGGCTGGAATCCCCGGCGGAGAGCGTAGTACTCGTTGATGGGGCGATTATCGCTCAGAGCGGGTGTTTTAGGAGACGCCGCAACCAGTTGATCGATGGACAGTTCGTTTTGCAGCAGTTTCGCGAACCGTTCTTGGGAGTCCGGATAACGGTCCCACTCCACCAAATCGGCGGCGGCCGCGGGGGGAAGACGCTGCGCCAACTCACTTGCAGAGCGATTGGGGAAAGGCCGATCGCTGGCCAGAAAATGAAATCCCCAGTCCCCTCCAAAAGCGAAGACCCGGACATAGGGGAACGAGCGGCGAAGCGCAAGTGCGACGGCCGCTATGGTGGGCGCATCGCCAAGCGGCAGCCATTGTTGCAAAACGCCTCCTGGACGAAGCCGCTGCCGCAGGACGGAGTAGAAATCTTCAGAATAGAGCAGGCTGGATCCGGCGGCCTCCACGGGCGGCGGTGGATCGATGGTGATCACGTCGTATTGCTGCGGCGTACGCTCCAGATAGCGGCGGCCATCGTCGATCACGACATGGGACAGAGGAGAGTTCAGAACCGCTTGGGCATCGCTGTGGAAATAGCCGAACAAACGCGGCACGCTGGGAACCAACTCCACCACCGTGGCCGGAATTCCCCAGGAGTGCAACGACCGAAACGTTGTTCCCATGCCAAAACAAATGGCCAGGGCATCTTGTGGAGGACGATCGAGAAAAGCCAAAGGAAGGTGCGCCATCATTTTTGTGATCGGCGTCAGTGAGGTCATGCCGTAGCCGTTCACCAGCAGCAACTTTTTCATGCCGGTTCCAGTTGCGATCACGGTGGCTGTCGAGTCTCGCAGCACCCTGCTGGATTTCCCATACTGATGTTCATAATCCTTGCTCGCCAGGAAGAGTCCCAGGGCCAGGGGTAGCAATAGATAAGCCGCGGCGCGCTCTGCAAAACCAAGTGTCGAGCCAGACGGCCCCATCGGACGGATTCCAATGATCAGCCAGGGGAGCGTGAGCAGCACCAGCGCCCACCGCTCGCTGATCCAGGGCAGAAGCACAAAGCCGGCCAGCAGAGGCCCAAGCAGGCAGCCCAGAACGTTCACCGCATACGCCTTCCCTGCTTTGGACGGATTGCCACCTGCCCAGCGATCAACCAGCATGGGCGTCAGAAATCCGAGCAGGCCGGTGAAGGGCGCGATGCCCAGCACCAGGCGGAGGACGGGCAGCACCAGCAACACGGGGCCTTGGAAAACACGAAGAGGGCTGGCCGCCACTAGTGGGATCAGCGCGAACAGCGCGAGCAGCGTCCAGAGAATGGGACTTTCTCGATCCCCTCGCAGGCTCCAGCGGCGGTAGATGCGAGATCCAACGAAGGTCGCGGCCAGGTAGACGGCCAGAATTGACGCAAAGGCGTAAACCACCGTTCCGAGATAAGGCGTGAATTGCCGGACCCAGACTACTTCCATCCCCATGCTGGTAAGACCCGTAGCGAACAACAGGGCTAGAAGAGATCCTCCGCCCGTTGCCGTGGCGGCAGGTTCAGTCACGGCTTCCGGTACCTCTCTCACCTCCCTCGGCCCAACCTTCTTCGATACGATCAGGGCTAGAACCGCGATCAGGCCGTTGCAAGCAGCGCCAACCTTGAGAGTGCCATGAAATCCCAGCAGCTCGATCAGGAACAACGGGAGAGCCGTTCCAACCACTGCACCCGCCACGTTGGCCATATACAAATAGCTGAACGACCGCGAAGATTCCCGCGGAAGCATTTGCTCGATTGCGAGCATGGCGACCGGAATGGTGGCTCCCATCAATGCACACCATGGAATCAGGGTGACAGCGACCCAGATGCCGGAGACCATGTAGTACTCCGCCGAGGAAGTTGACCCCAGCCGTTCCAGGATGCCGTGACCCAGGCGAAGTTCGTAGGGAACAAGGATTCCAGAGGTCCCGATCAGCAGCTCAATCGCAGCATATAGGCGGAGGGTCGGAAAGGTAATACTTTTTCCGTACCGGCGTGTCCATGCCCCGCTACCCCACGAACCCAACCCCAATCCTGCCATGAAGACGGACAGCACCGTGGAGACCATGGCGGTAGTGACCCCGAATTGCGCCATGGACAAGCGCAGCCAGACCAGTTCATAGAGAACGCTGCAAGAACCTGAGATAAAGAAGAAGATGAAAAACCACACCATGAAAGCGCTCTTTAAGTTCTTGCTGTTTAGCGAGGCGCTATCAGCCTCGCGGAGTAGGCATCTAAACACACGCGCGCCGGACCCGGCAAGGCCTTTCTTGGCAGATGACTTCACGCCGTAACGATCTGCGGATGAAACACTTGCCGGTTGATCTTGGATTGATCCGCGTTTGATGCGGAGTGCATTGCCGCCGAACACGCTGTTGCGGCAAGGTGGCTTCGGGTGCAGGTGTTTTGGTCTGGTGCTGGGAACGAAGAGCGAAGACCCAAAATCACCGCTGCCCCGGGAGCCGGACATGGTAGGTCGTTCTGCGGCAAGCACAGGTTCTCAAACCATGACAGAGTTTTGCGAGCAAGTGAACCCGCGCGTGCTGATGGAGATGAGGCGAGCGCGGCCTTTTCCAGAAGTGCGCCGAATACAGGAAAGCTGGGTGGCAGCGCGTGAAAAACGTGCGCTGGTATGGCTGGCCGGGCGCACGCCGCAGTGGATCGGTCCTGATCATCTGACCGGGTTGGGGTTGGCGGCGCAGGTCGGGGCGGGAGCGTGTTACGCGCTGGCTGCGTGGAACCGGTACGCACTGCTGGGTGTGATTGCCTGTCTGGTCTTGAACTGGGTGGGGGATTCGCTCGACGGAACCCTAGCTCGGGTGCGGCAACAATTGCGCCCGCGCTACGGCTTCTATGTGGACCATATGGTTGATAGCATCGGCGCCCTGGCTCTGATGGGCGGGCTGGCTTTGTCCGGATTCATGCATCCCTGGATCGCAATCGGCCTGCTGATTGCGTTCCTCATGCTTTCGATTCAGTCCTATCTAGCTACCCATGCGCTCGGAGAGTTTCGACTGTCGTTCTGGCGCTTCGGTCCAACCGAACTGCGCATTCTGCTGGCGGTGGGCAACCTGGTGCTGTTGTGGAAGCCCCAAGTGCATTTTCTCGGCGGGTATTACAGACTTTTCGACCTGGGAGGCGCGATTGGCCTGGCCGGAATGGCGCTGATGGTCTTCTTCTTCACCGTGCAGAACACGGTACGGCTTTATCGCGAGGAGAGGATCGCGAAGTGATAACCCAAGCTAGAGACAACCCCAAGGTGAGCTTCCGCGGCCTTCTCGACAGAGCGTGGCTCGGTAGGCACTCGAATTGCGCAGGCGCGCGACGCGGAACCACCTTGCGCTGGTGGAAGTTCAACCTCGTGGGCGGACTCGGGGTCGCTGTGCAGTTGGCTGTGTTGCTCGGGTCGAAGAGTGGACTTCATCTGAACTATCTGCTGGCGACTGCGCTGGCGGTCGAAACGGCGGTCCTGCACAACTTCCTCTGGCACGAGCGCTATACATGGGCGTGCCGGGTGCAGCCGTCGTGGCAAAAATCGCCGCCGCGGCTATTGCGTTTCAATCTGGCGACCGGCGGAGTTTCCATCGCAGGCAATCTGGCACTGATGAAGTTGATGGTCGGCCTAGGCCACGTGAATTACCTGATCGCGAACTGCATTGCCATTGCGCTGTGCTCGCTGATGAATTTCCTCGTAAGTGAGAAGTGGATCTTTGTGGGTGAGGCAGAGAACGAGCAGGAAACGCTTGCTGTCTCGCGCGAGTGACTCCATACTCGAACCATGCACGGGCGGGGCGCAACCGTGAGTTGGGTGTTCGTAGCGGCGCTTGCGGCATTGGGTGCGACAGCATCTACAGCGCAGACAGTTTCATCTTCCCCCTCGTCAGATCACCCTGGCCTCGCTCAGAAGCTTACGGTCACCGTCACTGACGAAAACGGGGTGGCGGTGAGTTCCGCCCGCGTCCAGTTGCAAATGCCGCCCGACATCCCACTGCACTGCGAAACCGACTTCGCGGGGCATTGCGAATTCACTGACCTATCCTCAGGAGCCTACGAACTGCGCGTGGAGAAGACCGGATTCTACGCTGTGCTGCAGCCCGCGGTACAAGTCGGTATTACCGCCAATGTGGACGTTACGGTTCGCCATCAACAGGAAGCGCGCGAGGTGGTGGATGTGGTGGAATCGGCGCCGGCCATCGACCCCGCACAAATCTCTTCCAAGGAGGAACTCACCGGTTCGGAGCTGATCGACATTCCTTACCCACAGACGCACGACTACCACAGCGCGCTGAACTTCATCCCGGGAGTCACACCCGATAGTTTTGGCCAGTTGCATGTGGCGGGAGCCGAGAACTACCAGACTTTACTTTTGCTGGACGGCTTCAACGTGAGCCAGCCAACGAACGGCCAGTTAGCGGTTCGCACAAGCATCGAGTCTTTTCGTTCCATCGAAGTCGTGCCCAGCCGCGAGCCGGCTGAGTTTGGCAAGGGCTCCGGCGGCGTCCTGACCCTGAACACCGCGATGGGCAAAGACCGCTATCGCTTCACCTCGACCGACTTCCTGCCAGGACTGGGAATCGCAAAGGGCGACCAGATTAACGGTTCATGGACCCCCATCGACACCTTTTCCGGTCCGATTATCAAGGGAAAGATGTGGTTTATTGACGCCCTGGACGGAGAGTTTGACGACGATGTGGATACCCAGCTCTTTCCTCAGCCAGATCGTGACTACATCTGGCGTGTGGACAACCTGGTCAAGGTGCAGGCAAACCTGACCGCCCGCAACATTGTCACTGCCAGTTTTCTTTCGAACTACTATCACGATGAATACGCCGGGCTGGGGTTTCTCACTCCGCAGCCAGCCACTCCAGTCCAGGTTGAGACCGCTTACTTTGGCTCCGTGAAGGATCTGTACTATTTTCGCAATGGAGCGCTACTGGAAACCGGATTCGGCGTGGACCAGTACAACACGACGCTGACCCCGCGAGGAGATAGTCCCTACATCGAGCTGTTCTTCGGTGCCGAAGGTAATTACTACCTGCACGAGGATGCGCTCGCGCGCCGCGTGCAGGTTTTTTCGAATCTATACGTGCCACCGCATCAATGGAATGGACGGCACGACATCAAAGTCGGCGTCGACCTCGACCGTTTGAACTACGATGCTGAGTTTCTACGGCAGCCGATCTCATTCGAGCCGCAGGGTCCGGGACCGTCAGTCCAGCCTTGTCCTACTGATGCGAATGGCCTTCCTATAGTGCCGGCGATAAATTGCAGCCGGTATTCGGTTTTCTCGGAGGGAAATTACGCACCGGTCTATAACGTCGAGGCCAGCGCTTATGCTGAGGACCGCTGGCTGATCACAAATCGCCTACTCATTGAGCCGGGAGTGCGTTTGGACTGGGATCAACTGGTGCGCACTCCGCTGCTGTCACCGCGTCTGGCTGGAACTTTCAGGCTGGACGCGGAAGGTACTACCAAACTGTCGGCGGGAATTGGAATCATCTATGACACCACGAACTTGGGGTTGATTCATCAACCTCTCGAAGGGCAGAGGGTCGATTACTTTTTCGATTCGAACGGCTGCCCGCAGGAGGCGGACGGCGCGAGCGTTCCGTGCAATCAGCCCCCAGCACCAGAGCCCGCGCCTGTGCCTCTGCCGACCACGTTCGTCGTCAACCGGAACACGCTCGCCGCCCCGCGTTATGTGAACTGGAGTATCGCCCTCGAGAAGAAACTGCCGGCAGCCGTTTTCCTGAAACTGGAGTTCATGGACAAACGCGGCGTGCACGCCTTTGCCTACAACACGCTGAACGGCGCGGTGGATGGTGTTTATCTGCTCGGCAACGGACGCGACGACCGCTACGATGCCTTCACGGTCAGCGTACGCCACCACTTTCGCCAGCACTACGAAATCTTCGGAGCTTATACGCGCTCCAGTTCCCGCAGCAACCAGATCTTCGACTTCAGCCTTGATACAACCCTGCTGAGCCCGCAATTGCGCGGCCCCTACGGATGGGACACTCCGAACCGCTTCCTGGGCTGGGGGATTCTGCCGGGCCCCAATCTTCCCCTCATTCACAAGTTCGACATCGTCTACTCGGCCGAAGCACGCAACGGCACGCCTTTCTTCGGGACCACCGATCAAGGCGAGATAGCTCCCGGCTACGCTCCGAGTTCATCTTTGCGGTTGCCAACGTACTACACCCTGAATCTGCAGGTCGAAAAGCGGCTTCATCTTTTTAAGCGCTATTGGGCAGTGCGCGCCGGCTTTGACGACATCACCAATCGCGCCCTCATCACCGGGGCCGTCGCGACCCTTGATCCGAGCCACCCGTCTCCCACTTTCATCGACAGCGCCGGGCGCGCCTTCACCGGGCGCATTCGATACCTGGGCAGGCAGTGACTTCTCAAATCTTGAGCACAACCTTCCCGTAACTCTTGCCTTCCTGCAGCAGCTTGTAAGCTTCCACCGCGCGGTCGAGGGGGAATACCTGGCCGATCACCGGGATCAGCTTGCGCTGCACGATCCATTCCGAAAGTTGCTTCCAGGCAGGTTCCATGAACTCGCGCTTTTGCGAGAGATAGGTCAGCCAAAGGCCCTGGAGACTAGCAGATTTCGCATACAGAGCCCGCACATCGAGTTGCGGCGGCTTGCCGGTGGCTGTGCCGTATTGGATGACGCGCCCGAAGTCGCGCAGGCAGCGCAGGCTTTTCGCGGTGTGCTCCCCGCCCAGCATTTCGAAGACGGCGTCCACGCCTTCGCCGTGGGTGAGGCTCTTCACCGCTTCTTCATAGTCGTGCTGTTTGTAGTTGATGCCGTGCTGCAGGCCGAGTTCCCTGACGCGCCGGAGCTTTTCGTCCGAGGACGAAGTACCGTACATTTCGACGCCTAGAATGTGTCCGATCTGCACTGCTGCTGTGCCCACACCTCCGGCTACGGCGTGAATGAGCACACGATAGGTTTTGCCGGTGACCGGCGGCTGGGTCATACCCGCTTGCCAGAAGGCGAGGTACGCAGTGAAGTAGTTGACGGGGAAACCGGCGGCTTGTTCGGGGGTCCAGTGTTCGGGAACCGGCCACAGCGTATTGGAGTAAGCGCCAACTTTCTCTGCGAAGGCTCCCCACTGGATGTAGCCCATAACTCGACGTCCATTGTTGTCTTCCGTGCCGGCGAATTCCCGTCCCGCGATCAGCGGCGGCGCCGGTGTTCCCGGATAGCCGCCCTGGGCGGTCATGAAGTCCGCAAAATTCAGGCCTCCGGCAGCCACGTGGACCAGTGTCTGTCCCGGCTTCAACGCAGGTTCGGCGGCGTCTTGCACAGTGAGGGCATCCGGGCCGGACAGGCTGGTGATCACTAAGGCTTTCATGGAGCAAAGTTTAGCAGGGCAGGCATCCCGTCGGACCAGAGGAACCCACGACGCGATTGTGCCACCTGACGTTTCTTCGCTACCTATTTGCTGTCCGGTATATACTCTTGGCGTTGGTTTACTGAGGTCTTCCCGGCCACGCCTCCATGGGCCGGGACGGGGCGTACATTCATTCCCCTAATTCTTGCGCGCCCCATATGCTGATTTGCCGATTCCCGCCGGGGCGGCGAGGAAATGGCACCGGTGCATCGCGCCAGATGTCAAGCGAGCTGCATTCGGGGGAGGTCATACTGTGGATTTGATTCTCGTACGTCTTCTTTTTGTCATTGTAGTTTCTGCTACTTGTTACATCATTGCTCCTTTCGGGCTGCCGCGTAACCTGGATGCCGGAATCGGCGCGCTGGTTGGGGCAGGGGTCGTACTGTTCGAATGGAAGCTGCGCGGGGTGAGCCTGAAGCGGCTGATCGGCGCCGCGATCGGGAGCATCCTCGGCATCTGCGGTGCCTACCTGTTCGCCTTGGTGATTCGCAGCAGCGTGCCTGCCGGCAGTACCCAGAGTTTTCTGCAAATCCTGGTGATGCTGCTGATGGCCTACGTGGGTCTGATCGTTGGTGCAAGCAAGGGCGACCTGCTCAACTTGGCGGCATTGGGTGGCATCTTTGGCGGTGAGAAGCAAGGCAAAAAGAGCTACAAGATCCTCGACACCAGTGTCATCATTGACGGCCGCATTGCCGACATTGCCGAGACCGGGTTCCTCGACGGCATCATCGTCACCCCGCAGTTTGTTTTGCGCGAACTGCAGCTCGTGGCCGATTCGGCCGACTCGCTGAAACGCAATCGTGGCCGCCGCGGCCTCGACGTTCTACAGCGGCTGCAGAAAATGGCGACGCTGCAGATCCAGATTGTGGAAGATGATTTCCCTGCCGTCCGCGAAGTCGATCTCAAGCTGATCGAACTGGCTAAGGTTTACGAGGGCAAGATCATCACCAACGACTTCAACCTGAACAAGGTGGCGCAGCTTCAGGGAGTCGAGGTGCTGAACATCAACGAGCTCGCGAACTCGCTCAAGCCTATCGTGCTGCCCGGCGAGATCATGAAGGTATTCATCCTGAAGGAAGGTAAGGAATACAACCAGGGCGTGGCCTATCTCGATGACGGCACCATGGTGGTGGTGGACAATGCACGGAAAATGATCGGCAAGACCATCGACGTCTCGGTCACATCGGTGCTGCAGACCACCGCTGGAAAGATGATCTTCGGCAAGTGGGATGAACGTGCCTTTGCCCGGACAAGCGGGGTGGTCCAGCCGGTAGTAGCGGCAATTCCAACTGCGGCGGCCCCCACGGCAGTGCTCCCGAACACGCTTTTGGAGACCAAGCCTCAGCCTTAGCGACCGCGATCGACTGAAGTGCGCAAGTATTTGAACTCCCTGGCTCCCACTCGTATACTTACTCCCCGCTATGAAGGTGTTAGTGATCATCCCGGCTGCAGGTCTTGGGACCCGCATGGGGCCGATGCCTGTGGGCGCAATCGGCAAGCAGAAAAGGGCGCTGCCCTCGAAACAGTTCACTGAACTGGGCGGCACGCCGATTCTCGTCCACACCCTGCGCAAGTTTGCCGCCATCGATGCGGTGAGCGAGATTTGGATTGCTCTGCGGGAAAGCGAGATCGCGGGGTTTCGGGAGCGGCTCGAGAGCAAAGCGAGAGACGTTCTGAAGAAGAAAGTAGAACTCGTCGTCGGTGGGGAACACCGCCAGCAGTCGGTAGAGAATGCGCTGAACGCAGCCACAGCCGCGGCGGATGATGTCGTTCTCGTGCATGATGCGGTGCGTCCGTTTGTAACCGGTGAAATCATTCAGGAAGTGATCGATGCGGTGGAGAAATATGGCGCGGCGATTGCCGCCCTGCCTGCCATCGATACCGTGAAGCAGGTTGAGCGAACGGCAGAGGGCGCGCTGATAAAAGCAACGATTCCGCGAGCCGGCATCGTCATGGCGCAGACGCCACAAGGGTTTCGCTACGGAGTCATCAAGAAGGCATTCGACGAAGCCTCAGCGGACGGATTCCTAGGCACCGACGAAGCTTCGCTGGTGGAACGATCGGGGCACGCGGTGGCTGTCGTAATGGGCTCCCCGCGGAATATCAAGATCACAGCCCCGGCAGACATGGAGCTGGCGGAGTTCTACTTGAAGAAGTGAAGGACTTTCGTTGCTTAATTGTTCGGCGACGCAGGGGTTGATCTTGAGAATTGGCTACGGATTTGACTCACACGAATTTCGTCCGGGGATTCCGCTGAAGATTGGCGGCATCGTGCTGGCGCGTGACAGGGGGTTGGGCGGGCACTCCGATGGCGACGTGCTGCTGCACGCCATTACCGACGCGCTGCTGGGGGCCGTGGCTGCACCCGACATCGGAGCGCTGTTTCCGCCGTCCGACCCGAAGTGGAAGGGCGCGGACTCGGTGATTTTCCTGCGCGAGGCGCTGAAACGTGTGCACGATGCGGGATATGGTGTGTCTAATATCGACGCCAGCCTGATTCTGGCCGCGCCCAAGATCGGCCCGCACGCTGCGGCAATCCGGGAGCGCGTAGCGAAGCTGTTGAGGGTGCGAGCCGATTGCATCGGGTTGAAAGCGAAGACTCCCGAGGGGCTGAATCTGGAGAACGCGGCGATCGCGCACGTGGTGGTCCTGCTCGAGAACCAGCGTCCGAAGGCGGGAAAAAGAATTAAGCGGAAGGGCAAGCTGCGCTGAGCTACTTATGCCATGTTTCGGCGGCTTTTATCAGAGCGCTGAAGATGGCTCGGGAAGGTTCGTCGTTATCCACGGAACGCTCGGGATGCCATTGCACCGCTAACACGAAGTGGTCTGCGGATGTTCCTTCCAATGCCTCGATGATGCCGTCGTTGGGACAGCGGGCTGCGACGCGGAGGCCGTCGCCAATTACGTCGGCCGACTGGTGATGAGAAGAGTTCACCGGGAGCACGAGGTTATTCTCTTCAGAGGCTAAAGCCCGGTTCCTCCCTGTAGCTTTACTGGTAAGGCTAAAGCCGTGCCCTTCCCGATCTTTCCCGCTTACGAGCTTTGCCAGCTTTGAGCCTTTCTCAATCTCGACAGCATGTGCGACTGCGACCTTCTTTCCCGCTTCGTGATTAACTCGCGCGCGCAACTCTTCCGGCAGAAAATCCGGAATGTGCTGGATTAAAGATCCTCTGCGGTAGACGTTCAAGCTCTGCAAGCCATAGCAGATGCCGAGAACCGGCTTGCGTCGCCTGTAGGCGTCCTGCAGCAGGATTTGGTCGACAGCGTCGCGGCCCGGATCGGCGCCCGCGGTGTGCGGCGAACGGGAGGCGCCAAATTTTGAGGGATCGACGTCAGCCTTGCTGCCGGGCAGGAGCACGGCATCGCAGCGCTCGATGATCTTCTCGACCTCGGCAGCCGTCTGATCGAGCGAAATGCGGACGGGTTCGCCTCCGGCTTGTTCGACGGCGCGCTCGTATTGGGTAATCGCCCGCTCAGCGTACTCACGGTCTATCGAGTGCGGCATGGGGATCGCGATCCGGAGCGGGGTGTTCATCGGCAATCAGCTCATCCTTTCGATTGCGGCCAGGGTCTTCGACTGGCGGTAGTGGCGGATCTCCATGGTCAGCACCATGATAAAGATGATGCTTCCCGCGACCACGGCCGCGGGAAGGGCGACTTGGCGATAGGCCACGGTCATGTCGGGATGAATGCCGCGCAAGGCCGATAGGGTCACAATCCCGATGATGCCCAGCAGCAGGCTGACGGCGAACGACAGGAGCGTTCCGATGAACGTGACCAGGAAGACGCGCACGGGGATCGCATACCAGTGGAGCGGCCGTGGCTTCGGCGGCATGATCTTAGGCTACACCATCAATCGACCTCCGGCGTTCGTAAGAACTGTCGATCTGGACTTGGATCTCAGATTCTTGCAAAGGAATGGGGCGCCGTCAGGTCTGTGACCGTCAGACTTCGGACGATTTGCCAAACAAGAGTTCAGAACCAGAAAATATTGTCTTCCACTTCATTGACCACCAGCGAGAAACCCGCTAGCATAGCGCGCATTCTCCAATGAGGGGACCGATCTCTTGCTGCGGTTCCCAAAGTTCCGCACAATGACGACCCGTGCTCCCTGCTAGCGGGCCGTAAGAGCAGCTAGTCTCGCCCTATAACCTCAAACTCGGGCCTGTGTGTCGAGCTTCAAAGGGGCGATCCCTTTGGAATAAGTCTTGACGCAAAGCGCTCCTTAGTTGACCGATCTCCTAGGAGGAAGTAATGAATCACGATAGAAGCGAAGTTGTGCAGACAGTCGCTGCAGGCAATCGGCGGGCATTGTGGCTGTGTGTCGGGGTTACCATGATCGTTTGCGCGGCGATGCCGGCGGTTGCGGCAAGCGGAAAGTACGTCTTGCATAACACACCCGGATTTGTGGCAACGTCCAAGAACCTCGGGGCGGCGAATCCCTCGGAGGTGATCGAGGTCAGCCTTTGGCTAAATCCTCACAACCGCAGCCAGATGGACGAACTGGCGCAGCAACTCTATGATCCCGGCTCCCCGAACTACCGTCATTTCCTGAACCGGTCGCAGTTTACGGCGCGATTCGCACCTTCAGCGGAGGAAGCAAAAACGGTCCAGCAGTTCGTCGAGGCACATAACTTGAAAGTGGTCAGGATCGGCCCGGACAACTTCTTCGTGCGGGCGAGCGGAACCGTGGCTGAGGTTGAGGCCGCGTTTCACGTTCAGCTCAATCGTTACCAGGTGGGTGACACGGTGACCCGCGCCAACGACCGCGATCCCTATATCGACGGGGACGCTGCGTCTGTGGTGAGGTCGATTGGCGGCTTTGATAACATGCAATATCGACATCCGGCGATGTCTCGCCCGGCGCTTGGCCAAACGGCGGGGCAGCCTGCTGTAGCGGCGGCCGCGACCCAATCCAATACGGCCTCCAGCTTCTTCACTAACAATTGCTTCAACGGCACCGAGACGGACGTGTTCTCCACGAACAACGACGGCTCGTTTCCGATCGGAACCTACACCGGAAACCACTTGAATTTGCAGAGCTTGACAAGCGCGGGTTGCGGCTATACCCCGCCAATGATTAAGGCAGCGTACAAGCTGAGCGGTTTGTACAAGTCGGGATTCGATGGTCAGGGCCAAACCATTGGGCTCATCGAGGGATGCGGTTCGCTGACCATTCAGGACGACGCCAACGCTTTCTCGGCGATGTTCAATTTGCCTCAGCTGACCTCGTCAAACTTCGCCATCACTTACATCCCGTCGCCGAGCGTTTGCGCCACGGCTGACGCGGTGGAAATCAACATCGATGTAGAGTGGGCGCACGCCATTGCTCCCGGGGCTAACATCAACGTACTGGTGGGGACCACGGGTAGCTTCGAAGACTTGAACGAGGCCGAGTTCACAGCTGTTAACTACGGTCTGGCCACCGTCCTGTCTGGCAGCTATGGCTTGCCTGAGCCAGTCCTCCCGACCAGCTTCCTGGAGACCCTGAACTTCATCTCCGAAAGTGCAGCGGTTACGGGAATCTCTGCCAACTTCTCTTCGGGGGACACGGGCGACTTCACCGCCGACGGTCTACCTCCGACGGTTAGCGCCCCGGCGGATTCGCCGTGGTCAACCGCCGTGGGAGGCATCACCCTGGCCCTAACTTCCAACAATTCAATCGCGTGGCAAGCTGGTTGGGGAAACAATGAGACTCTGCTCGTCGAGGAAGGCATCATCGTCGATCCACCGTCTGAAGGAGCCTCCGGATTTTTTGGTGGCTCGGGAGGAGGGCCGAGTGACTGTGTGAGCCAGAGCGTCAATTCCACGACGGGGTTGGTAACTTGTCTCGGCGGCTTCGCCAAGCCGTCTTATCAGAGCAAGCTGGCCGGCAAGAGTCGTCAAGTTCCTGATGTTTCCTGGCTCGCAGATCCATTCACTGGAGCCGTGATTGCGATCTCAGTTCCGGGGTCAGTTCCAGAGTTGGTTTGGCAAGTATGGGGAGGCACGAGCGTGGCCTGCCCCATGTTCTCTGCACTCTGGGCGATTGCCAACCAGGTAGCTGGAACGCCTCTTGGGCTGGCCGCTCCTTACTTGTATTCCTTGCCAGCGGGAGCCGTCACCGACATCGTTCCCGTCAGCTCAAAACATAATGTGACCGCATCCATCGCCGAGTCCACTACAGTTGTCGATAAGTACAACGCAGATGCCATACTGGGTGGTGGAGCGCCCGGGAGTTTCGTAAGCGCGATCTGGGACGATGCTTCGATCGAGGACACGGCGCTGGTGATTTCGTTTGACACCGACTGCACGGCAGGTGAAACTTTTGGGTTTATCACCCCGTGCACCTCTGCCTCCAGCCTGCATACAAAGGTGGGCTGGGACAACGTCACGGGCGTGGGAGTGCCAAACGGACAAGCGTTCGTCAACGCATTCGGCCCGCCGGCTTCTCCCGTAAAGGAATAGCCGCAAGCACCGTTTAAACCAGCCTCCGCTGCCTGTAGCAGCGGAGGTTTTCTTGGGCGTGAGAGCGGACTGCTTCGAGCTGTTTCAGGAAGGGTTTTAGGAATACAGGGCGATCGCCGTTCTCACGCTTTTCGCGATGCAGCGTGGCGCGTTGCTTCGTCTGCTGTCCATGCTGGCGCGACGTGCCGGTAGTGTATAAAAGAGTAATTATGTCGCAGGCAGCGCCAGCAATCACGCGGAGCCCCGCGGATGTGGTTCGGATGACGCCGGTTTCGCAGGCGGCGAATGGGGTGTGCTATGCCGTTGCGGGCGAGACCTCCATCGGTTCGTTTGACCTGGAGCGGATGATTGCCGCCGTGCCTGGGAAGATTGCTGCCGCGCTTAAGCGCAAGGCTTATTACTTTGTTCCGCTGACGATTAGTCAGGGCGAAGAGACCCTGATCGCGGACCGCTATGATGTGGCGCTTAGCGACAACGCGGTTTGTCATCGCAACTTGAATCTGGGAGATTCGCAATGTGTCTTCATCTCGACCCGGTTGATGGACGACAAGTTTTCCGTGGCATTTGAGTTCTACATCAATGTGGGGCACGCGCTGGTGGAAATTGCCGGAGTTTCGGAGGAATTCAGCGAGCTGGCCTGGAAGCAGGTGGGGGCCGGGACGCGGGGCGAAACTTCGCTTGACGCTTTTGAAGCGCGCAAGCTGGCCACGGCCGGCGGTCCGGATGCGGAGCGATTCAAAAACGAATACTTCGAGGCCGCGTTCTCCGACACGATTTCGATTTACCTGCTCTCGCTATACCTGGATGTGGATTACCACGATCTGCGGGAGCGGGACTATCCGCTGCTGGCTCCTTCGGCGCTGGCCGAGCGGCTGAGGAAGGTGGCAGAATTGTTTCCGGCGAATGCGGGGTTTGAGTTTGCGGTGTTGTATAAGCGGCGGCCCTAGGTGCGTTTGTGGAACTGGCCCAACAAAGCCGTCCAAATCATATTCAAGAATCCGCTACCTCTGAGATTTGTTTGTGACTGGTCGGCATTTCTGAGGGCTGAGACATCCGGATTCTTGCGCATGTACCGGACGGCCACAGGCCGACCCTTTAACCCGGTGACATAATCTCACGCCTGCTGCTCGTCGCCGAACTGGCACGAGAAATATCCAGAGTAGCGATTTCCTTCCACCAAATAGGAATAGCCCAGTTCGCCGAGAGCCTGCTGACCAAACTCCTTTACGTTAACGGTCTCAATCCTGCCGTCCGCAAGGGGCCAACTTCGCGCGCGGACAGAGCGGATCCAACCAGGGAAACGATTAATGAGGAACCAGGCCGCAACTATGGCAACCCAGAACAATACAAAAACGAAGTTCCGAAACTCTCGCGGGATGAAGCTCGGCAGAGATGCAGCGAAATAATTAGACACGATCCATCGCTCTCGGTTGGGCGGGCGGTGCTCGTGCGGTATTTTCCTACAGGAGTTTATGAAAGTCCAGGCCAGCGTGGAGGGGAGGTGCCGACATCCTTCCCGCTGTGGCTACAAACGGCGGCTAGCCTCAGAGCCTAAAGGCTAGATCGACGGGCCGTCGAACGGCACCACTGAAGTCGTGCCCTTCCCGATCCTTCGACTGAAGAAGCGTTATTTGTTGCCTATCGCGAAATTGACCGTGCTGGGCTCGTTGGCTTTGACCGTGACTGGTTTTTCCCAGGTTTTTGGTTCGGTGAAGATGGGCCGTTGTACGGTGTGCTCGGTTAGCACATCGTAGGCCTGTTCCTTGCCCGCCAGTCCCCACCCCTCATGCCACGCGACAATCTGATAGGTACCAGGAGGCACGCTGGCGAATTCGAAGCGGCCGCTCTCGTCGGTAACGGCGTAATAGGGATGCGGCACAACCATCATTTCGGCGTTCATCCAGACGTGGCCTCCGTTGCACCGAAGGTTGACCAGGCCCGGGGTCGACATAGTG
>DATHMS010000071.1:0-2532 GCA_035486795.1 Candidatus Sulfotelmatobacter sp. | reverse complement strand
CTGGCCAAGCTTTTGCTCTCACTCACCACGCGCAATACTGACAGCCTGCTTGGCGCTGTGGCCAAGGTTCTCGCAGAGGAAGGCATTACGCTTGAAAGTTCGACCGGGCTGCTGGAGCCGCTGCTGGTGAAGGCCGGAGTGCTCACACGCCGCGCACCGACTGAACAGGAACGAAAGAACATCGACTACGGTCGCGCTGTGGCTCGGCAGCTGGCGGAGTATGACATTGGGCAGACGGTGGTGATTGCGGAATCGGCTTGCGTGGCAGTGGAAGCCATGGAGGGTACTGACGCCGCCATCGAACGCGCCGGGCACATTATGGGTTCGCTGCGCGGAGATGCTTCTACGCTGAGCCGTGCCCTCACCGTCGTGAAGATCGCGAAACCGAATCAGGATATGCGGTTCGATGTTCCAGTGATCGGAGTGAAGACGATCGAAGTGATGAAGGCGGCAGGGGCGACCTGCCTTGCGCTGGACGCCGTGAAGTGTTTGCTGCTGGATGGAGAGAGAGTTCTCGATGCGGCAAATGTCGCAGGGATTGCGGTGGTGGCGGACACTGCTTGACCACACCGATTCAGACGAAGGTTTAACTGGTGTCGACTAATCGGCTCCCACGGAGCGACGTGATCCTCGCCCTGCAGCCACCGGACGGGCGCGCATCTCCTGGAGTGCACGGGTGAGATCGTACGCGGTCTGCAAATTCATCCAAAACTCGGGGGAGTTCTTGAAGTATCCGGCCAGCAGGAGGGCGGTCTCAGGAGTTATTCCTCGCTTTCCCCGCACGAGCTCGTTCACTCTGTTTAGAGGGATGTTGAGTGCCCTCGCCAGTTCCGCCTGGGTCATGCCCAAGGGCTCAATAAATTCTCGCAACAGGGTCTGTCCGGGATGAGTGGCGATACGATGGCTGGGCAACATTGGTTTCTCCTCAGTGGTAGTCCGTGCATCGCACATCGAGTGCGTTGCCGCTGACGAAGCGGAAAACAACGCGATACTGATCGTTCACCCGGAGGCTGTAAAATCCCGTCCAGTTCCCCCGCAGTTTCTCCAGTCGGTTTGACGGAGGCACGCGGAGGTCTTCGAGCGTTGTACTCGCATTCAACATGTCCAGTTTCGACTGCACTCGCGTCCACAAAACCTGCGCAATCCTTCGCGCGGCTTTTGTGTCGTGGCCGTGAAAGATTTCTTCGGTCGTCTTGTCTCCAAAGGAGACAATCATCTTAACGAGTATACATGATTACCGTGTATGTGTAAATATATTGACTAATCTCTTCTCGGGGGCGAACTTGAAGGCATGAACTCTCCGATCTCTGAACCTGCCCTGATCGCCGAGCAGCTTCACCGCGCATTTGAAGGTGATGCCTGGCATGGTCCGGCTCTGCTTGAGCTGTTGCGGGAAATGGATGCAGCCACGGCCGCGGCTCAGCCGCTGTCGGATGTTCACAGCATCTGGGAGCTGGTCCTGCACGTTTCTGCCTGGGACGATGCGGCCTACCGTCGGCTGGGGGGGGAGAAAGTCCAGCTTACGGGCACAGCGAATTTTCCCGTGGTTCCCAACCCTAGTCAAACTACGTGGCGCGAGGCCATCGCACATGCGAAGCACACGCACGATGTGCTGGTGAAGACGGTTGCGGCCTTGCCTGATTCCCGCCTGCGCGAGCGGGTTCCGGGAAAGAGGTACGATTTCTACTTTATGCTGCACGGAGTGGCGCAGCACGCGCTTTACCATGCCGGGCAGATTGCGATTCTGAAAAAGGTGCAGGGGCATGCCGCGAAGTCCCGGAGTTGAGTCGACAGCGCAAATGATTCCTGGCTGGATACGATGCGCGGAGATCCCCTTCGGCTTCGCTCAGGGCAGGCTCTCTCCCCGCTGAAAAGCACGGGGCTTCGGGATGACGCCTTTGTCCTCCCCGCTCACCATTGTTTGAAGATCACCCCGACGGCGGCGACGATCATGGCGAATCCTACGGCGTGGTTCCAGCGCACCGGCTGTTTCAGGTACAGCACCGAAAACACTGAGAACACTATCAGGGTGATCACCTCCTGAATGGTCTTCAATTGCGCCGCGCTGAACTCATAAGAGCCAATGCGGTTGGCCGGCACCTGGAAGCAATATTCGAAGAAAGCAATCATCCAGCTGATCACGATCACTCTGAACAGCGGGACGTCGCGATATTTCAAGTGGCCATACCAGGCGAAGGTCATGAAGATGTTGGAAACCGTTAGCAGGGCGATGGTTCGCATGGGGTGAGTGGACTCTCCTTTCGAGGGTCTTGAAGCGGCAATAAGTTCAGACAGTGTATTGCAGATGCTCTTTCCTGGCTTTACGTTTACAATTTGTTGTTCTTGCTGGCAACCAGCCAGGTGAGAGTTCCTTCCTGCAAGCTGAGAACCCGATTTCCGTGGCGGTGGTGGGGGTGGGCGTCTTCGGACGCAACCACGCGCGGGTCTATCACGAACTGGAGCAGCAGGGCGAGCGGGTGCGGCTGGTGGGCGTGGTCGATCCTAATCTGGATCGCGCCGACGCGGTGGCGC
>DATHMS010000070.1:0-2979 GCA_035486795.1 Candidatus Sulfotelmatobacter sp. | reverse complement strand
TTCGCTTTGCCCGTGAAAACGATGGCGCTAGGCGAGTACATCTCCTCAAGCTTGTCCGCCAGGTTCCCCGATAAGATGGCCCAGAAGCGATGGACTTCCTTACTAACGTCTTCCGATGAAATCTTCTTCATATTTTGGCTGGAGGATACCACACGCTTGTATTCTCTTGGACGATCTCAAGGGATAAAGCATGTTTTGGAGACGGTGGCAGGTGCCAGGCCAGATTCACGTCACTCACAATTAACGCTGCCAGCTCAACCGGAAAATGACCCAACCAGCATAGCTTTCGGTGTGCTCGCGACGTGACTAGGCCACTGCCTTTTGCCGCTCTGCGCCCGCAATCTCCGCCACAATCTCCAGCGCAGCCGCGCGTGGATTCGCCGCCGCAGTAATCGGCCGGCCCACCACCAGATAATCAGCCCCAGCGCGAACCGCATCTCCCGGAGTCGCAATGCGCGATTGATCATTCGTCGCAGCCGAAGCCGGCCGCACTCCCGGTACCAGGATCTTGAAGTCAGGCCCAAACTCGCGCCGCACCGCCGGAGCCTCCAGCGCCGAACAAACCACCCCATCCATCCCTGCAGTCCGAGCCAGCCGCGCCAGCGCCACCACGCGCGACCCCAGCGACCCTTCCATCCCAACTTCCCGCAGCGCCGTCTCGTCGAAGCTGGTCAGCACCGTCACCGCCAGCAACGCCGGACGATTCTTCTTCGTCCCCGCAGCCTCGCGCGCAGCCTTCATCATCCCCAACCCGCCAGATGCATGCAAAGTCATCAAGCGCACCCGCGGCAGCCGCACCGCCGCAGCCACCGCATGCGCCACAGTATTCGGAATGTCGTGGAATTTCAGGTCGAGGAAGATGTCGTACCCGAGGCCCGCAAGCCTGGCAACCGCTCGCGGACCCTCGGACGTGAAGAGCTGCGACCCAACTTTAAACATCCCGGCCGCTCCGCGCAGTTTCCGCGCCAAAGCAGTCGCTGGACCAAGGCGATCCAGGTCTAGTGCAACGATCAGTTTCCGGGATGTGCTGTTGCCGGGCGTGTTGGCACCTTTAGGAGTTCGAGCCGGACTTTCGCAAGCCCGTGCTGGTCGAATCCTAACTTACGTGCCACTTCGTAGGAAACATCTAATTCGCGTCCTTCCACGTACGGTCCCCGGTCGTTGATTCGGACCACCTGGCTGCGGTGGTTCCGCATATTCACAACGCGCACGATGGACCCCAGCGGAAGCGTGGGGTGGGCGGCAGTATCCGCGTACATATCGTAGGTCTCGCCGTTAGCGGTCGGCAAGCCGTCGAAATCGTCTCCGTACCAGCTGGTGGTGCATTCCCACACGGCTAGTGGCTTCTCCTGATGAGTCGCCTTATCGAGGGGGTTCTTAACAACCGGAGTGATGCCAAGCGCGACCTCTGCAGGAGAAGGGTTGCCCGATTTTCCCGGCGCCGCTGGATTCACGGGCACGGTAACCGCGAGCAGACCCAATCCTAAGAACACCGACTGCAGAACCGCGAAAATCTTGCGTCTCATAAGCACCTGACCCTTGTTTGAAATCAGCCTAAATTCTACCTGTCCGGGGGTACAGTGGCAATCAGATTATCGCTGTAGTACGCCCCGTAACTTGCTGATTTCAAATGTATTTTCGTCCCGGCACCACATTTCCAGACCGCTTACGAGCCGTTCAGAAGCCCGCGGGTCTACAAAGTGGGCCGTACCTACTTCCACCGCTGAGGCGCCTGCCAGCACGTACTCAGCGATATCTGCCGGTTTTTCAATGCCTCCGAGTCCGACTACCGGGATCTTTACAGCTCGGCAAGCCTCGTAGACCAGCCTCATGGTTATAGGTTTTATGGCCGCGCCCGACAACCCTCCCGTCGTACTACCGAGACGGGACCTCCGGTTGTGTGCGTCTATACACAGTGCAGGGTAGGTGTTCGCTATTACTACAGCATCCGCTCCTTCCGCTTCGGATACCTTCGCGCTAACTCCAATCATATTAACATTCGGTGAGAGTTTCACCCACAGCGGGCGCTTCGCCGCAGCCCGCGCGGCTCCCACAACGGCAGCTGTCAGGGAGGGGTCAGTACTATATTCGATGCCCCCGCGTTCCACGTTGGGGCAGGAGATGTTCAGTTCGTAGGCCGCCAGCCCCTCGGCATCCTCAAGCACTCGGATCACTTCCACGTAATCCGCGATCGTATGCCCGAAGACGTTAGCGATTACTGCAGTGTTGTAACGGCGCAACAGTGGCAGCTTCTCAGCGACAAACGCCCGGACCCCGATGTTCTGCAGCCCGATGGCATTCACCATCCCGCTGGCCGTCTCGCAGATCCGGGGCGCCGCCGCGCCTTCCATCGGCTGAGCCGACAGACCCTTCACCACGAATCCGCCCAGGCGGTTCAGGTCCACCATATGGGCGAACTCCACCCCATACGCAAAAGTGCCGCTCGCGGCGATGATGGGATTCTTTAGCGCAAGGCTACCAATACTGACGCGGAGGTCCACTGAAGCGGGCCGTTGAGGGCTGCGTGCCGGCGCCGACGAACTCATAACGCGCCCAGTCTAACACGCCGGTCAAGGTTTCGGGGCGGTGGGTCAGCTTCCGACTGCGCGACTTGTGACGAGCTATTCCTCGGTTGAGCACATAAAACAATGCAAGTAATCTAACGGTATCCGTTCTAAATCGCGGAACCTATAAACCACATGAACCTTAAATGGACCTTAACAGCAACTCTCATGTTTGCGTCCCTTGGTTTCGGGCAAAATTCGAGCGCGCAGCTCGAATCGCATCCTAACGTCAACGCTGCCTTTCCCGAGATTCATGACTGGAATACATTGCGAATCAGCCTAAGCCGCACCGGCTGCTACGGTAAGTGTCCAACCTATGACGTCGAAATCCACGGTGATGGAACCGTCTTGTATGACGGCAAGTTCAATGTCGCTGCCAAGGGGAAACACACGGCAAAAATCTCCCACGCGTCAT
>DATHMS010000069.1:0-29827 GCA_035486795.1 Candidatus Sulfotelmatobacter sp. | reverse complement strand
CAAGATCAACAGCACAGCGATTCCCGAGAACCTGCTGGAGAGCGAACTGTTTGGCTATGAGAAGGGCGCATTCACGGGTGCAAACGCGAGCAAGCCGGGCAAGTTTGAGTTGGCGGACAAGGGCACCTTGTTTCTGGACGAAATTGGCGATGTGCCGCCGGCGATCCAGGTGAAGCTGCTGCGCGTGCTGCAGGAGCGCGAGTTTGAGCGGCTGGGCGGAACACGAACGGTGAAGGTGGACGTGCGGTTGATCGCGGCCACGAATCGCGATCTGAGGGAAGCGCTGGAGCAGGGAACATTTCGCGAGGATCTTTACTATCGCTTGAATGTCGTTCCCATCGACATTGCGCCGCTGCGCCAGCGCAAGGAGGATATTCCGGATCTAGTGAATCTGTTCATTTCGCGCTTTGCGGGAGATTCCGGCAAGCAGGTGAAGAGTATTTCGCCCGAGGCAATGCAGATTCTGGTGAACTATCACTGGCCGGGAAATGTACGCGAGCTGCAGAACATCATCGAACGGGCGTGCGCTCTCGCGAAGGGGACGGTGCTCGAGGCAGCGGATATTCATCTGGATTTGCGTCCCTCTAAAGCTGCGAGCGGTGCCGGTGGATTTCTCCCGGAGGGCATGACTCTCGAACACTGGGAAGATGAAATGATTCGCGAAGCGCTGCGGCGGGCGAATGGGAATAAGAGTCAGGCAGCGCGGCTGCTGGGGTTGTCGAGAAATGCGCTGCGGTACCGGCTGTCAAAGATTGGGATTGCGGATGAGGGCGAGAAAGAAACGTAGACCGATGAGCATATTCGAGGAAATGTACGCGCAGAGAGTCTTTACTTCAGATTGGGAATACACGGAACTACGACGGAAGCTGTCTGAGGCAATATCAAGAGGATACGTCGAACAGATTCCCGTTATGAAGCCTCATCGATGGGCGCCCAGACGCGAGTGGTACCGGGACAAGGAAACGGGCGATGCACCCGAAGAAAAGAGCCGAGGGTGGTGGGATAGAGTCGATCCTGAGGATCTCGTCGAGCCGGGCGAGCGTATACAGTGACTCGGGGGTAAGGCGACGTGATAAAATGTGTTCATGGCGAACACAAATAGTGCGACGCTAAGCATCCGGCTCAAGCCGGAGATCAAGAAGCGGCTGGCTAAGCTGGCCAAGGTAACTGGGCGAAGCTCGAACTTTCTTATCTCCGATGCCGTCGAATCTTACGTGGCGGACCAGGAGAGAATGCTGGGAGAAATCCGCCAGGCGGACCGCCAAGTGAAGTCCGGCCACTATGTTAGGCACGAGGACATGAAGGCCTGGCTGCTTTCCTGGGGTACTGCGGGTGAACTGCCGCCGCCGAAGTGCGCCTGTGGCAAGGAACACGATGACGAGAAGCTGTGCCCCTAGAGATTGTCTGGTCACCGCTGGCGCTGGCGCGGCTGCGGGAGATACGGGCCTACGTAGCCCGGGACAAGCCTGACGCGGCGGCGAGACTGGCGATTAGGATCGTTGCGCTGGTCGAAGCTCTGAAGGAGCATCCTTACGTGGGCCGCATGGGAAGCGAGCCCGGAGTGCGGGAGTTGGTGGTGGGAGGCACTCCGTATTTGGTTTTCTACCGGGTGTGGCCGAAGCGGGTTACGATCACGACGATTTGGCATGGGGCGCAATCCAGATAGCTCCAACCGACAAGCTATTTGTCTCACGTTCCGGCCGACCCCTAGGTTTTCATGTTTGCTGGGACCAGCGGATCTGCCCCGATTGGCGCAGCTGGCTGAAAACCACCACCTCGGCTCAGAGTGGCCACCAGCTTCGGATTCCGCCACTTTCCGCATCGAATACTTACGCCTTTTTGCCTGAAAACAAACGAGTTACGGGACTCCCCAACGTCCCGTCTTTGGCATGGCAGTTGCTTCTTCCTGTAACGCTCAATCATTGCAGTTTGCGGATCTAAGTGTGTCGGATGGGTTCGGGAAGAGGCGGGTTATGAAAATCCGATTCATAGCAAGTTCGGCAATCTTCACGCTGGCGTTGGCTGGTGCGTTCTCGACTAGCGCGCAAGCGCAAACTACTCAGGAGGGCCCCGGCCCCTCGGAGCAACCGAGTGCGCCGATGGAAATGGGACAACCTCAAGCCCCTCAGCCACCTCAAGCCGGGCAGCCCCCGCAACCTGGCCAACCTCCGCAACTCGGAGAGGAAGCTCAGCCCGGTGGGCCCTCGGGTGAAGGTCCGGCAAAGACTGATCAAGGTGTGGGCCGGATCAGCATGACTCATGGCGACGTGTCGACGCAGCGCGGGGATTCGGGTACCTGGTCAGCGGCGGTGTTGAATCAGCCGGTGATGAATGGCGACAAAGTTTCCACCGGGCCTGGGGCGCGGGCTGAGGTGCAGCTGGATTACGCGAACATTCTCCGCTTGGGATCGAATGCCCAAGCCAACATCGCGAACTTTACTCATAAATACATTCAGATTCAGCTTGGACAGGGTTTGGCCAACTACTCCGTGTTCAATGAGAGCGAGGCTGAGCCGGAGATCGACACTCCTAACGTTGCAGTTCACCCAGCGCACGTGAATGGCGTGTTCCGCATTGAGGTGCGACCTGACGGGGATAGCATCATCATCGTGCGCAAGGGGCAAGCACAGATCTCAACGCCACAAGGCATCGCCGATCTCAAGCAGGGTGACATGGCGACGGTGCGCGGTTCGGGCGCCGATGCGAAGTACAAGATCACGGCGGCACCCGAGCGGGATGACTGGGACCGCTGGAACAGCGATCGCGACCGCATGATTCACGAAGCGGCCGCGTGGAATCACACGAATAAGTATTACGTTGGATCGGAAGACCTGGATGCCAATGGAACCTGGGAAAATGCTCCGGACTACGGGCAGGTGTGGGTGCCGAGTGAGCCTGAAGGTTGGGCTCCGTATCGCGATGGTAACTGGGTTTGGGAGCCTTATTACGGTTGGACATGGGTTGGCTATGAGCCCTGGGGTTGGGCGCCATATCACTACGGTCGCTGGATGTGGTACGGCAATTCGTGGGCGTGGTGGCCGGGACCGGTGTGGGGGCCGGGCTTCTATCGTCCGTTCTGGGCGCCGGCATATGTATCGTTCTTCGGATTCGGAGGCGGATGGGGCTTCGGCTTTGGTTTCGGTTGGGGTGGATGGGGCGGCTTTGGCTGGTTGCCGATTGGGCCGGGTGACCGCTTCTTCCCGTGGTGGGGTGGATACGGCGGGCGGTTCGGCGCGGTCGGTTTCAACCGATTTGGCACACTGAACCGCTTCGGCGGAATCGCGCCGCTGCACGCGGGCACGCAGTTCTCGAACTTAGCGCACATCAATGACGCGCACATCGGGGGCGCGCTTTCGACGGTGGCTGCGGGTAAGTTTGGAGCAGGCCGAACGACGGCAGTGGCAGCTTCCCATGCGCAGTTGAGCGGAGCTCGCATGATGACCGGCAACATGCCGGTTGTGCCGACGCGCGCCAGCTTGTCGGCGAGCGGACGGGCCGCGTCTCCTTCGACAATTCATAACAGTGCGTCGCAGCATTTCTTCGGCACGCAGAGCGCGTCGCACACGGAGTCGTTCCAGCAACAGACGGCGCATCTGCAACAGTCCATGCAGCAGAGCCACTTTTCGCCGGTGGCGGCGGGCGCACGTACAACGGGGACGGGGTCTGCGGAGTCTCGCGGCACGACAGCGTCTGGCAGGGACATGAATAGCGGCACGGCAAGGAGCGCAGGGAATCAGGCCACAGGGAATGAGAATGGAGCTCGCACCTCGATGGCACCGGCAACGTCTTCTGCGAACCGCGGAGAACAGGCTTCGTCCACCCGGGGCGAACCGAACCGCAGCGAATGGAAGACGTTTACGCCACCCTCGAATGGCAGCGAGTCGGCAGGTCGCGGAGAGAGTGGTTCTGAATCGGCAAGTCGGCGTGAGAGCGGGAGCTACTGGAATCGGACGACGCCAAGCTCAAGTTACTCGCGGGAATCCGGTTCGAGCAACTACGAACGCGGTGGTTATTCGCGTCCGCAGCTGAACATGAGGCAGCCCATCGCGCAGCCGCGGTCCCCGGCTGGCTACGGTGGTTATCACGGGGCTCCGAGCTATAGTGGCGGCGCTTCTCATAGCGCACCAAGCTCTGGAAGTGGCAGCCATTCTTCTGGCGGCGGCCACTCTGGGGGCGGAGGGCACCACTAAATCGCAGACTTGCCAGTGAGGTTGTGAGTGAAGTGAAGGTCAGAGGCGGGAAGGGCGTGCTAAACGGCACGCCCTTTCTTATTCGGTGTGACGCCCCACTTCCGTCCTCCTTTAGATTGCTTGCCCGAACATCGGCGAAAGAGGCTGCCCCAGCTTTGCCGGTTTTGCAAAGCTGGGCACCACGGACCCAGGCCTCGCCGGCGGTTTCACGCGATCTTACAGACCTTTACCTCGGCTTTCTGCTCTTCATTTACCAGCACGATGCCGCGCTCGCCATCAGCGTAATGCCGGTAGCTGCTCCAGTCCCACTGCTGAGGTTCCGCCACCAGTCCTCGTTTCACCGGATTGCGATGCATATACCGCAGCTTCTCCACCCGCTTATTTTCCGTGTACACCACAAAGTCATAAAAACGCGCTTGCCAGAAATGGCCGCGGTCGAGGGCCGTGTCCCACAAGCCGCCCTGCCGCGCATCGTTAGTCGGAGGAATGTCAGCCGCGCCCTGCTTGCGCAGGAGACGTCGCGCGAACCCCTGCTTGATTGCCTGCATCGCCTTCGACGGATCGCCGCGGTCGGGCTCGCTCAGCAGCAGGTGCATGTGCTCGGGCATGATCACGTAGCCCACAACCACAAAGTGATACCGCCGGCGCACGCGTTCGAGTACTTCCAGCAGCAGATCGCGATGCTGCGGCTTTTCGAGCAGCGGCAGCCGGCGATAACAGCTCGTGGTGATGAAGTGGAGATATCCCGCGCCGTAGTAGCGACGGAGCTTGTTGGCCACCAACGAGGTGTAGCACAGCATGAAAGGTCGGGTATGTGACGAATGAACATCGGGCGAGGTCCGTGGTGCCCAGCTTTGCAAAACCAGCAAAGCTGGGGCAGCCTCTTTCGCGGATGTGCGGGTAAGAAACACCAAGGATGGGCCAGCTCCCACAAGTGTTAGTATTTTGGGGAGACGGGCTGATTGCAGAGTGGGCAGGTTATGTCGAACTCGTGAGAGCTTTCCACAGTGACCTCCTCAGCTTTCCAAAGAGGACAATCGGACACGACAACCATAGAAAGAGGCGATCTAAAGGTCAACATCGAAGCGTACAGCATGAACGCCTGCGGCTCTGATTCTTACAATTTTGAGGCTCCAGTTATAATAGTGGTCTGCCGCTTCGCTCGGTGTTGGAGGCACAATGACCCAGCCGCACCAGAACCTCTCTTTGGTTTCTGACGAACGTGATTCAAGCCGCGCTGGGAATCACCATCAGAGCGACGAGGTCTTCCGTCTACTCGTTGACACCGTCAAGGACTACGCTATTTTTCTGCTCGATCCGACCGGAAAGGTAGTGTCGTGGAACCAAGGTGCAGAGCGAATTAAGGGCTACCGTGCCACGGAAATTATCGGGCAACATTTCTCTCGCTTTTACCCACGGGAGGCGGCAGAAAGCAAATGGCCTGACCGTGAACTGGAAATTGCGACTAAAGAAGGACGGTATACGGACGAAGGGCTGCGTGTGAGAAAAGATGGTTCGACGTTTTGGGCACACGTCGTCATCACTGCTTTGCGAGATAAGAGTGGGACGTTGCGAGGGTTCGCAAAAGTCACCCGAGATTTGACGGAACGACGAGACCTCGAAGAACGAACGAGGCAACTGAACAAAGAACTCAGGGCAAGGATCACGCAACTCGTAGAGTCCCAACGTCTGGTGGAATTGCGAACATTGGAGTTGCAAAAACTTTCTGGCGAATTGATGCGAGTTCAGGACGAGGAGCGTCGTCGAACCTCTCGTACGCTTCATGATGAATTAGGTCAGGAGCTAACTGCCCTCAAAATTGAATTGGATGTGCAGAACGCAGAACTGGGCGGGAAAAAACTGGCCTTGGCAATTGAAGGGGTCGAGCGTTCGCTCTCTAAAGTCAGGAATCTCTCGTACTTGCTTCACCCTCCGCTGCTCGACGAATCCGGTTTGATGCCAGCGTTGCACTGGTACTTCGAGGGGCTTCAGAAACGCAGTGGCTTGAAAGTCACTTTTGAATACAAACCTGCGGAGTTCCCACGAATGGCACGTGACCTAGAAACAGCGGTGTTCCGGGTCATTCAGGAAGCGTTGACGAATGTCTATCGTCACTCTGGGAGCGAAGATGCCCGCATTGAGATAATCCAAGACTCCGACCGTGTCCTCATCCGTGTTCGAGATTTCGGGAAGGGGATCGGCCCCGCAGGTCCAACGGGTGGAGTCGGCATCAGTGGAATGAAGGAACGACTCAAACAACTGAATGGCGAGTTCAGAATCATAAAAGCGGAACCGGGAACGCTTGTGGAAGCGACCATCCCGCTGTTCGACATCGGGATGATGGGTTTTGCCAGTCCCTAATAGCATGGCCCACTCTTTTTCCTCAGGCCACGCCTTCTTCACTAAAATACGTTCCGCCATTCAGCAATGTTTCGATGGCTTTTGACAAGCAATGAATCTGGTTCTTCGGACAAAGACCTTTTATACCTGCCCGTCTTGCCTCAATCTCCAATTGCTTTGACGGGTCAGTGGTGACCATCAAGATGAGAACGCCGGGGTGTCGGGAGGCCAAGTGACGGGCTGTTTCCAGCCCGTTCATTTGAGGCATTATAAAATCCATCAACGTGAGATGCGGCGTATGAAGATGAAATGTCGCCAACGCATGATGGCCGTTGCAGGCTTCTCCAACCACGATCCAGTCGGAACGTTGCTCCAGTGCTGATTTCAGAGCGGCCCTTGCCGTCGCACTGTCGTCGACTATAAAGATACGGACCAAGCGTACTCTCTCAGATGCCGTAGTTCAAAGTAACCGTGCTTCCTCCATTCGTATGACTTTAGGCCGCTGGAAACCATACCTAGGACACCTGACGGGAAACTTTTGCGCCCCTTAGGAGTCGTCCTCGTCAAACCACACCACCTGAGCCTATTGACCCTCCGGCACGAACTTCAAGAGCCGTGCCCGCTCAAGCGATTCGGTCGAGCGTTTTCTGCAGGAAACATCTCAAAATGGTCTAAATTGGGGGCTGGCCCATCCTTAATGTTTCTTGCCCGCACATCGGCGAAAGAGGCTGCCCCAGCTTTGCCGGTTTTGCAAAGCTGGGCACCACGGACCCAGGCCTCGCCGGCGGTTTCACGCGATCTGCCAGACCTTGAGCTCCCCCTTCCGGAGGATGGGACTGCGGCGCGTTCAACAATTTCCACAGTCCCACTGTGACATCTGACCTTGCGCGCAAAATTAATTCGCGCAATCATGGTCGAGGCCGTGACGGTTGGCCGACGCCAATTCGCGACGCCCTTAAGTCCTTTGTCGTCTAGATTTTGGTACCTAAGTTCTTTGACATCCGTATTTTGAGGGTAGAATCGTGCTTAACACGATGATTCTATTAGACCCCAGGGGGGAGGGGGTATTCGAAATCTTGGATCGGAGCACACACCAGCCGTCCGCCCTCGACACGCTCGACCAAGATTTATTCTCGACAAGAAATCAACAGGCCGTCAGCCGCGAAGCGGCGCGAGAATGCAGCCCAGGGCGTAAGCCCTGGGTAGAAAGCCAGCAGAGCAGCAAGCCCCAGCGGGGCGCAAGAGTAGCCGGCTCGCCCACGCCTCCGCCTCGTACCGTCCTTGCTCACCTAAGGTCGAGCGTAAGCTGGGCTATCAGGGTCCGGGCGATCATAGTCGCGGCCGTACTTATTCTTGTGCGCGAGTTCGAGATTGGATTCGGCCAGGCTGAAGGTTCCGAGGAAGGTCTCGCCTGGACTCACCGTAATTTCCCTTTCGACGGCGCGCAACGCATCCGGCGAAACCGAAGAATGGAAGACGTGCATCTGATAGCGGCCGGGGATCACGTTGCCGATGCTGATCTCGCCATGCTCGTTGGATATTGAGTAGTACGGCGTATTCAACGCAATCACTACGGCGCTCATCTGAGCGTGAATGTTGCAGAAGATGAAGGAAATACCGGGCTTGTCAAACCTCACAAATTGGGTGGTGCCGCTCTCGTAAAGTCCGAGATCAAAACGCTTGCCGTCGAACAATGAAAACACGTTGTGAAAAAAGGGATCCTGGTTAGGAAACTCGACCTGGCCTCCCGCCGGTATCACCAGCAGGGAAGGATGGAAACTCTTATTCCTCTGCACCAACTGAGGGATTTGTGAACTCTGCTGCGGGGGCGGCGCAGGCGCAGGGGTGGTCCCCAAGGCTGTAAGCCAGACAACAACTTTCGAAGCGTCGCTCACGTTACGTCCGTTTTTGGTGAGCTGCACCTTGCCCTTGAGGTCCACGTTCTGCGCTGAGGCAAGAACAAATAAGCACGGCAGCACCAGGATGCAGTGTACGGCGCGGCAGTGAGCGAAGCGAAGCATCGTCAGAACAGTATCCCAACGGCAAGATTGACCTGGTTTGTGATGCTGGCACTGTCATAGACGGGGAACGTGTGCAAACGTCTGAATTCGGCGGAGAGCAACAGGTCGGACCGCGGCCGGTAGATCACATTGCCGAGCGCTCCGCGATTGCGCCCCAGAATCGGGCCAGCGTTGTTCGCATCGGTGGCGAAACCGCGCACGTCACTGGCAAATGCGTTGTCTTCCGCCAGCACTCCGTTCAGTTCAAGTTTGGGCGTGAGTTGAAACTTGAGTTGACTCCATCCTCCGGCGGAGTCAAGGCCACGGATACTCGTCGTCGAGTAGGCCGGATTACCGCCGTACAGAATGGTTTGGCCGATAGCACCTCCCAGTCCACCGACTGCTCGTCCCCGATAAAATTCACCAGAGAGAGTCAGGCGCCGGAGAATCGGAATCTGCCAATCCGTCATACCGGCCCACGCATCCACGTCGTGACCCCACAGCCAATTCTGCCGGCCGTAATAGCCGGCCACACCAAAGCTCAACGGGTGGTCAAATACTGGCCGGGACCATGCGGTGCGCATGGCATAAGCTGGCTGGCCTGAACTTTCCCCAGCGGTCGCCGAGCGGAAGAAGGAACTGCTGGGGGTTTCCCAATCGAGATTGTCCAGAATTCCACCCTGGAGCGTCACGGTCTGTTGGTCGGAAAGATCGAAGCGATGCTCGACGCGAAGCTGCGGCGTCCAGCCCCACAGGTTCCCCGCATTACCAAAAGTCGGAATGGCGAGGGATGCAAAAGATGTAGGAGAAAGCGGCGAGATGAACAGGGAATCTTGCCCCGCAATCACCGAGGTGTGCTGCCAGTCGAGACGCACGCTGGCGGTCTGCATGCGCACCAGACCGAAGTCGACACCGTTGTTGGTGGCCGGAAAGCCTCCGGCAAAATCGAACTGCACGTTGGCTGAACTCTTGGCACCGGCCAAACTCGGTCCAAAAATCTCCAGGCCAATCTCGGTTTGGCGCAAGGTAGCTCCCAGGCTCGTCTGAGAGGTGCCCGGGGCAGGCGCCTGCGCGTAGTTGGGTAGGTCCAGGTTGTCGGAGGCGCCGACATTGCGAAAGGCATTCATCAGCACAATTCCGGAGAGCCGTGCCCGATATTTTCCCGCAGTCTCCACCTTGGTCTGGTATTGCTCATCAATCTTTGAGCCCAGCAACTGCGCGGATTCCTCCAGCTTCTGAACCCGGCTGCTCAAGTCAGCGTTGGTTGCGGTGTCGGAGGTGCTGGGGGAGACTGACGAGATCGATTCTGCCGGAGCGGACGAAGCCGGGCCATTCGTCGAAGCAGCGAGCGGAGCCAGCAGCCGGCGCGTATCTTGCAATTCCTGGCGCAACTCTCGCATCTCGGCGCGCGATTGGGCGTTTTCGGTTCGCATCTGCTCGATCACCGCGCGCAATTCGCGCACTTGGGAATCGAGCTCGCGCAGCGAGGCATCCGCGGGCTGAGATGCGGCAGCGGGCGTGCTCTCCTGCGCCAGGCTGTAGGCGGTCAACAAGACAAAGGCGGTTGTCGCTATCGCAGTTGTCCAAAGCGCGAGGGTCCTTGGGTTCTTCACACATCCTCCTGCGCGACATGCGGATCGTCGTGAAATCAAGAAAATGGGAACTCGGCTACGTATCCGAATGTCGAATTGAGTTTTCGGTCTCTCTATCGCTGGGTACAGGCAAAAAGGGAAGCGCCGCGGGCTCGTCGTCCGAGCCTTGGGGAGCGCGTCCGGGGATCGTGATCCGAAAAACGGTTCGAGCGTCCGGGGTACGTTCCATAAAGACTTGCCCGCCGTGATCCTGCACGATCTTCTGCACCACCGTAAGTCCGAGGCCGGTGCCGTTCTCTTTGCCGAAGCTTATGAAGGGATGAAACAGCTTTTCACGAATCGGTTCCGCGATGCCCGGACCGTTATCCGCAACATCGATCGTGACCTCGGAATTGTTGCGGCCGATCGTGACTTGAACTCTGCCCTCGACGCTGGGCGCCGCTTCACAGGCATTCAGCAAAAGGTTGTAGAGCGCGCGCTCCAGCTTGCGGGCATCGAACCAGGCCGTGATCTGACCATTGCTGTTGATCTCGATCCGCGTGCCCTGGTGCCGCGGGTGCAAGCGCACCGCCTGCGTAGCTCGCCGCACAGTTTCAACCACACTAGCGTAGGTTGGGTTCAAAGACTCTCTGGTGCGAGCGAACTCCAGCAGAGAATCGATGAGGTCCGTCATCTGGTTAACCCCGGTTCGAACCTCCTGATACAGCTCTTCGCGCTGCGTAGAAGTTAGTCGGCCATCGCAAAGAAACTCAGAGTTGGCGACCACCGCGGCCAGCGCATGCCGAAGGTCATGGGAAATTGAACTGGCCATGCGTCCAATCGTGGCCAACTGCTCAGACTCCAGCAGAGCTTGCTGGGTCTTGAGCAGGCTGGAGCGCATTCGGTCGAAGGCTGAGGTCAGTTCCGCTACCTCGTCACTGCCCCGGGGATCGAGGGGATGGTGAAAATCTCCGTGCTCCAAAGCGCGCACTCCCTCCACCAGGCTGGCCAGCGGGCGAGTGAAGGTGTAGGAGATCAGGAACACCAGCCCGCTGCCTACCAGGACAGCCGTGAGACCCAGCAGCAACAACAGGCGATTCAGGTTATCGAGGAATTTGGCCGCCTGATCGTAGGATCCTAGTACGGTCAAGCGGACCGGTGGTTTTTGATGGCCTGACAGATCAAGGGAGGTAGCCACAAAATTCTCTTTGCCAACTTGTACATCCTTGGGCGCGCTCTGCGAAGATCCCGAGGCCAGCGCGCTCACACCGGGGCTTTGGGCTTGCAGGGGCGTCAAAGTGGTTGCCACAATTTCGTCCCCGTAGGAGAAGGCGACCTGACTGGCCGAGACCTTGCTAACCTCGCGAGCCAAGCGGTCATCGATTTCATAGCCGATGATCAGGAAGCCAAGCAGCGGGCCATCCGTCTTGGAGCCGAAGTAAACCGGCTTTACGAAAGTCTGATACAAATGGTGGGCGCCAAACCACCAGTGGCTGGAATCCTCCTCGTTCAACGATCGGTCGAAGAATTGCTGCGCGGCCTCGCGCGTGAAGCCGCGTGATTTTGTGTGGAGAGCCACAACCTCGCCATTGCGGTTGACCAGCACCAGAAGATCGCTGGCGGTCAAAAGCCACACGTCTTTGGAGGCATCCTGGATCGTAGCCGGGTCATGTGCCGTCATGATTGCCCGGGTGATGGGCAGATAGGCGACTAATTCTGCGGAACCGGTCAGCATAACTTCGCGATCATGCTGAAAGTTCTGGAAGCTGGTGACGGAGTTCCGGAGATCCTGTCCGATTCCTTCGCGGACATGGCTACGCACGCTGTTTCGAACCACCAGAAGGCTCAACGCCGTGAGACCGGTGGTAATAAGAACCATGGAAAGCAGAAAGCGCGTACGCAGCCGCGTTCTGGATACCAGCGCGCTTCCAGACGGTTCTGGAAAACTTTGCGAAGCGGTTTCTGATGAAGAAGCCAAGGGATCTCAGCGAACGAACTTGTAACCCATTCCGTGCACCGTGCGGAAGTGTACTGGACTGGCCGGGTCGCGTTCCAATTTCTGGCGAAGCTTCAGGATATGGTTGTCCACGGTACGCGTCGAGGGGTAGTTCTGATATCCCCACACTTCATTCAGCAATTCGTCCCGGCCGATTACGCGATCCGCATTTTGCACCAGAAACTGCAGAGTCTTGAACTCTTGCGCAGTCAAGACTACAACCTTGCCGTCGCGCTGAACTTCCATTTTTTTGAAGTCGATTGAAATGCCGTCGAAACTGACCAGATTCACGTGCGCCGGTCGCGAGGTGTGCCGCAGCGCTGCACGCACCCGCGCCAGCAGTTCCCGCGGGCTGAAAGGCTTGGTTACATAGTCGTCGGCCCCCAACTCCAGCAAGAGAACCTTGTCGGAGACGTCGCTGGCTGCGCTCAGAACCACGATCGGCAACGCGGGCGACTGGGCCTTGACCTCTTTGCATAAGTCTCGGCCAGATAGTTTGGGCAAGCGAAGATCGAGAATCATCACGGCCGGCGGGGCGGTCTGGAAACTCTCCAGCGCCGACTTTCCGTCGGGTTGAACCTCAACCGTGTATCCTTCCGACTCGAAGAGTCGCTTTAAGGCTTTCTGGACAGCGGGATCGTCCTCGACCACGAGAATTCTCCCCATCTGCCGCACGGAATCTGTCGGATCTGCCGATCTTGCCATGCTCACCGGAATTGCAGCTTGACCCATAGCCAGCCTCGCTCGATTCGGGCCTGAACTCCCCGCGCCCCCCAACCCTTAAAGCTTACAACGTTCTGAACGATTTCCGGGACGGTAGCAAAGGTTTGACAATTTTTTTACATATGTGAACTCGGCCGACAAGGCCTTACGGCACGGCGTTTGCCGGGAGGCGACCTGCGCGAACCTGACCCGAACCAATTCAGCCCGGGCTGCCGTAGAATAAAACCAGCTTGCCGGTTTCTGCTGAATTCGATCATTTGCGCGTCGTTCTGGTGGATGCGCGCAATCCTCTCAACATCGGCGCGGCCGCTCGGGCCATGAGCAACTTTGGTTTTCAGCACCTGCGTGTAGTTAATCCCTACGATGTGGCATTTGAAGGCGCCCGTTCCGCTGTGGGAGCGGCCGCAGTGTTGGCCCGCGCCGAGAAGCACGAAACGGTGGCCGAGGCAGTTGCCGATTGCTCGCTGGTGGTCGGAACCACGGCAATCGGCCATCGCGACTTGCAGCATTCCCTCGAGCGCCTGGAGGCAGGCGCTCCCATGATTCGTGCGCATCTTGCCACCGGTCATTGTGCTCTCCTGTTCGGATCAGAAAAATTCGGGCTCTCGAACAAAGATATGAGCCACTGTCACTGGCTGATGCACATCCCCACACGCGAAGGACACACCTCCATGAATCTGGGGCAGGCAGTGGCGGTTTGCTTATACGAATTGGTCCGCGATCCCGACGCATTCGCAAAGCTTGAGAAGGGAACTCCTGCTTCGGCGGCAGAGATCGAGCGGATTACCGAGACCCTGTTCACGGCACTCCGCGCCAGCGGCTATCCCAAGCTGAATTCTTCCGATTCTTTTGAGGGAGCAGTCCGACGGTTAGTGCGGCGGCTGAACCTGCAGACCGGCGACGCGGAATTCCTGCTCGGCATGTTGCGGCAGATGGTTTGGAAGATGAAGAACGGCAAGAGTAGTGAAGAGACACAAGGCTAAGCCTGGTCGTTCACGGATTTTTCTCTGACGGAAGCACCTCAGCGGACGTCTTTCGAAACTCAAATCGCAGGACCCACTCGCTGGCTGCTGCTTGTCCGTTCACGTGAGCTGGATTGAACTTCCAGCCGCGTGCCGCTGCCAGCGCCCGATTCGCAAAGTACTTGCTCGGCCCCGGAGACACCAACTTAGCCGCCGAGACGCTCCCCGACGCATCCACTGAAACCTCGACCACCACTTTTAGCCGGCCCTCGATCGTATTGAGCGCGTTCCGTGACACGTCGGGTTGCACCTGCCGAAGCACACTGCCTTGCACCACTCCTTTTTCTTCTTGAGCTGGCTTTGCTTTCTCTGAAAACGGCGTTGGCGCTTGCGCCGCGGGAGTCTCAGCAGGGGGTTGAGGGCTTGCAGAATGAGTTTCCGGCGCCGGAACCGACGGCGGATGAACCAGGAACTTGCTGCCAGCCCACACCACCAGCAAGAGTCCTACGGCAACAACGGGTGCGACGATCCACCGCTTCGAACCCCCTGGCGACCGGCGCGCCTCGACTGCCCTGTCACCAATGGAGGCCTCGGTCTGGACAGCATGGGCGTGAAGAGCGTGGGTTTGAACAGCCTGGGGCTGAACAGGCCGGGTTTGGAGCCGGCTGAGAATGTCACTCGCCGTGCAGCGCTCGCGGGGGTCGATCTGGAGGCACTGCCGCGCGATCTCGCGGAAAGGTTGCGGAATCGTTTCGGACACGGCCACCGGTTCTCGAGTGCCGCTTTTCGGTTCGTTCTGGGTCAAGACGGCGACCAGGGTAGCACCGAGCGCCCAGATGTCGGCTGCCGGCGAAGGTCCAGCGGTTGCTACCTCGGGAGCGTCGTACGCGCTGCGGACTCGCTCAAGGCCCCGTTCCCCGGTTCGGCGAACTGCGTCCGCGGACATCTTTAGGTGGTTGTCGACCGCCATGATGTTGGAAGGCTTCACGCGGCTGTGGGCGAACCCACCCCGGTGCAGGGAAGCGAGGGCCTCGGCCACGGGCCGAAGCATCTCAAAAGCCTCATCCGGGCCCAGCGGTCGCAGGGGAAGAATCTCCAGCAGATTCTCATCAGCATATTCCATGACGACGTAGAGCAACCGCGTCTCCTCAATCTGGCAGCGTCCGCATTCGAACAGCCGAATCAAGTGGGGATGAGAAAGTTTCCCGGGGCCAGACCAGCGGGAAAGTTGCGTGCCTTCGTCCAATTCCGCGGCCGTAAGCTTGATGGCGGTTTTCTGGCGGTCTTTTCCGCCACGCTCCGTCAGAAATACAACGCTGTGATCCGAGCCCCCCAGCCATTGCCGCAGCGGGAACTTTCCATCGACTACCTGGCCTTCCCAGTTTTTCCAGAGTTCGGTAGGAGTGCTCATAGGCCAAGACTTGGCGAAGCGCTATTCTATTCCAGCCGCGGCGTTTGGCGCGGCTGAAATTGAGCGTTCTGGAGCCTTTTTGCTCCTTTGGCGCTGGGCACAGGCAATTAGGAACTCTCTTATCCCTGCGCTTTAGTGTGCCCTTCATGGCACGGATTGGCTATTCCCCAAGCTCGGGGCAGGGCCTAAGGTGTGTGTCGTCTCGATAATTGCCCGCCCGAGCGGCGAAAGGGTGTGGATTGCTACCCTGCGGCACATCTGACGTTTCCTCAGAGATCATTATTGTAGGTGCCGGGATGGCGGGCACTACCCTGGCTGCTGTGCTGGGGCAGCAAGGGCGCCGGGTCATTCTTGTGGACCCCCGTTCCACCTGCCCCCGGGTATTCAAAGCGGAGAAGGTTGACCTGGAACCTGTGCGGTTGCTGCGCAAGTTTGGTCTGCTTCAGCAGCTTCTCCCGCATGCCCGGCGATGGACCGAGGTGCGCTCGGGCTACGATGGCCGTATTTTCAAGACCTTCCCAACCGAGCAGTATGGCATCAACTATGCAGACATGGTCAATGCGCTGCGCGCCAACTTGCCGCCAGTCGTCGATTACCGTTGCGAAAGCGTGGCCCATATCACCAACAGCGGTCAACTGCAGCGGGTCAAGCTGAGCGGCGGCGAGGAACTAACCTCGCGTCTGGTCGTGTTGACTTCGGGGATCAGTAGCGGGCTCCTGGCCAACTTGAAGCTGCGTCGTCGCGTGCTGCAAAAGGACCAGTCGGTCGTCCTGGGGTTTGATGTAGCTGCTTCTCAAGCGCAGCCTTTTGACTTTGACTCGGTTGTCTACTACTCGGTGAGTCCGTCAACCTGCACTAGCTATTTCACGCTCTTCAAGGTTCGCAACACTATGCGCGCGAACCTCTTTGTTTATCGATCTGCCTACGATCCCTGGGTCCGTGAGTTCATCCTGCAGCCGGATCAAATGCTCAGACGCCACCTGCCAAAGCTGAGCCGCGTGACTGGCGAGTTTCAGGTGACCAGCAAAGTCGAATCCGGCTGCGTCGACCTTTACAGCGTCGACGGCAATCCTCAACCAGGAGTTGTACTGGCGGGCGACGCATTTCAGACCGCTTGTCCTTCCACGGGCTTGGGTCTTAGCAAGATCCTTACCGAAGTGGACATACTCTCGACGTGCATCCCAAGTTGGCTGGCGACTCCCGGCATGGCGTCGGACAAGTTGGTCGATTTCTACAATCATCCCCGCAAGCTCGCCGCCGGTTCGCTGGCCGTTAAGCGTGCCCACAACGATCGATGCCTCGCGATAGATACTTCTTTTCGCTGGAGGATTCACCGCTCGCTGCTGCATCTCAAATGGCAGCTCTCGAGTCGCACCCAGGCCCGGCCCCGCCGAAGCCGCTTTCAACCGGTTGGCAGAGCCTTATTCAATAAGCTCCAGTAGTGGATCATTCTGTACTCCATAACCCGCGGCTAAGACTTTCCACGCGATAGATGGCGGCACAGTGCCGATCAACAGCGGCAATCGTCAGGCAGTTCGTCCCGGTCCTTTCCCCGGCCGTCTCCTGTGCAAAACTAACGCCAGGTTTTTGGGTTTAGAATAAGCAGCGAGTTCCCGCCGGGTCGTAAGCTCAACCTACGGCGGCTTGGAACATAGGGTTAGCCTCAGGGCGACCCCTATGTGGGCCACGAGAGGTGAGAGGAAAGATGAGACCCCCAACGGACGTTCCCGCATCGCGCACTGAAAGATTTCCCATCCCGCCTAGTTCGCCTCGCCTTAGTCCGCCCCACAATTCCTCTTCGGGCAACCGAGGCGTGCCGTTGAGACGTTTGATCGCGTTGGCGATGGCGCTGCTTCTCGCGCCAACAGTCCAGGGAGGACTGCTCGCACAGCAGGCGCCGGAGAACGGACAGTACGTTCCTGCCCAGCAACCCAACTATCAACAGCCCGATAACGCGCAGCCACAGCCCTACGAACGGCAGACTTACCCTCAGCCGGCGTACCCAGCCCCCGGCCAGGCGGACTCGCAGGAAAGTTATCCGCAGCAAGGTTATGGACCGGCAAATGTGCAGCCGCTTAATGCGCAGGATCTCGAGCAACTAGTGGCGCCGATCGCGCTCTATCCCGACGCGCTGGTTGCCCAAGTGCTGACTGCCTCCACATATCCCGCGCAGGTGGCAGAAGCCGACCGCTGGCGGCGGGCGCAAGGTTATGCCTCTTCGGATCAGATTGCGGCGGGAGCGGACGCCGAGCCTTGGGACCCGAGCGTGAAAGCGCTGACGGCTTTTCCTCAGGCCTTGGCGCAGATGGACCAGAACCTGCACTGGACAACCGAATTGGGCAATGCCTATTACAACCAGCCGCAGGACGTGCTTCAGGCGGTGCAAGTGATGCGTCGACGTGCCCAGGCCGCCGGCAACCTGCAAAGCACTCCCCAGGAAACGGTGAACTACGACAATGGCAACATCGTTCTGGCTCCCGTGAATCCACAAGTGGTCTATGTGCCGGCCTATAACCCGTGGGGTGTCTACGGGCAACCAGTCTCACCCTACCCGGGGTTTTCACTGCTGGGCGCGGTCGGCTCGTTCATCGGTTCATCTATCGGTCCTGCAGTGCGATTCGGCTTGGGCATCGCGATGAGCGCCTTTACCCGCACGCCATTCGGATTGCTGGCGTGGGGTTTGAACTGGCTGACTCAATCCGTTCTATTCCATGGTTCGAACTATTATTCGCATAGCTCCACGGTTGCCGATTGGGGCCTGCCGCACGGTGGCCCACGCGCTTTTTCGCGGCAGGCGACAGCCTCGCGGTGGGATCGAGCATACCGAATTCCGCGAGACTATGGCCGGCCGAGCGGCGAGTACGGCGGCGCACATTCACAGAGCTTTTTCCGAGCGCCAGACAGAAACGGATACGCGGGGAATCGGCCGGGAGCAGGATTTAGCCGCACCTACCAGTCACCAGGAGCCGGCTACCGCGGGACGTCACACCAGCCGTACAACAACATCCGGCCGGCGGTCGCCAGATCGCAGCAATATAGATCGCAGCAGTATGCGCGGTCGGCATATGGTTCAAGTGTTTACAGCAGATCCGCAGATGGCTACGGGAGCAGGACAGGCGCGCCCTACGGCAGTTCGATGCGGAACTTCCGCGCGACGGCTGCGGGTTCTCGGTACAACGATTTCGGGAAGCGGTCTTCTGGCCGCTCGAAGGGCAACGGCTTTGCGAAGGCTTCGGGCAAGCAGCCGCACTCCGGAGGCTTCCACTTCGGAGGCAGCCACGCTCCGAAAAATTCCGGCGGCGGCAAAGGCTTCAGTCACGCGCACTCAGGCGGAGGCGGTCATTTCGGCGGCCACGGCCACTCCGGCGGCAAACACCGCGGCTGAACTGCGGGCGTTTTGAATCCACGACGACCGCTGCCAGCGATGTTCACCAACGTCTTTTTAATGTGTTAGATTGAAAACACTGTGGGCGCGTAGCTCAGTTGGTAGAGCAATGCCCTTTTAAGGCATGGGTCGCAGGTTCGAATCCTGCCGCGCTCACCAGCTAAACCACAATCCAGCATTGCAATATTAATTTGACCCAAAGGCCTCCGTAAGTGATCTGGTTGTCAATGCAGCTTTGATCTGCTCGACCGTGGCAGAAGACTTGAGTCGAATCGTAACCGACTCCGCCGGCAGGAGGTCAAAATAATTATCCGCTGCTTCGACATTGAGGTCTCCGAAAGACAAATACACGTTCCGGGCGAGCTTTGATGATTGCAGCGTGACGCTGTAATCCCCGCCAGTCTTGCTGAGGGTGGTTTCAATCTCCGGCGCCACTGGCAATTCCAGGTCATGCGTGACCTCGAAGAATATAAGGTTTCGCGACACTCGCTTTCCCGCCACTTCCACATCAAACACCAGGAAACTCTTGCGCAGATCACCCTTTGCCAACACGGCCGCCTTGTCGACACTGAAATAAATCGCGCTCGACTGCGCGGGGATTTGAATATCCTTCGTTTGCTCGAGCAAAACGCTTCCCGAAAAGTCAAGCAGCCGCATGTGGATCGTCCCGGAAAGTGGCTGCAGCTTATCCGATACCACGTATACGTCCACCTTATCGTCGTGCAGAAACGGCGAGATCAGCACATCGTCGTAGAAACGGCGCGCATAGTAATGCAGAGCTTTCCAGCGGCCGTAGTAATCGATGCTCGCCCACGAAGCCACGGGCCAGCAATCGTTCAACTGCCAGTAAATTGATCCCATAGTCCGCGGCCGCTGCCGGCGCAAGTGCTCGGCGCCAATCTTGATGATCTCCGCTTGTTGCACCTGGCTCAGATAAACGAATGAAGCGAAATCCTTGGGCTCGCGGTATTCGCGCAGCATGTACGTCAGGATGCGTTCATTCCCGCCCTTGTTCTTCTGATGCGCTTGCATGACCGTGGAACGAATATCGAAGTCCTCCGGCTTATTTGCAAACGCGTGAAGGGTGCGCATCTCGGGAAAGGATTGAAATCCATATTCCGACATGAAGCGCGGAAACTGCTTGGTATAATCGGAAGCCGGCGCCTGCTGGTGCCACACGGCCCAGTAATGCATGTCGCCGTTGTGCTGATTGTCAGGAATCTCTTCAAAGTTTGCGCTGGGAGAGCTGGGCGTGTAAGGCGTGGGATCTGCATATTGCGTCACGGCACTCCTGAGAATGTCCGCGAACATGATCACGTAATCCTGCCAAACCCGGTCCCGCGTGTCGGGAGAGATGGACGCCTTGAATTCCTGGCGGTCGCCCCAGTGCCACCATCCGGTTTCCACTTCATTGTTTCCGCACCAGACGACAATGCTCGGGTGGTCGCGCAGGCGCTTGATCTGATCGATGGCCTCTTGCCGGACATTTTCTTGAAAGGAGACATCGCCGGGAATCATGTCCCCGCCGAACATGAATTCCTGCCAGACCATAATGCCGAGTTCATCGCAGATGTCGTAGAAATCGTCGGATTCGTAGTAGCCGCCGCCCCATTCCCTGACCATATTCATGTGCGCGTCGCGCGCCGACTGCAGAATGCCGCGATGAATCTCGGGAGTCACGCGGTTGGGAAAGCTGTCAAACGGAATAACATCCGCCCCTTTCGCAAACACGGAAATACCATTCACCACGAACTCAAAACTCTTTCCCCACTGATCAGCAACGCGGCGCAGTTCAACAGAGCGCAGTCCGGTCTTGGTCTCGGCGTGAGCGGCAACGTCGGGGCCGATGCGCACCTGCGCGGAGAATCTGTACCGGTTCTGAGCACCATACCCAACCGGATACCACAGCTTCGGCCGTGCAATCCGGACGGGAAACGAAACATGATTGATGCCGGCATTCAGTTGAAGCGTCTGAGCTCCATCGACTGCCTGAGGTCCCGACATTTCATCGTGAGCCAGTGTCAGCGTGGCCGTTGTGGGACGGCTGGCTTCGATCTCAACCTCCGCCGTAACGTTGGCCAGATCCGCGGTGATGTTCTGCTGATGGATATGGAAGTTTTCAATGCGCAGTGCATCCCAGGTTTCAAGTCGCACTGGCTGCCATATACCTTCTGTCATAAAGCGCGGTCCCCAATCCCAGCCATAGTTGTAAGGGGCCTTGCGCGTATAGGGCGCGGTGGCGATGTTCTCTTCGTTTCCATAATTATGAGTTGAGATCGAAGGCAAAATGTAAGGCAGGGACTTGACGTAGGGAATCATCTTCTCCACGGCGGAATGAAAAATAATTCGCAGCGTGTTTGGCCCAGGCTTGAGCGTGGCTTTGGCAGGGATTCGCCAGCGCCGGAACATGTTGTCGGCGTGCAAAATCGCCTGGTCATTGAGGTAGACGTCCGCAAACGTGTCCAACCCTTCAAAAACCAAATCGACGTGGTCGTGCCCAATGGTGGCGGCATCGACTTGAAACCTCGTTTGATATTCCCAGTCAGCCAGGCCGACCCACTGCAGCCGAAATTCATTATCACGGTCGAAAGGGTCAGGGATCAGACCGCTGTGCAGCAGATCGGTCTGGACCACCCCAGGAACCGTCGCGGGATGCCATTCCTTGACATCGGATCGATCCGTGTTCGTTACAACTCGAAATTGCCAGCCCGAATCCAGATTTCGAGAGGAAGGCTCGGCCGCCTCGAGCGGCGATGCGGTGAAGGAACAAAACAAAAGAAATCCGACAATGCAGAAAGCTGTGGCCGCGAGACTGCGAAAGAGTGCAGGACAAGTCCGTCCCATAAGAGCTCCTATGGACAACGTTGTAAGGGCGCTAATGCTGCGAATCCTGTTTCCCCGATGGCTGCGCCGGGTTCGCGCTGTTCTGCAGGCTTTGGAATTCCTGCATCTCATGCTGCGCTTCTGCCGTCTTGCCTTGTTTGCGATAAAGGCCAGCCAATCCGAAGTGCGCCTGTCCCGCCAGCGCGCTTTGCTTCTCGATCGAAAGGAGTTTCGTCCAGGCTTTTTCCGCGGCGGCGGCGTCACCTTCAAGCGACGCCGCTTTCCCCAGCGAATAAAGCGTTTCCGGCATCTCCGGCATCAAGCGGTCGGCGCGCAGAAGCTCCGCTCGCGCTTCGTGCGCTTTGCCTTGCTCCAGCAGCGCCTCTCCCAAACGGTAAGCCGCTTCGGCATTCCCCGGCTGCAGCTTTGCTTGCAACCGAAATTGTTCCTCCGCTTTGTCCCACTGGAAAGCGCCCGCGTACACTTCGCCCAGTGCAAGATGGGCCTCGGGCAAACCCGGCCGCAGCCTCAGCGCTTCGCGGTATTCTTTTTCAGCATCCGGCATCCGCCGCAGTACGAAGTAATTTTCTGCCATTGCCTGGTGCGCCCGGGCGGAGTCCGGGTAGGCCGCCAGCAACGTATCAATCGATTGTTTCGCCAGCAGGCCGCTGGCCCGGCCAAGGTAATAGAGGAGGTCTGGATCGTTGGGATGCGCCGCCAGCTCCGCCTGCAGATTTGCCACCGCTTCGGGCAGTTGTCCCATCTGGATTTCTGCGATTCCCAGCGCAGTTTTATCGGGAGACCGTTGCAAGTGCGGAATCGCTTCACTCGCATAACCCTGGGCGAGCAAGGCATAGCCCAGCAATTGATGCGCCGGCAACAAGTCGGGGTTCAATTCCAACGCGTGTTTCAGCGGTGGGATCGCCGACCCGTAGTCGCCTGCTTCCATATATGCTTGGCCGAGGCTGATGAAGCCATCCGGAAATGCTGGGTCGAGTTCGGTCACCTTCTTAAACTCAGTCACCGCAACCTCGAACTGTCGTCCCTTCTCCGCGGTGATTCCCGCCTGCATGTGCTCGGCAGCCTGGGGTGATGCGACCTGCCACGCAAAGTATAAGAGTAAGAGCGCTCGAATCACGGCTTCTCCGGTTCACGCACTTCTAGAAACTGATCAGCGTGAACATCATTCAACATCTGGTGAATACCAGACGGCCAATCGATTTCAACCTTAGCCTTTTCCGCCGTGCCCAGCCCGAAGTGAAGGCGCTTGTCGCTCGAGGAAAGATAACTTCCCGCCGAGGTCGCAAATCGCGTCTGCCCGTTCACTTGGACCCGGGATCCGAATCCGTCCCGGTTGCTGCGAGTACCGCGGAGAGTAATCACCAGCCAGTGCAATTTGCCACCGCGGTTGAGAAACACTTCAGGATGGCCGCCCAAAGTGGTCATCACCACATCCTGCCAGCCGTCGTTATTCAAATCACCGAACGCGGCTCCGCGCCCGGCCCAGGGAATCGTACTGCCGGAATCGTCGCGTTCGAACCGTCCATTGTGATTCATCGCCAGCAGCGGCCGTTCAAGATAGTGCAGGGAGGGGTCGATTTGCTCCACGTTGTCTAATACGTGCCCCTGCGCCACGAACAAGTCTTTCCAGCCGTCGTTGTCGAAGTCTTCCAGGCCCACTCCCCATCCGGAACTTCCACTCGAAAGCACACCCAGACCGGTCTCGAGACTGCGATAGCTGAATGAACCGTTACCGTCGTTGTGATAGACGCCGTAAATCTCCCGCGGCAACTCGGTCACGATAATGTCCGGCCGGCCGTCATTGTCATAGTCTTGAAAGACCACGCCCATGCCCGAGAGCCGCCGTCCGTCCTGCGAAAGAGCAGCGCCGGCTTCCAGACCAACTTCCGCAAAAGTCCCGTTGCCATTATTGTGAAACAGATACTGCTGCATGCCATCGTTGGCCACGAATATGTCGGTAAATCCATCGCCATCGTAGTCGGCAAACGCCACTCCCAACCCGCGCCCCTTCTTCGCCGCGATGCCCGAGCGCTGGCTCACGTCAGTAAAAGTTCCATCGCCGTTGTTGTGATACAGAATGTTGGTCGTGGCAGGAAATTCTTCCGGCGGACAGTACGTGTGATAGTTCCCGCCGCAATCTTTGCTGTGCTTCGTGTCCCATTCCATGTACCGGGTTACAAAAAGATCGAGCTTGCCGTCGTTATCGTAATCGAAGAATCCGGCCGATACCGACCACCCACCCCCAGCCACTCCCGCCTTGGCTGTCACATCAGTAAACGTGCCGTCGCCGTTGTTGTGATAGAGAATGTTCTTCCCGTAGCTGGTCACATAGAGGTCGGGATAGCCGTCATTGTCATAATCTCCGACCGCTACTCCCATCCCGTAGTTTCCGTCTCCGGCGTTAGCCAATCCGGCTTGTTCCGTAACGTCGGTAAAGCTTCCGTCCTTATTCTGGCGGTAAAGCCGGTTCCAGTAACGCGGGTCGTGACGGTCGAAGTTCTCGGGGCTTTGCATGGGGCTGCTCACTCGCCCGCCGTTGACCAGAAAGACGTCCAACAAACCGTCGTTGTTATAGTCAAGAAGAGCCACTCCCCCGGGCATGGTTTCAATCAGATATTTCTGCGAAGTGGGAGAATTCTGCAGCGTGAAATCCAGGCCACGCGGTAGTTTGACGTCGAAAACCGGTGCCGCCAGCGCAGCCGCGAATAGCACCAGTGTAAATACACAGGACGCAGGTAGCAGAGTGTTTCGCAACTTTAGGTTCCTTCAGTCGCCAGCATATCGCGCCCGGGCGTGCACCGCATGCTCGCTTCTTTTAAAGAAAATGCCTCTTCATTGTGCGTGCGGCGGCCAGCAACTCGATCCTTTGACTGCACTGACCCTCTGATGTCTCCTGGAAAGTCTACGCTTGCCGCTGGGTTGATTCCCGTTCGACGATCTTGGGTGGAATCAATATTGTTCTCGGCCGCATTGGATGCTTCGATGCGATTCGCTCAACTAGAAGTTCAGCCGCTAGCGCTCCGATCCGGCACGTACCCTGGTCAACGGTGGTGAGCGGAACTGCAACCTGGTCGGAGTAGTGAATATTGCCGGCTCCCACCACGCAAATGTCGTCCGGCAGGTTAAAATCAACCCCTAAAATGGCCCGCATGGCGCCAATAGCGACGGGGTCGTTGTAGCAGAAAACTCCGTCCGGAAACGGATTTAGATCGAGTAATTTCCGCATTCCTTCATATCCCGTGTCGTCCAGACGGCCGCCCGACACAACATACTGCGGATTAGGGCGAATCCCATGCTTCACCAGGGCTCGCCGGTAGCCTGCCAGCCGTTCGGCTGCGATCCCCATTTCGGGACCACGCAGGTGGGCAATGAGGCGACAGCCCCGCGCGATAAGATGCTCCGTACCCAACTCGCCAATAGCGTAGTTATCCACCCCAACATAACAGGCCCGGAGACCCGCGATGGGACGGTCAATCAAAACATAAGGTACCTTCTGTTCTTGAATTCTCTTGAACAATGCCAGTCGGCGAGCCGGCTGCGAGGAAGCGATGATAAGACCGTCGACCCGCCTCGCCAGCAGTGAGTCCGCCTCGCTGACCTCTAATTCGGGGTCTTCTTCGAAACACGAAATCACCACGTGATAACCGTGCGGACGAACGGTCTGCGCCACGGCGCGCGCGATCTCCGCGAAGAAGGGATGCGTGAATTCCGGCAGCAGCAAACCAATCGTGTAGGTACGCCGCGTCACCAGGCTGCGCGCCACCCAATTCGTTTGATAGTTCAATTGCTTTGCCCGGCGCAACACTCGCTTGCGCGTGGCTTCACTGATCCGCCCCTGATTGCGCAGCACCTTCGACACCGTCACCACTGAGACTTTCAGGTCTTTCGCGATGTCCATCATGGTCGCGGTCATGCGCCCGGAAGCATACCACTGTTCGTGGGTTAACGATAATTCAAATGCGAATCATGTATTTTCCGCTTGACAACGGTTGCCCCCGTGGACAAGAATCCACCACCGTTGTTTGGGGACTTTTGGGAAATTCCTGTACCGGAAAGAGTCATCTATGCCAAGTCGCATACTGCGCAGTCTGTTCGTTTCTCTGGCCCTTTTGGTTTCTGTTTCGCTTTCTCTCTACGGACAAAGCACATATGGCTCGATCAGCGGGTCGGTCGCGGATGCTTCAGGTGCCATAGTCACAGATGCCAACGTGACTTTGACCAACGTCGGCACGGGTGAAAAACACACGCAATCAAGTGGCACCGACGGCCTGTTCACCTTCGTGAACCTGTTTCCCGGCCAGTACAGGATTGACATCGAAAAACAGGGATTCAAGCACTTCGTCCGCAGCGCCATAGTCGTCGAAGTGCAGCAGGACTCGCACATCGCCGCCGCCCTCCAAGTCGGCGAGGTCAGCCAGGTTGTCGAAGTCACGGCGGAAACTCCGCTGCTCCAATCGGAGACCTCCTCGCTCGGCCAGGAAGTGGAGCAGCGCAAGGCTAACGAACTGCCGTTGAATGGGCGGAACATTTTCAACCTGATTACGATCTCTCCCGCAGCGGTTGCGCAGGGCGGCTCAGGCGGCACACCCGTAGGCCAGAACCCGTTCAGCTGGGGAAATTATCAGGTAGGGGGGGCGTTTGGAAATGAGAGCGCGGAGTACCTGGATGGCCAACCGCTCAACATAGGCTATATCAACCTGCCCATTATTATCCCAACTCAGGATTCGATCGGCGAATTCAAGGTCCAGTACAACAACCTGGGGGCCGAGTTTGGCAAGTTCTCGGGCGGAGTCATGAACTTCAGCACCAAATCGGGCTCCAACACCTTCCATGGCGAGGCTTACGAATTTCTCCGCAACAAGCTCTTAAACTCGAACGAATATTTCTACAAGCAGGCTGAGCTCGCCGCCGGCACAAGCAACACGCCGCCTCCGTATGTTCAGAATCAGTACGGATTTAATTTCGGCGGGCCGGTAATCAAGGACAGAACGTTCTTCTTTGTGAGTTGGGAGCAGTTCCGGCTTCGAACCGGCGGCGTTTTGACGACGACCGTGCCACTGCCCGCGTTTCGGACAGGCGATTTTTCTGCCTTGTTGGCGCAGGGCGTTCAACTCTACGACCCATATACGGTGAATCAGACCACAGGGGCGCGGACGCCCTATCCGAATAACCAAATCCCGGCGATCGAGTTCAGCACGGCTGGGACGGCACTGTGGGATAAATACTACATTGCTCCTACAGATCCGACGGCTACTGTCAACAACTTCACCACGGCTAGCAGCACCGGCGGAAATAACAATCAATTCGTCGCCCGCGGCGACCAGAAGATCACCGATTCGACACGAGTATTTGGGCGTTTCACTTACTTTGGGTTACTGGATTTGCCGACCAATCCATTCGGAACCGGCCTGTGTTACGACCGGTGCGCGGAGGATTATCACACCAAGGCTCTCGCTGTTGATTTCAATCATGTTTTCAGCCCGAGGGTCATCGGCGATTTGAATCTCTCAGGAAGCCGATTTATTTACCTCCGTGCGCCGCTGCTTGCGGGTTTCGACCTCACCCAAATAGGATGGCCATCAAGTTACAACTCCGAGGTTCCCTCGATCATGCGGACGCCGCCCACGCCGGCGTTTCCGTTCCCCAACGATGTGGGTAAGAGCCAGGGCAACAGCGCGATTGGTGACCATAATACCCAGTACAACATTTCTCCCTCCCTCACCGTCATTCGCGGCAAGCACACGTTGCAGTTTGGCGGTCAGTACGAGCTAGGCCTGGACAATTACTACCAGACCAACATCGCGAGCGGCGCATTTGCTTTCTCGGGAGCCTGGACGGGGAGCACCGGTTTGCCCACCCAAGCCAATCCTGCCACCGGCGGTTTCGCTTTTGCCGATTTTCTGTTGGGTCTGTCTCAGTCCGGGCCCGCTACCTTCGCCAACCAAACCGAAGGAGTTGCTGAGGTTCCAGCGCAAACGGCCGGCCGTCAGACCTACCGGGCGTTTTATGGCAATGACACCTGGCACTTCAAATCTAAATTGACCTTCGACATCGGACTTCGCTATGAACTTCAAGGACCGTGGTCGGAGCGTTACAACCGCTTGAGCTACTTTGACCCCTCAGTGACCAACGCTACGGTTACGGGCTGCAACGGTACCCCCGGATCGCCTTGCCTCGGGGATGCGTTGTTGGTAGGGAACGGTCCGAACTCGGGCAGAAACAATTTGCCATTGGATAAGAACGAGTTCGCTCCACGCTTGGGATTTGCATACGCGTGGGACCAGAAGACGGTGATCCGCGGTGGCTACGGAGTGTTCTGGATTCCGAACTACACCGATTTCAACATCAATCCTGACAACGATCCGATCAATCTGGCGAGTTCACCTTTCTTTGCCACGCTAGATCACGGGCTGTCGCCGGCTGCTACCCTTGACGAAAGCGGGTGTACCTTTACCCCGATCGCAACGATCGGGTCGGCGCCTGGGCTGACTAATTGCACACCGGGCCCCTTTCTCAACGGAATTTTGCCACCGCCGGGCAGAAGCGGAAATACCTCAAACTTTATTGCCACGAACGGCGCGCCCACGATGGCGCCGTATACCAACCCGAAAACAGCTTACATGGAGCAGTATAATCTCGACATTCAACGCCAGTTGCCGGGCGGTTTTTTCGCCGACGTCGCCTACGCAGGTTCGCATGGCGTTCACCTTTCGAACGACAACCCCAATGTCTATGCCGATCAAATCCCTGACTCTTACATTGCCCAAGCCTCGGCACAAGCAGCTGCTGGACAACCGATCGCGATCGACCAGCCAATCGCGAATCCAATGGTAAGTCCCAATCCCTCGATAGGCAACGGGCCGACTCAAAGTCCCACAATTCTAGCCGGGCAGCTTCTTCGCCCGTACCCTCAATTCACCAACCTGCAACTGGCTCAATTTGGTTGCTGTGGCAGCACCTATAATTCGCTGCAGGCCACGGTAACGCGTCGATTCCAGGGCGGCGGTACCCTGCTCGTGGCCTACACCAACGCCAAACTGTTGAGCGATACTGACTCGCAGACCAGTTGGCTCGAGAATGGCAATACGGGGGGTGTGGGGCAGGTGCAGGACTGGAACAACCTGGCCGGCGAAAAATCGCTTTCCTCGCAGGATGTGTCCCAGCGACTAGTGATCAGCTACGTGCTCGATCTGCCCTTTGGGCGCGGGAAGATGTTCGCGAATGGCCTTGGTGGAGTGGCGAACAAAGTGGTGTCTGGATGGGGTGTGGACGGAGTCACTACCTTCCAGCGCGGTTTTCCGCTGAAGATTTCATGGGCTGGTCTCGCGACTGCCTTGGAGAATGCCGGCCTCGGCGTGGGTAACATACGTCCCAGCGTCGTAGCCGGTTGCGATAAAAACGGCAACCGCTCACTTGCAAGTTGGTTTAACACGGCCTGCTTTGCGGCGCCACCGCAATGGGGTTATGGAACTGAGAGCAGGGTCGACGACCAGTTGCGGGCAGCTGGCATCAACAACTTTGACTTCGCCATCTTCAAGCGGACGACGATTGCCGAGAGATTCGGCCTCGAATTCAGGACTGAATTCTTCGACCTGTTCAACCATCCACAATTTGGATTTCCGGGCACTAATTTCGTCTCGGGAAATACGAACGGATTCGGACAGGTAGCGAGCACAAATACGGGCAACAACCCTCGTCTGATTCAGTTTGCCTTGAAGTTTGTGTTCTAACTCGGTATGTCTGGGTTAGGAAGCTGTTCCTAACCCAGAGATACCCTCTCGTTTCAAAGCTCGATCGACCACCCCGGCAACCGGTGGTCCGCGTTTGACTGCGCCAAGAGCCTTCCCTCCGAGTTCGTTTTATCCTGGGCACGATGCGTACCCTCCACACCATCGACTATTCCGAAGCCAAGCGGGCGGTCGAGCTCATCGTGCAAAAAGCCTTACAGATGCAAAAGGCCGCGGCGATCGCGGTCGCCGATTCCCACGGCGACCTTATCTGCTTTGCTCGCATGGACGGTGCTCCGGTCTCCTCCATCCGCATCGCCATGAACAAGGCATGGACCGCCGCCCGCGAACGCAAGCCGACCAGGGAAATTGGAGAAAAGGTCAAACATCCGGAAAAGGGTCACGACATCGCCTACTACGGCGACCCGAACTATGTCGGCTGGGGCGGTGGAATTCCAGTCTGGAAGAACGGCGAAGTAGTCGGCGCGGTCGCGGTCAGCGGCTTATCGTCGAATGAAGATATCGTTCTAGCCACGTTGGGTGCGGACCTGCTCGCCGGCTTATAAGTTGTGACAACGGGAGGCTCGTAATGCTGCGGAAAGTGCAATCATTCTGTCTGCTCTTTTTCTTATTCGCTCTGCCCGCTGTGGGCCAGACGGCGCCAGCGTCTCAAGCAGC
>DATHMS010000068.1:0-5665 GCA_035486795.1 Candidatus Sulfotelmatobacter sp. | reverse complement strand
GCGCTCAAAATAATCCTTCTCCAGGCGAGCGACATCCACCAGCATCTCCCTCGGCGCAGGTTTGCCTGCGAGAGGAGAAAGCGTTTCAAAGGCGTTGCCCGCTAAAGTACTGGGCATGCTTCCGCCTTCCAAATTTCGGTGTTGTATTCCGCGATAGTACGGTCGCTCGAAAACTTCCCCGAACTGGCCACATTCAGGATTGCTTTACGCGCCCAAGCATCTGGGTCGGCGTACAATTTCCCGAGCCGGTCCTGCGCTTCGCAGTAGGACGTCAGGTCCGCCAAGTGCATGTAGTGATCGCCCTGGTTTAACAGTGTATCCCGCAACGGAGCGAACACACCGGGTTCATTCGGATTGAAATGACCCGAGAAAATGAGATCCAGGGCGGCGCGAGTCTCCGGCTCATGTTCATAGTGCCAATAAGGACTGTACCAGCCGCGGCTATTTTCCACTTGCTCCACCGTAAGGCCGAACAGGAAGAAGTTCTCCTCGCCCGCCTCCTCCGCCATTTCGATGGTTGCACCATCGCGGGTCCCCACCGTGAGCGCCCCGTTCATCATGAACTTCATGTTGCTGGTGCCGCTGGCTTCATATCCGGCAGTGGAGATCTGGTTCGAGACATCGCTCGCCGGGATCAGGCGCTCGGCGAGTGAAACGTTGTACTCAGGCAGAAACACGACGTTGAGCCGTCCGCGCACGGCAGGGTCGGCATCAATTGTGCCCGCCAGATTGTTGATGAACTTGATGATGAGCTTGGCAAGTTGGTAAGCCGGCGCCGCTTTACCAGCGAAGAAAAACGTCCGCGGCGGCACGTCCATGTCGGGATGCTCGCGCAGCCGGTTGTACATAACCACGATCCGCAGAGCGTTCAGCAATTGTCTCTTGTATTCGTGGATGCGTTTGATTTGGCAGTCAAATATCGAGTTCGGATCCACGACCTGTCCCGACGTCGACTTGAGCCAATCGACAAACCGTGTCTTCGCTTCGGTCTTTGACTTGTGAAACAGTGCAATGGCGCCGCGGTCATCGGCCAGGGTCTTCATCCGCGAAAGCTGGCTTAAGTCGGTAATCCATTTCTCGCCAATCAGCTGAGTGATCGCAGAGGCCAAGCCGGGATTCACTTCGAGCAACCAGCGCCGGGGCGTCACGCCGTTGGTCTTATTGCTGAAACGCTCAGGAAACATCTCGGCCAGATCCTTCACCGTAGTCGTCCGCAATAACTTCGAGTGGATTGCGGCAACTCCGTTGGTGCTGTGCGAGCCGACGATCGCCAGGTTAGCCATGCGGATCTTATGTTGTGCGCCCTCTTCCACCAGGCTTATGCGCTGGACGCGCTCCTCATCGTCCGGGAAACGGACGCGAACATCATCCAAGAGCCGCCGGTTGATCTCGTAGATAATCTCCAGATGCCGCGGAAGAGCCATCTCAAACCATGCAACCGGCCATTTCTCCAGTGCTTCCGGCAGCAATGTGTGATTGGTGTATCCCAGCGTCTTCCTGGTCAAATCCCAGGCTTGGTCCCATCCCAAATGAGCATCGTCCAGCAAGATCCGCATGAGTTCAGCGACGCTCATGGAAGGATGCGTGTCGTTCAATTGGATAGCCGCTTTTTGGGGCAGTAAATTCCAATCCGTGTTATGCCGTTGAAAGCGGCGTATCAGGTCTGCAAGCGAGCATGCGACGAGGAAATACTCCTGCATGAAGCGGAGTTGTTGGCCGTGCGTGGTGGAGTCGTCAGGATAGAGCACTCGGGTCAGCGATTCCGCTTCCAGTGTCTCGCCTACCGCGCCCACGAAGTCGCCGGTGCCGAACTCCTGGAAATCGAAAAAGTCCGGTGCGGCGGCGGCCCACAGCCGCAGAGTGTTGATGGTCTTTCCGCCGTAACCCACCACGGGACGGTCGTACGGAATACCGATCAGGCTCGAAGGCCGGCCTTGCAGCACTCGAACATCCCCACCTCTCACTTGAAATGTGCAGTTCAGGCGCACCTCCACTTTTTCATGAGGCCGCGCGATCTCCCACGGATCGATATTGCGGAGCCAATTGTCGGCGCTCTCTTTTTGCCACCCGTTCGCGATGGATTGCTTGAACATGCCGTATTCGTAACGTAAACCGTAGCCTGTAGCCGGCAGCTGCATGGTCGCCATCGAGTCCAGAAAGCAAGCCGCCAGCCTGCCCAACCCTCCGTTTCCCAGTCCCGCATCCGGCTCCTGTTCAATCAGATCGAGCCAATCGATGCCCTTTTCCTGGGTGGCCAGCTGCACTACGGGATCGAGCAGGAGATTGGTAACGTTGTTGGCCAAAGAACGGCCAATGAGAAATTCCATCGACAGGTAGTAAATGCGCTTGGCATTCTCCCGCTCATAGGTCCTCTTGGTCTCCACCCAGCGTTCGGCCAGGATATCGCGAACCGACCGGGAAAACGCCTCAAATCGCTCCCTCTCGCTGGCCGCGTTAGGGTCGATCGCAAGATTGGTAAGCAGCTGGTGTTCATACAATGCGCTCACTTCGGACGCGTCGTGTCGGCGGGCCGTCACGGAGACGGCTCCCGGATTCGGATCTAAGATGGCTCTAGTGCTCATGTGAATCTCTCCAAACGAATTACTTGACGACTGGAGGACAGAAGCACGTCACCGGCCACTGCGCGAACGCGGCCCCTCGAAGTTTCGCTGCGATTTGAACTCCGGTATCACAAAAGCGGCGCTGCTTGTTTGGTACCGAGTAACCAGCGAGCTATGCCCGTCAGCGAATTGCCCGTCATATTTGTGCCGTGATGAGGCTCCACGTGAATGTCCCCGTGGTAATCGCGAGTATTACAAAATTGCGACTCAAATGCGGAAAGCTTCCCCTGGAATGCAAGTATCGTCGACTGGGGTGTCGCACAAGCGAATGGTATGTTGTCCCGGCCGAAGACGGCACAGCCGGACGGACGCTCATGCTCGGCGAGATATCCATGCCAATGAGCGAGCGCCAGGCCAGTGGTCTGCAGCGCTTTGAGGAATTCAGATTCAGGGTTGAAGCGCGCCAGCACACTCGCAATAACGACGTTCGCCAAAGCGTGTGCGAGGATGACGCCAGTATCGTACGAGGGTTTGCAGTCGCTGCCGGGCTCCAGTTCCGCCGGTGTTTCCAGGATGTACCGTCCCTTGGATAAGCCCAGGCGAATTACATCCCTCCGCGGGTCGAGGCGCGTTTTTATGCAACCGGATCGCGTGCATAGAACCCATACATCGGGCGCTTCTACGATCAAAGTCTCCGCACCTATGTTGACGGCGAGGTACTCTTGGCCGCTGATTACGTGAAGCTCCTGGCCAATCCAGTCAAAATCCCCAAACTGTTGTCTCGCTTCAGCGAGGGTTAGCGCCGGCCTGACGATTTGAGGCACTTGTCTGACGAGAAACCCAAAACTCATCCCGGACCTGTGGTCGACGAATTTTGTCCCAAGGCGCCGCATAAAGTCATTCCTGAACTTAAGCTTCGCGAGAGGGGTCTGATAGAAAAACAACCCGGTTTGTTCCCAGATCGGCCCGCACTCGACCAAATCTGAAACACTGGCCGCCAGAGTCACATCGGCAGGGTTGAAAGACTGAGGACGCACCTGGAAATCCGCCATGCGCGGCGGAATCACCGGCGCAGCGAGCTTTGAGATCAATATCTCCAGGATGCTGTCGGTCAGGACATCGCAATTCGGAGAGGGCACCATTGCGCCGTTCATATTGCAAACCGTCCAAGTGTCATCCTCAACGTAGATAAGAACTTGAACAATATCCCAGACCATTTGTCCAATTACCAGATCAAGCCTGGCCTGTTGGTCAGTATGCTGCGTAAGCGGGCTCGGTTTGTCGTAAACGCCGACGATGATGTTGGCCGACAGGCTTGAAACAAAGTGTGTCGGGGGATCGCCTTCGATGAAATCGGGCGCGGCAATCAATACGACACCCTTGTTCACTTTTCCATTCTGCCCCTGAGCCAGTGCATCCTCGAAATCCAGGATCTTAACGCCATGCTTGCGAAGGCCGCTCTGCAACTTCGGCCAAAATCGCCCCAGTCTGCCGTTGAGCGGTTTCGTGGGAAAGAATGAAACTGTCAAGCTCGCTATCAGGTCCGGGAAAGTTAGGGGAGCGTCAACTCGAATGCCCAGCAATGCGTGGATGGTGGGAATGGATACCTGTGACATTTCACCATCCATGGGTGTTTGCCCTGTTTTCACAATCGGACGACATACCGTGAGGGACGCTGTCATTTCGGATATACAACCGAGGCTACAGAGTTTAGCGTCAAAGCACAACAGCCGGGTCGTCGCGGAACGTCGAGAGTAGTTTCAGAGCAGTTATAGTACTTAGGCAAAAGTTTGCCCCTTCCCCCCGTGATATAAATGTGAGACATCTCGGCATCCAATGGGATTATCACAACCAGCATTAGTGGAGGAGCACGCCAGTGAACCCATTCCGCATACCGATTTTTCGTTCTTCAACGTACATACCGACACGACGTCGCAGGCCATCGCTGCCTTCTGCCTGCTGGATACGATTCCGGACATGGAGATGCTGCGCCGGAGGGTAAGCGCGGAACTTGCCCGATCCTTCCCGCGCTTCACGCAGGTGGTTGTCACCAAGCCGAAGCCGCGTTGGATGCGGCCCCCGCATTTTGACATCGACGCGCACATCACATTAGTCCGCCGCTCTTCCGTCACCGACCTATCGTCCCTGGTGGCAGAAGCGAGCGTCGAGTTCAGCCGCCCTCTGGATATGAGCCGGCCCCTCTGGCGGCTGACCGTAATCAGCGCTCAGGATCAGGCTATCAATGGACACCGGCCCGTCACCGGCCTTCTCTTCGTACTCCATCACTCCTTGACGGACGGCCTCGGGGCCCTGGAGGCGCTCTACTCGTTCTGCGGCGACCAAGTGAGGACAGAGCGGTCCAACCCGCCCTCAGGCGAACAGATGATTTCGGAGTGGGGCTCGGCCACCGGCCTGCTCGACAGGCTGGCGATCGCGGTCAGATGCGCCCGGCGGATATTCCTCGAGACAGTGCGCAAGCCGGGTGCGAGCCCGCTCAACGGTCGCAATTCATCGGCCCGCTGCGGTTGCCTGATACGATTGTCGAGGCAGGAATTGCGAAAAATCGGCGCCGGGCTCGGTGGAAACCTTCACGACACGCTGATGACGCTACTAGCGGGCGCAGTTAGCCGGTTCCATGTGCGCACCGGTTATCCCGTTCGTGAACTCAGAGCCATAGTTCCGGTCAGCATTCGGCGCAGCGACCAACGGGAAGAGATGGGGAACCTGATCACCGCGGTGGGAATTCGCATGCCGATATCCCTGCCCACGCCCCAAGCGCGCCTGCAGGCCATTCACGATGATATCGAGCGGGTGAAACTCGACGGGAGCCTGCCTGCCTACCGCCTCCTGTCGTTGATACTTGTGCGGCTCCCCTGGGCACTCCATCGCGCTTGCTGGGAGCGCATGTTTCGGAACAGCAACTTTCTCTGCACCATCATTCCGGGGGCGCGCTTCAGAAAGACCATCGCCGGCGCCGGGATTGATCTGATCAGTGGTTTTGCCACCATTAACAGGAATCACGGCAGTTCTTTCACGTTTGTGACCTATTGCCAGGAGGTTTCCCTGGTAGCGATGGTCGACCCAGCGGTAGTTCATGATCTGCC
>DATHMS010000067.1:0-3872 GCA_035486795.1 Candidatus Sulfotelmatobacter sp. | reverse complement strand
TAAGTCATAGATAGATAAGGGGCTAGAGAAACCCGTGGAGTTCTTTCGCAATACCGACATAGATTTTCTGGGGAAAAAGTGGTACTTTCTCGCCTTTTCGCTGGTCTTCAGCGTTGCCGGCCTGTTTTCCTTGCTGTTCTGGCACCACATCCCGTGGGGAGTGGACTTCCGCGGGGGAACTCTGGTTTATGTGAAGTTCTCGCATACTCCCGACATTAATGCCGTGCGTGCCGCAATGGACCGCGCCGGCCTGCGGGATCCGAAGATTCAGCCTTACGACCAACCTTCGCTGAATGAGGTTCTGATCGATCTCGATGTGCGTGAAACCAGCGACCAGGCTCTGGACCAGGGCAAGCTGAAGATTATTCAGGCGCTGGAGAGCAATGCTCCAGCAGGCAAGGACGACCTGAACAACGCCAGTTCTTTAACAATCAAGAAATACTTGATGGATAAAGACCCGCTGCATCTGGGCACTGATGCTGACGTGAAATACACTGCGCAGACGCAAGCCGTTGTGGATTATCGGGAAAACACCCTGGGCGGGGTGTTTAGTTCTCTCGATCAGTTGAAGGGCGCTGCGGGCGTCGCGCCTGCGGTTGCGGCGTCGCTGCCCGATGGATTCTACCTTTCAGACTTTGGGGTTCGGCATGTAGAGATCGTGGGGCCGCAGGTGGGCGGCCAGTTGCGAACCCAGGCGGGATTAGCTACCCTCTATTCGCTCTTGGGGATGCTGGTTTACCTGGGGTTCCGGTTTGAGTGGATTTACGGCATCGCCGCGGTGGTCACGGTGTTTCACGACACTCTTATTACAGTAGGCGCGTTTTCGCTTCTGGCGCCGAGGTTTGAGATATCCCTGACCGTGATCGCGGCCATTTTGACCCTGATTGGTTACTCTAATAACGACACGATCGTGGTATTTGACCGCATCCGCGAAAACATTAAACTCATGCGGCGCGAGAAACTGTCGGATATCGTTAACCGGAGTATTAATCAGACTCTGAGCAGAACGATCTTGACAGCGGGGCTTACCTTCCTTACCGTACTCGCACTATTTTTATTCGGTGGCGAGGTGCTTCGTGGATTCAGCCTCGCACTGGTGATTGGCATTTTGATAGGGACGTATTCGTCGATTGCGATCGCCGCGCCGATCCTGGTGGCTTACCAGGATTGGCGGATTGAACGAGGCAAGCGTCCAGTCGGCATACCGGTGAAAGCGAAGTAATCCGGGCAAGTTTTCGGGCTAGATAGGTTACCCGATGGCGCGGTAGTCGTTACTTGCGGTAAGCCTTCTTATGTAAAGCAGTTAGAGGGATTTGCTTAAAGCGCCCTAGGGCTGGTTTCGGCCTTGGGGGCGCACCGGGAAATCGGGAGCAAAAGGGAGCCAGTCGGTGTCTAAAGCTCTTTGAGGGGTCTGAAAAGAAGCTAGGGGAGAAACACTATGTTTGAAGACAGCCTGATTGAGTCTGGCGGCAAGCTGAAGACAAAACGGGGCCGAACGTCAGTGGTCGCGTTTATGATCGAGTTCATGATTATCGGCGTGATGGTGCTCATCCCGCTCATTTTCACGGAAGCCTTGCCCAAAGGACAAATGATGTTCCTTCTGGTGGCCCCCCCGCCACCGCCACCGCCGCCACCGCCAGCTGCTGCAGCCGTGCAGCACGTCAAGGTGATTCAGACCGATATCGTCAACGGTGAATTGCGTACACCCACCAAGATTCCACAAAAAGTGAAGATGATCCAGGAAGACGAGGCTCCACCGGCCATGGCGTCTGCCGGCGTGGTGGGCGGCGTCCCGGGCGGAATTCCCGGTGGGCAGATGGGCGGCGTGATTGGCGGCATCATCAGTTCGACGCCGGTTGCCGTGCCAAAGGTAGCCACACCGCAGCGCGTGCGCGTATCGTCGGGCGTGTCGTCTGGGCTTTTGATCCGCAGGGTCAATCCGACCTATCCGCCGCTCGCGCGCCAGGCCCGCATTCAGGGTACGGTGATTTTGCAGGCGCAGATCAGCAAGGACGGCAGCATTGAAAACCTGCAATTGGTCAGCGGGCATCCCATGCTGGCGCCGGCCGCGATCGAAGCCGTGAAGCAGTGGAAATACAAGCCGTACCTGCTGAATGGAGAGCCCGTTGAGGTCGACACGCAGGTGCAGGTGAACTTCACGCTCGCTGGGGGCTAAACTCCTCAGCAGGCTCGCGGTTGTAGATTTATCGGCAGTAGTGTGCATAGCCCTCCCTTTCCCACTTGACTCGCGGTGGCCGGGAGGGGTTTCTTGAAACCTGGGCGCGGCCGCCGTACCTTAGTATTTCTTAACAAAGGTTTGGCTGGAGTCCGCGCGTGTGCGGCGCAAAAAAGGCGCAGGCCCGCCGGGGATCGATTTCTTTTTGCGTTGTTGGCACCACAAAGCGCATCACAGTGTCCAATTGAAGTAGAAAGTTCCGAGGAGGGAAAAGCAACTCATGTTCGCAACTCACGTAGCAGCAGCACTTCTCAGTCACGTTCACGTCGCAGCCACCTGGATGGTTCAGGAAGGCGGCGGCGCCATGGCGACCGATCCCTTGGGCTTGTGGAAGGCAATGGGATGGGTTGCCCGGACCGTAGTCATCATTCTCTTCATCATGTCGGGGTGGTCAATCGGCGTGATGATCGATCGCTGGATGGCCTATAGCGCGGCTCGCAAACAGTCGCGTGCGTTTGCCCCGGCCGTCGCCGGCGCGCTGCGCGATGGGCGCATTGATGAAGCCATTAAGGTTGCCGAGCGCAATAAGAAGAGCCACCTGGCCAAGGTCGTCACCGCTGGCCTGATGGAATTCAAGGCTCACCAGGATTCCCCGGGCGCAATCCCTGGCGAAACCATTGAAGCCTCCAAGCGCGCCCTGGAACGCACCGAAGCTATCGTCCATGCTGAACTGAAGCGTGGATTGGGCGGCCTCGCTACCATCGGATCGACCGCTCCCTTCGTGGGACTGTTCGGAACGGTGATGGGCATTCTGAACGCGTTCATCGGCATCAACAACTCGAAGGCCACCGGACTGGCTGCAGTCGCCGGCGGTATCGCGGAAGCGCTGGTCACGACCGCCATCGGGCTGCTCGTCGCCATCCCGGCCGTCATGATGTTCAACTATCTGACCGGGCGCGTGGAAGCGTTCGACGTGGAGATGGATAACTCGTCGAGCGAACTGATCGACTACTTCCTGAAGAAACGCGGCGACGTTCGCCGGTAAGAAATCTCCCCGCTTTTCGCGCATAGGACGCGCGGGAAATGGGGCATGCAAGGTCTTGCGAGTGAGTTGCTTGTCCGGCGTTGGCAAACCAGCGCCGGACTTTCCCAACTTCAGCATGGAGCTTTGCCAGGTTTGTGGCGGTACGGGAGATATCTAGCTATGGCGTTAGCGAAACGAAACGAAGGCGCGAAGGTCAGCTCGGAAATCAACGTTACTCCAATGGTGGACGTGATGCTGGTTCTGCTGATCATCTTCATGGTGGTCACGCCCATGTTGCAAAAAGGTATCAGCGTGGACATGGCCCCGGTGAACAACCCGGAGCAGATGCCGGATGCGGACAAGGAAGACGCTTTGCTGGTCTCGATTACGCGCGACGGCAAGGTCTATTTGGGCAGCGAATCGATTCAGGTCGACACCTTGACAACCAAAGTGAAAGACCGCCTGACTAACAAGCAGGACAAGCGTGTATATGTAAAGGCGGACATGCGGACTCATTTTGGCAACGTCGTACAGGTGGTGGACAGTGTTCGCGCCGCGGGAGTTGATGACTTGGGCTTGCTCACCGAACAGAAACACGCAACTCCAAACGCCCCGCCAGTTCCGGCTGCGCCCGGGCAATAAGGCAACAAAATAAGAGGAGAACGACCATGG
>DATHMS010000066.1:0-7950 GCA_035486795.1 Candidatus Sulfotelmatobacter sp. | reverse complement strand
CACCAGCCTCATGTACGAAGGCGCTCCCAACCACCCCGAGCCCGACCGCTTCTGGTCCATCATCGAGCGCCACCAGGTCAACATCTTCTACACCGCCCCCACCGCCATCCGCACCTTCCTCAAGTGGGGCGACCAGTGGCCAAAAAAACATGATATGTCCAGTCTCCGCCTCCTCGGCACCGTAGGCGAACCCATCAACCCCGAAGCCTGGATGTGGTACCGCGAAGTAATCGGCAACAACCGCTGCCCCATCACCGATACATGGTGGCAAACGGAGACTGGGAACATTATGATTGCGCCGCTTCCAGGAGCGATTGCCACCAAGCCAGGATCGGCTACGCGTCCGTTTCCCGGCGTGGCCGCCGAGATTGTCACCATGGACGGTCAGCCTGTGCCGCTCGGCTCCGGCGGATTCCTCGTCATCACCAAGCCATGGCCGGGCATGCTGCGCACTGTCTACGGCGACCCCGACCGCTACGTCAAGAATTATTGGTCGCAGATTCCCGGCGTTTATTTCACCGGCGACGGCGCTCGCAAAGATAAAGACGGATACTTCTGGATCATGGGCCGCGTCGATGACGTGCTCAACGTCAGCGGACACCGGCTCAGCACCATGGAAGTCGAATCTGCGCTGGTCGCGCATGAAGCAGTCGCCGAAGCTGCAGTGGTTGGACGTCCCGATGACCTTAAAGGGCAGGCCATCTCTGCTTTCGTGACCCTTGAGCAAGGCCGCAAGCCAACTCTCGAGTTGAAAGAAGAATTGCGCAAGTGGGTCGCGAAAGAAATCGGCGCACTGGCCAAGCCTGACGACATCCGCTTCACCGATACGTTGCCCAAGACGCGCAGCGGAAAAATCATGCGCCGCCTGTTGCGCGAACTTGCAACCCACGGCGACGTCAAAGGCGACACTACGACGCTCGAAGATTTCAGCGTGATTGCTAGATTGAAGGAGAGTGAAGAGGTGTAGCGGCACCATACATTGCCTGCGGATTTCGTAGTGCTCTCCGTCACATTTGCGGAGGAAACGGCTGTTCGCCCCCCGGGGCGAACAGCCCCCCCGAAACCGTGCCCTATTCGCCGGCTTCGGTTACAACAACCTGCTGGTGCACATCACGCGACAACTCCCGCTCCTCATTCTTCCTATAGACGAAATGGTGTCCCACTGTCTCGCCTGGATAAAACCAGTCGAGGATCGCCTGTGGCTTACTATACGGTCGCTCCGCAAAGGTGAGAACCGTCTCGTCGCTTACCCGCCGGCGTTCATCGGGGACGGTGACCAGCGTGCCGTAAAGCACCGACCAGTCCGGGCTGAAGATCTGGACCATGTCACGGAAGGAACTGCTGTCGAGCATAACGAACCAGTAAGTGCCTGCGGGCAGCGTCTGGCCTGGAATCTCAACCGGCTCGTTGAACGTCAGCTTGGTTTTCTGGTTCCATTCGTCGGCATGCGCTCTGGGGACACTGATCGAGAATGCCGTTAGAAGAAACAACGCGATCGCAAAGAGTACTCGCTGATTCATACTTCCTCCTTGTTTTACCTCTACCTCATCAGGCTGAGGTTTTTTATGCCTTTAGAGGATTGGATGCCCTGATTACCGGCGAATGGCGTAAAGAATGAGTAAAAGAGTGTAAAAGGCAGCGCCGAGGAAATCTCCTAATACAAATCTTGTAGAAACAAATCTTCGAAAAATCAGCGCACGTATTTCCTCGTCCTGCGTTCTAACATGAATTAGAGAGCTCCTCCCTAGGGTAGGGGACAACCAACAACCTGTAAGAGAAACAGAAAATGAATGGAGGAAGTCCCCATGAAACTGAATGACAGCATTTCAACCTACGATGTTGCTGAGGCTCTACAGGGCGAGTCCGGCAAGTTTGAAGTAACCAGCCCCACCGGAGAGCGCTATTTCGTTACGTGCCAGCCCGGACACTCGATTGTCAGCCTGGAGTGGGCCGGTTCTGAGCCGAACCTGCAACCCTTCCTCGTGCGCAAGGTAGCTCAACCGATCACGACGGAGGGCCGTACAAAGAGATCCGCGGCTGCCTAGCATTTTTGGCAACCCCAAGCAGTGAGCCCGGCTCCGATCAAGCCGGGCTTTTCTTTTTCTCTCCTCGACTCCGAAATTTATTGGTAGTAAGGCCCAGGAATGTCGGCCCCGCCATCCAGTTCAATGAGGAGTAGATCGTTCCGGGCAAGATGCAGCCTGTGTCTAGAATTGCGTTGAGTGTTTGGAGTACTATCTCGTTGGTGTCCTGAGCCGAGCCAAGGCCAAGGTCAGCAGCGCAAGCCTGAGATATTATTCCCGCCGCGAAAGTGAGGCTGGTTGGAGGAGAACTTCGGTGACTCCGGGAAATCCACTCTGGTTTTTCGATCTGCTTTCTCTGCTGTCGCAGCCTGAGCCAGCGCCGCAGGCCGTCAAGGTAAACCTCATCCCAGTGCGGGAGTGGAAGCGCAGTTGGAATGTCTCTCAATTCCGGCCACCCGTCAGGCGCCGCCGCCGTCGTCATCATAGCGCGACGAGAGTAAAACGTCCCAAATTGTCTACGTGGGAGAAGCAGCGCATATTCCTCGTTGTCTCCGCCATCCTCACGGCCTTGGTAATCGCCAACAGTCTCGTGCCGTACAGAAGCCAACTGTCACCCGAAGAGTCGGGACTGATACGGCGGCAAATTGAGCTGCGACGGCAAGTCATGGGAACAATCCGGCCCCACCACTACGAGCAGAACGGATCGACTCAGGTGTACAACTCTGATGGGACTCCGCACACAATCACAGTCTGGAAACGGGTGGACGATTAAGAATTTGAGTAGTCACTTCTGAGATCGGCGCCTTCTGTTAGAGACTCAAAGCTAATTTAATCTGATCTAGGGACACCAAAAGCTCTCGCGCTAACGGTAGCTCTCTGGCGGAACTTCACTGCTTGAAGTTCGGGAACTCCGCTCGACGAGGTAGTCCGCCTTCTCCAACCATTTCCACAGCTTTCTTTGCTTCGATGTTTACTTGAGCTTTACGTGGTCTCGGCGATATCGAATACTTGAGTTATAGGTCGATATTGCCCAGGCGTTTCGGTGGCGGCGAGGAGTTGCATAGGTCCTTCGCGTGGTGGTTCTGGGCCGCGTTGGAGCACGCGGGGCTCAGGATGACAATCAGATTGTGCGAGGGGGATTTGTCGCGGAGAACTTTCCGGAGAAGCCACGCTGGCTCTTTGCTTATGGCAGGGCAGCAGGTTCCTGGCGCGCTTTCAGCGCGCATCCGAATGACAAGAGCTAAAGGACTGGCGGGTTAAGGCGCGTTGGCGGATTTTGGCGCGGAGCGCTCAAGCTGCTGTTGGCTCTTCATCCTGTGCGGCGGTTTTCGTTGTTGGAAAAGCGGCTGCGACTGTTGTTCCACTTTCATTAGACTCAACGCGCAGATTCCCGCCGAGCTGGAGCACACGCTCCCGCATTCCCCTAAGCCCTACGCCGGTTGAGCTGTCTTCTAAAATGCTCAACTGCGTCTCCGGAGATATACCTCTACCTCGATCCTGAACTTCGAGCCAAACCTCATCCTTCGAGCGCCGCAGCAAACGGACCGCGGCCTCTCGACTGCCGGAATGGCGATGCACATTGGTAAGGCATTCCTGAATGACTCTGAAGATAGCGATTTCCAGATCAGGATCCAATCGTCCGAAGCCGGAGTCACGTTCCAGGGTTGTGGCGATCCCGCTGCGCCGTGAAAATCCCTCTACGTGCCATTCCAGCGCCGTCCAAAGGCCTACTTCGTCCAACAAAGGCGGATGCAACAGGTGCGAAATGGCCCGAAGTTCGCTGCTAAGAGTTTGCAAGAGCGTGTCACTATCAGAAAGAACATGGGTTTGTTCCGGACGCAGATTCTGAGCCGCCTTGAGTTGCCCCAGGTTGAGGATTAATGCGACTACCATCTGTCCGGCGCTGTCATATAGTTCGCGGGCGATCCTTCGATGTTCGTCATCCTGGGTTTTCAATAGTTGCGCGCTAAGCTGACGTGCAGCTTCGGCCATCTTACGATCTGTAATGTCCCGATTTATCTCAAGCCAGCCCGCAAGCTTGTTGTGTGCGTCAGTCAGGTCTGTCCAACGGCTGGTAACAGTCACCCTGCTGCCATCCCGTTTGGTATGGACAAGCTCTCCTTCCCAGCCGCCTTGTTGGCGCTGCGTGGCGAGTTCGGCAAACGCGGCCGGAAAGTCGGTCTGCAGCAGCGAGTGGGGAGATTTGCCGATAGCCTCTTCCTTGGACCACCCATACAGCCGTTCAGCCCCTCTGTTCCAATAGGTAATCTTTTCGTCGGAACCCGCAACAAAGATCGCATCATTGGCCGCGTCCAGCCACTCAGCTTGCATTTTTACTCTTGCCGCTTCCCGGGAGAGTTCCTGGTGAGCGATGTCGAGTTGTGCAGTGCGCTCCCGTACTCGACTCTCCAGCTGCGCTTGTATTCGCCGCAACTCGTCTTCGATCCGCGCGCGCTCAGCAACCTCCCGGTCCGATGCTGATTTTGAGCGGCGGTTCGCCTCTCCCAGAGCGACGATGAAACCCGACAAGACCAAGACAAGCATCATCCCGGAGATCTCAGTCTTGGGATTCTCGAATACGAACGAATTGGAGTATGGGAGAAACCAGTACCAGACTCCAACCAGGCTTAGCAGAATACAGACAAGAGAAGGGCCAATGCCACAGTACCAAGCCGCGAAGACAATGGCCGCGCAGGATGGCAGATAAGGGTCATCCGCTCCGAGCCAAGGGGAAAGTATCTTCCGCAGCAACAGCGCCAGCACTGCTGCCAGAATCGCCATTGCGTAACGGACCGCTGTCGGTCTTCCTTTGACGGCGATAGCGGAGCTTTCCATTCTTACCCCCAAACTTCCCAAGTCGGCTCCCAAGTCCGCAACCAGGCCAGATTTTTATGGAGTACATCAAGAAGCTACGCCACTCGTTCACCGAGCCAAATACTGTAGATCGTGTAGTTACTGCTGGCGGAGAAAGACGCGAGCTGGCCACGATTTGGCCATACCACGCTCGAACACCTGAGCGTTATCGCCGGGGTCTGAAGGAGATGGACGAAGTGCGGCTCTGGTGTGGCGTTTTGCTTAAGGCAAGGGATGCCGTTGAGCAGACGCCGCTACATCCTTCTCATTCGCAGGTAGCGTGGCAACTCGGGCACAGCCGCCAGGACAAGGTAAGCCCCGAAAAGTATTCCCACGAAGCCTACGACGCTACAGACGATGACAATGGCGTTGACAACCGGATTGAGATTTGTCATTTGCGAAACTTTCTCATTTGCGAAACATAACACTCACTTAACACTCACTTCGACGACTGGCTATCAGGCGTCCACCGCGGGTGTCCCCGGAGTGTGCCCCATAAGGCTATCCGGCTCAGCCGGATGAAACTCAAATGAGCGAGTTCAGAACTCCAACCCGCCTAATGTCACGCCGAGTGACGCTCTTTGAAGTCCTCAATCTTGCCTTTTGCCTTCTGTTTCGCTTCATCCACGGACTGGCTGACCTTCTGTCGGCTCTCGGTGGCCTGCTCGGAAGCGGCTTCCTTGTGCGATTCGTGGATCTGCTTCGCGGCATCCTTGGCATCGCCCCAGGTTTCTTTCACCGCACCTTTGGCTTGATTCACGACTCCTTTATTGGCTAGTTTGTCGTCGCCGACACTCTCTCCAACCCTCTGCTGCACTTTGCCTACTGCTTGATCGATCTTGCCGGTCACTTGATCTTTATTCATGAGGTCCTCCTATTTGTGTGTCGTTGCGGCATCCTCTGAATGCTGTTGTGCTCATCGCGTGTCTGAATCCTACGCCCGTATCACGCATACGCCATAGGGCAAACCGGGTAGACAGCCTGAATTTGGACAGCAGCCCTTGTGGCAGTGTGACCGAAGCATGTGACGCAAATCTGTCCCATTTTGGCCACTCCGGACGATTCCTTGGTGTTGGAAGGGAAGGGCACGGCTGCGGACGTGCTGCCTGGGGAGACTACTGGCGCGTCAGCCGCAGTTCGATCATCATCCGCTCCTCGCCTTTGTCATCGATCAGGAAATGGCGATGGAGGAGAACGCGGCCGTCTTCCTCAAGGTGCGCGCGCGCGACCGTCTTGCGCCCAGGCCGGTCGGGATCAAGCGGTGTGGCCCACAGGACGATGTTCTTGCCGTCGAACGTGCCGTCGCTCTGGCGAATCGACATCGTCGTCTGCCGCGAGTCATACCACACGGTAGTGAAGCGATTCGTTTTCGAATCAAAGCCGGAGATTCCAGTGCCCGTGCTCTTCGCCCCGTTAGCATCGAAGAAAGTGAAATCCGACTGCAGAAACCTGCCGTCCTCAATCATGTACTGCTTACAACTGCCTTTCGTCACAATCGGCTTTCCGTTGACGGGAAAGAACGTCTTGACAAGGTCCCAGTCGCCTGCAAATTGCGCGAGCAGCTTCTGCCCGGCCCCCGGCGCATTCGCCGGTTCATATTGATTGTGAGTTTGCTGCGCTACCGCTGCAGTGGCAAGGAGCAACGTCGCGATAATCCATTTCTTCATGGCTCGCGAATTATATGAGAAAATCGCGAGCATTGCGCGCCTTGTGCCGTCACTTGCTTGTGGAGTGTGAACATCCCCACTTCAAAGCCGGGTCTGAATGGCGCCTGCTGCGGAGGATCATGGCAAAGACATCACCGCTGCTGCTCGTGACACTCGCGGCCGTAGGCATGGCATTTGCATCCGACAGCACACTCCCGCCAGACCGGCCCTCGCAGCAGGTCAGAAACAAGGCGGTCGCCGCGCGAGTGTTCGAGGAGATTTTCAACCAGGGAAAATTCCAGGTTGCTGACGAAATCTACGCCAGCGACTTCGTGAACCACGGCCTTCACAAGAATTTCGACCTTCAAGCGGATCAAGCGGCCGTGCATGCCGAGAAAAAGGCGTTTCCCGATCTCAAGATCACCGCGGACCTGATGGTGGCCGAAGGCGACCTGGTCACCGTGGTATGGACCTTCCGCGGAACCAACACCGCCGCCGGATACGGACTCCCGCCGACGGGAGCCAGGATCGAACTGCGTGGCATCACAGTCTGGCGCATCGTCGACGGAAGAATCCGCGAGGAGTGGACCTCATTCGACGACATGCAAGCCGCCCGCCAACTCGTGAGCCAGTTGAAGTGGCAGCTCCTCGGCCTTCTTGCCGCGGCAGTAATTCTCCTATGGATATTCTGCCGAGTCATCCTAAGGCTCAGGCTAACCAGGCTTCCGAGAGCCTCCTTTTCCAGAAATAAATTCTGAGGAAGCTTATGCCGCTTATCTTCTCTTTCTGGTTCATGGTGGCTGCCTACGTAGTCCACGTGCTGGACGAATCCCTGCTCGGCGGCAGCTTTGTCGAGAAGGTTCGCCAGCATTGGTGGCCCGAATACTCCTGGACAAAATTCTTCTGGTTCAACGCCGGCTATTTCGCCATCATGATCGCCAGCGTCGTCGTCTACGACCTCCTCGGAGCCTCATGGATCATTCTCCCCCTGGCATGGTCCATCGAGCGGTTCTTCAATAGCTTCTGGCATGTCTGGTGGTCGATCCGCTTTCACGAATATTCCCCCGGCCTTCTGACCAGCATTCTCATCTGGATGGATTCCTACTTCATCGTGCGCTACCGCCCGCCCGATGCCATCACCGCCGCAACCCTCTGGCCGGCGGCGCTGATCGGTATGCTTTTCGCGGCGTTTCTGTTTTCCTATATTCCGCTCGTAAAGGGAAGAAAGATGCGGGCCATCAGATCCCAGTCCCGAAGGGACGGCATGTGATAGCCCCGCACGTAAGTGCGGGGTAGGCGTAGGAGGTTGGAACAAGTCCCGAAGGGACCGCACCCACCGAAGCCGCTTCCCGACGCCCCCAAAATCTTGTCAAGGCCCTAAACTGGTGCATTTCCCGGCAACCCATTGCCCCCATTGGAGAAATAAA
>DATHMS010000065.1:0-35865 GCA_035486795.1 Candidatus Sulfotelmatobacter sp. | reverse complement strand
CTGCCCGTCGCGCTGCGGACCTGACGCGGCAGTTGCTCGCCGTCAGCCGCAAGCAACCGCAGGCCTTGCGCGTCGCTGAACTCAACCCGGTGGTCAGCGGAATCGTCAAAACCCTGCACCGCCTTATCGGAGAAGACATAGAACTCGTCTTTATTCCGGGCGAAGCAGTGGGCAGAATTCGTCTGGATCCGGTGCAGATCGAGCAGATTCTCATGAACCTCGCGGCCAACGCCCGCGATGCTATGCCCCAGGGAGGACAATGCACGATTGAAACTCGCAACGTCCAACTCGACGAACAGTACGCTGACCGAAAGCACGCCGTCATTCCCCCCGGACGCTATGCGGTCCTAAGCATGACCGACACCGGTTCCGGCATCCCTGCCGATCACTTGTCGCACGTCTTTGAACCCTTCTACACGACGAAGCCTTCCGGGAAGGGCACTGGGCTTGGCCTGGCTACGGTGTACGGAATCGTCAAGCAAAATCATGGATTTGTCTGGGCCTACAGCGAACCCGGTATGGGCACCATCGTCAGAATCTACCTGCCCTGCGTGCCGGATCAGCCTATCACGGTTGAAAACCCAGACAAGGCCGTAGGGGCCGCGCTCCACGGCACAGAAACTGTCCTGCTAGTCGAGGATGAGGAACCCCTGCGGCGAGCAACCGTCGAATTCCTCAGGCTTCGTGGCTACACCGTTCTGGAAGCCAGAGACGGCGTCGACGCCCTGTCGGTTAGCAAGAGTCACGGCTCGACCATCCACCTCGCCGTCACCGATGTGGTGATGCCTCACATGAGCGGGGGGGAGTTGGCGCGGGAACTGGAATTGCTGCGTCCCCAGACCAGGGTGCTGTTTGTCTCCGGCTATGCCGGCCAAACCGTGTTGGACCATAAAGTGGTCGATGTCGAAAACAACTTCCTGCAGAAGCCGTTCACGTTGAAACAACTGGCCAGCAAAGTACGCACGGTTCTCGACCACAGCTACCACGCCGTTCCCAACGTTTCGCTGACTGACTCGATCACACATCCATACGGGGCTCCGGCACAATCCGAGTGAGTTTGCCATTCTTCAGCCGGAAACGGTCTCCACGCCAGGTGACAGTGTTGCCGCCAAGACTCGCGACCCAGATTACGGCTGCAATCAAGTCCCGCACAGGAATCAGCCACGCATACTTCAAAGTCTGACGCTCCCGCAGGACGCCCCGGCCTACAACCACGGCAACCGCCAAACGAAGAATTAGTGTGATCGACAGCGCAGCCCAGGCCCAAGGCGCTCCACGACTCGCCGCCAGAGCGATCGATGCCCAGAGGATCCCAAAGGTGAAGACCAGGCCCAGGTAACCTCCGGTACGCGCGTCCCGGACTCCGCGTGCCCAGCGAAGCTGATGCGCGAGGAACTCCCGCAGGCGATAAGCCGGGAGATATGTCTCAACCACCACATCCGACAGTTTCACGCTCAGCCCCAGGCCAGCAATGCGTTTTCCGAGTTCGTAGTCATCGGCAAGGTAGTCGATGAATGAGGCGAATCCTCCGATCTTCTCCAACTCGGCCCGGCGGAAAGCCAGCGTTGAACCCAGGCCAAAGCGAATGCCACCCTCAAGCTGGCGCGCAGCCAAGACGCTCGCGCAAAAGTCGGTGCTGATGCCTAACGCCTCCAGTCGCGATCCGAGTGTCGCGCCTGCGGCTCCACGGTAAAGGCAAGTGACCATTCCTACTCGCGAGTCGGCTAGCGGCGCGGTTACGCGGCGCAGGTAGTCGGGTTCCACACGGATATCACTGTCGTTGACAATCAAGTAGTCGTAGCGCGCTTCCGTCAGCATCTGCGCCAGGTTGCTGACCTTCACGTTCGCACCCAGGATCTTCGGACACACCAGGAACTGGATCCTGCGATCAGGAAATTCCCGCTGCAGTGCCTTCACAATGGCGATTGCAGCATCGTTCTGGTCGCTCACGCCGAAGATGAGTTCGTATTGCGGGTAGTCCTGCAGGCAGTGGCTGCGAAAGCTCTCATAGATTTCTGGATCAGTGCCTTTCAGCGGCTTGAGAATCGAGAGGGCAGGCAAGGCAACTGCAGCAGGTTCACCTGGTTCTTTCCGTTCGCGCAGGAATTTCGCCGCACTCCAAATACAGAGGAGATAGTAGACGGCGCTGGAGACGATCCCGATGATGGCAACGATCTGAACTACTTGAAGGATGGAGTGCATCATGCGCGAGCGCAGAACAGATTATTCGTAACGCAGTGCCTCAATCGGATCCAGGTTCGCTGCTTTCCACGCGGGATAAATGCCGAAGATGAGGCCAGTTCCCGCGGCGGAAGTAAACCCGAACATGGTCCAGAACAGAGACATGTGGGCAGGCAGCGAGGGCCAAAGCGCGGGAATAATCCAGACGATGATCGCGCCCAGCAGAATGCCAATTGCTCCGCCGACGGCCGTGAGAATGATCGCCTCCAAAGTGAATTGCAAGAGAATGTCCCGTTTGCGGGCGCCGATCGCTTTGCGAACGCCGATTTCGCGCGTCCTTTCGGTGACGCTCACCAGCATAATGTTCATCACGCCCACGCCGCCGACAATCAACCCTACACTCGAAATCGCGAACATACCGACAAACAACATGCCGGTGAGCTGATTCCAAACGTCCGAAATGGAATCTGACGTGAATACGGCGAAATCGTCCGCCTTGTCGGTCGGAACTTTTCGGCGCCGCCGTAGCAGTTCACGTATTTCGTCGATCGCCCTTGGCATCGCCTCATGAGACGTGGCCTTCACGACAATCCAATGGTCTTTCAGTTCAGGGTGAAGCGTCCTGAAGGTAGTCAGCGGGAAAAAGACCTTGTTATCGTCGGGATCTTTTCCTCCTCCAAATACTGATTTCACTTTCGCGGCAACGCCAATTACTTCAAACAATCGCCCCTCGATGTTGATTTGCTTGCCCAGGGGACTCTCAAACGGGAAAAGTTCTTCCACGGTATCGTGACCCAGGAGGATGACCGTGGCATGCCTCTCTTCTTCATTTTCAGTGAACCACCTTCCAGAGTCCATCCTCAGGTCGACAACGTCTTTCATAGAAGCCGTATCTCCCTCCAGGATCGTGTTCTTGGCCTTGCGATCTTGATACTTCACCGCGAAGGTGCCAACTCCCAGCTCAGGATGGAGAAACTGGATCAGCGCGCCTGCCGCCTTCACATGCGGCAGTTGGCTCACCGCTTCCGCGTCCTCGAAGGTCAACTTCTTGCGTATGCGCATTTCTTCGGTGGGGCGGCCGAAGGTGAACGGCTCCAGATGATATGCAAAGATGACGTTGGAACCGATGCTGGCGACCACGTCGCGGACGTTGTCGTCCAAACCGCGCCCAATCGACGAGACGCTAATCACCATGGTGACGCCGATCACGATCCCCAGCACAGTCAGCGACGACCGCAGCTTGTTGCTGCGGATGGTGTCAGTGGCCATCTGCACGATCTCACCGAATTCGTCTTTGCGAATCATGGGGAATTGAGTAATTTGGCAATTTGGTAATCAGTAACTTAATTCTTTCTAGGTTTCGAACCGCAACGCCACAATCGGATCCAGCTTCGCCGCTTTGCGCGCGGGATAGACTCCGAAGAACACCCCGACACTTGCCGATACAATCAGTCCCGCCGCCACAGCCCAAAGCTTGATTGCCGAGGGCATCCCTATCAGCAGGGTAACGGATAGTGCGATCGCCACTCCCAACAATACACCCAAGGCTCCGCCCGCAAGCGCCAGAGTAACCGACTCGATTAGAAACTGCATTAACACATCCTCGCGCCGCGCCCCGAGCGCCTTGCGAATGCCGATCTCGCGCGTGCGTTCGGTCACCGACACCAGCATTATGTTCATAATCACGATGCCCCCGACGACTAAGGAGATGGCGGCAATGCCGATGGTGGCGATGAAGAACGTCTGGCTGAAGTCGGTCCAGATGCCGAGCAAGCTTGAGTTGGTCTCAATGTCGAAGCTGTCGTCGCCGCCGAGCGGATCGTGCCGCCTGGCGCGAAGAGCGACGCGCGCTTCGTCGACCGCCTCGTTGAGGGGAACGCCCGCGCTCGCAGCCTTGGCTGCAATCCGCAGGCTATTGTTGTGTGATCCATATTGTTTCAGACATGCCGTCATGGGAATCATCACGTAATTGTCAGCGCTCTGTCCCAGCGTCTTGCCCTTTTTCGTCCCCACACCAATGACCTGGTAGGTCCAACCGTCGATGCGGATTTCCTTGCCCAGCGGGTCAGTACCCACCATCAGATGTTCGACGATATCGTTTCCCACAACAGCGACCGGAGACCGATTATCCAGGTCAGTCTGATTCAGCATGCGGCCAGTGCTCAGGTCCGTATCCAGAATCGTAGGCATCCCGGGAGTGATTCCCCTTATCAGCGTATCGCTAATCTCTTGCCCGTTGTACTTCACATGCCCGCTTTCGTTGCGCGTGGAAGCGGCAACCAATATGCAATGCCGGCAGGCGTCCGCTACGGCCTGGTAGTCCTCAATAGTCAGGTCCTTGCGCTTCTCACCCTCGAGAAAGTGGTCCACGTTGGTGACGGCCGGAGAAACTTTGAAGATCAGGAAAACATCCGCACCGAGATTGAAGATCTTCTGCGCCACGTAGTCGTTGATTCCCGAGACGAAGGTGACCACGGCGATGACGGCAGCCACTCCAATCACCACGCCGAGCAGCGTCAACACCGAGCGCAGCTTGTTAACCCAGAGCGACTGGAGAGCGATTCGGATGGCTTCGGCGATGTTCATGGCCAGGAGAAATGATAGACTCCTGCGTCGATAAAGGAAAATGCCACCGCCAGCGGAGGAGAATGTGAGATCACGGCAGCGGTCCACACCCGGACAGGCCACCCAAAACGCGGTCGCTTAAGTTCGGGCGGCTGATGCGGCATGGCTAAAGGCCTACCAGGCGAAGGATGTTGAGAAATCGGCGGCGTTCTTTGGCGAGCAAGGCTCCATGTTAGTGCCCAATAATCCCATCCTTACTGGGAGGGAGGCCATTGCGAGATTCATAGCGAGGTCGTTCACGGCGCAGGATTACAAGATCGCATGGCATCCGAACAAAGCCGATGTTGCCCGGTCTGGCGAACTTGGCTATACCAGCGGCACCTACAAACTGAGCTTCACGGACGCATCGGGGAAAGCGATCGCCGACAAGGGGAAATATCTAATGGTGTGGAAAAGACAGGCGAACGGTGCGTGGAAGGTATTGTTCGATATCTCCAATTCCGACCGGCTTCGGACGTAGCTGCTCTAGTAGTTTCTGCCGGCGGCTAGACCCCTCGAGCTAAGACACAAGACCTAAGGCCCACCATCGCTAAGTCATCGCATATAATGAATGTGTTGGCAGCTGGACCGGACGGTCGCTTTCTGCGTCTTCGGACGCGGGGAGAGGAAAGTCCGAACTCCGCAGAGCAGTGTGCCGGATAACGTCCGGGAGGCCGGGGTTAAGCCCGTCCGACGGAAAGTGCCACAGAAAACATACCGCCCGCTTCTTTACGGATGTGGGTAAGGGTGAAAAGGTGCGGTAAGAGCGCACCGCCGCCGCAGTAATGCAGCGGGCAGGGCAAACCACACACGGAGCAAGACCAAATAGGAAGGGAGCCAGGCTTCGGCTTGGCGCGTGCCGGCTCGGCGCGTCCAACCTTCGGGTAGGTCGCTAGAGCCCCGCAGCGATGCGTGGCCCAGAGGAATGACCGTCCCGCCGGAGCAATCCGGCGGACAGAATTCGGCTTACAGGTCCGGCTGCCGCAAGTTCGTTTCTTAATTCACTTTCAGGAGCATACTCATGTCAGCACCCAGCCGCCGGCCGGAGATTCGCCGGCGCCGCGCTCGTCAACACAAGATCACTACTCTGCGAAAGCGTCTCGCTTCTGCCCAAACCGACGCTGACCGCAACCGGGTCACTGCCAAGCTGCACAAGCTCGCCATCGCCTCGCCCGGTCAACCCTTGCTGAAGTAGATCCCACGTAGCTTGAGGTTGGTGCGAACACCGTACCGGGAGCCCGCCGAGTCACGCCACGCCTGCCGTCGGCTTGGGGCCAGCAGAAACGGGCTGGCCGCGGGATTCCACATACCCTCGCGGACCGGCGACTCCCCGATAGACCTCCATGATCCGGCGCACCGATTTCTCCCAGGAAAACTTCGTCACCTGCCGGTAGCTGCGTTCCTTCATTTTCTCGCGCAGCGTCTGATCCAGAAGCACACGGTGCAGCGCTCGCATTATCTCGAAAACGTTCTCGGGATGGACGAGTACTGCGGCGTTGCCCACCACCTCAGGCAGCGACGACACGTTTGAGGTCACGACCGGGGTGCCGTGGGCCATCGCTTCCAGCGGCGGCAGACCGAACCCTTCGTACAACGACGGGAAGACAAAGATCTTGGCGGCATCGTAAAAAATGCGCAGCACCTCGATCGGCACAAACCCCAAAAAGCGCACATCGTTCTGCACGCCGCTGCGGATCACCGTCCGCCGCAGGTCGGGATTGCCAGACACGTCGTCTCCAATAATGATGAGCTTCAGGTCAGGAAACGCCTGATCTTTTTCCAACTCCGTCTTCAGCGCGGAGAAAGCTTCGATCATGCGTACAACGTTCTTGTGAGGGCTGATTCTACCGGCATAGAGCAGGAAGGGATACGTCACCTGGTAGCGCTCGGCAATCAGCTCTCGGTCAGCCGCGCTGGCGTGCCCGCGAAGGAACCGCTCATCGATCGCGTTGTAAACCACTTCGATGCGCCCGGCAGGAATGCCAAATAGCTTCTCCACTTCGAGCTTGGTAAAGTTTGAGACCGCGAAGATGCGTGCCGCTCCTTGCAAAACCCGCTTCGTCAACTGGAAGTGCAAGGACCCCCAAAACCCGGTCTGCTGGCGCACCCGCGACAGATGCTCCAGCATGTCGTGCACCGTCCTCACATAAGGACACGGCAGCCCGCGCGGAATGGAAAAGAGATTCGGGATATGCACCAAGTCGCATTCCAGCCGCTTCACAATCGTGCGGAACTCCCGGAAGCTCTTCCAGGACCGTTCTGGATCCGCCAGGGGAATTGTCTGAAAGTTAGGCGGCAAGGGGCCAATTTCCTTGACCTTGGCGGGGGAGCCGATGAGGAAGTATGTGGTCTCGCGATCGAGCCGGCCTAGAGTTCGCACGACATTACGGATGTATGTGCCTACGCCGAACTCCGTCATCCGCCGGATGTCGAGGGCGATCTTCACCGAAGGCATTTAACCACAGAGGGCGCGCGGCTTCACAGCAGAATTGCAGAAGGCTTGGGTTAAGCCCGGACTTCCGCCTGCGCCCTGGCTCTGCGTTCGGCATACAGCGGGAACGCCTCGCAGAGATCGAGCACCTGCTTGCGGACCTTTGCTAGGACCGCTGCATCGGAGCGTTGAAGAAGCGCCTCCGCGATCCAGCGCCCAACCTGCCGCATCTCCGCCTCTTTCATGCCACGTGTAGTCAGGGCCGGAGTACCGACGCGGATGCCGCTCGGCTTCATCGGCGGGTTCACATCAAACGGGATGGCATTCTTGTTGACCGTGATTCCAGCCTCGCCCAGCGCCTTCTCGGCCTCGCTGCCCAGCATACCTTTGGAGAAAACATCGACCAGCATCACGTGCGTATCCGTCCCGCCTGAAATGATGCGAAAGCCCTCTGCGGCCAGCGTCTCGGCCAACACCTTGGCGTTGGCGACGACTTGCTTCGCGTAATCCCGGAACTCCGGCTGCATCGCCTCCTGAAAGCAGATCGCCTTGGCGGCAATGATGTGCATCAGCGGCCCACCCTGCATCCCGGGAAAAACCATTTTATCGATCGCCGCTGCGAACTCGGCCTTGGAAAGGATCATGCCCGCTCGCGGTCCGCGCAACGTTTTATGCGTAGTAGAGGTCACAATGTGCGCATGCGGCACGGGCGAAGGATGAGCGCCGCCAGCGACCAGCCCGGCAAAATGCGCCATATCGACCAGAAAGAGCGCGCCTACTTTGTCCGCAATCTGCCGCATGCGCGCGAAATCGATAATTCGGGGATACGCACTACCACCGCCGATGATGAGCTTGGGGCGTTCCAGCTCCGCCAGTGTTTCCAGGGCGTCATAGTCGATCGTCTCCGTCTCTTTCGTCACCCCGTAAGGGACGATCTTGTACGTCTTCCCCGAGAAATTCAGATGATGCCCGTGCGTCAGGTGACCACCGTGGGCCAGGTTCAACCCGAGAATGGTGTCGCCCGGCTGCAACACCGCCGCGTAGGCCTCCATATTCGCCTGGGATCCGGCATGGGGCTGGACGTTGGCGTGCTCCGCTCCGAATAATTGCTTGGCGCGCTCCTTCGCCAGGTTCTCGACCACATCGGCGTACTCGCAGCCGCCGTAGTAACGCTTGCCAGGATATCCCTCAGCATATTTGTTGGTGAACACCGAGCCCGCGGCTTCGAGCACGGCTTCGCTGACAAAGTTCTCCGAGGCGATCAGCTCCAGACCTTCATGCTGGCGGCGGGTTTCGTTATCGATGGCAGCGGCAATCTGCGGATCGGCCTCGTACAGCGGGCGGTACATCTTGCTTGAACCTGAGGAGTTCTTCATATCTCGTTTCCCTGGGGCGTCTCGTATACGTTCGGCCGGTGAACTTCCATAAATCGCTCAGGCGCCTTCACCGGAGTAAAGCCAAACTGCGAATAAAGTCCGTGCGCGTCGCGGGTAGTCAGAATCCAGCGCCGCAGATTTTGTAGCGCAGGATGCTCGGTTATGCACTGCATCAGCCACTTGCCGAGCCCGCGACCGCGGTGCGTTTCCAGCACGAACACATCGCCGACGTAGGCGATGGTGGCGAAATCACTGATCACGCGGGCGAAGCCGACTTGCGCGCCCTCCTCATCATAAATCCCAAAACAGAGCGCGTGCTCGATCGACCGGGCCACAACTTCCCGCGGGATTCCTTTCGCCCAATAGCAATTCGTCAGAAACTCGTGAACCACATCCACATTCAGGCGCTCACGGCTCGTGCTGATCACAAACTCACCGAGCCGGTACTCCATCACAGCTTCGGAATCGGGGATGCGCGCCGCCATGCCCACATTCTACCGCCTGACTGCTACTCGAATGCCGTCCGCATAAACGAAGCCAGTTGCCACCCATCCATATATTTGTAGGGGGTCTCGCCCATAGTGTAGTGACCGCAAGGCAGCACAACGACTTTGTGATCCAGTCCGTGCCGCTCGAATTCTTCCACCACATCTCGCGAAAGCTCGGGCAAGAAAGTCAAATCGTACTTCGCATAAATGATGAGCGACTTTCGCGGCCAGCGGGAGAATTGATTGAAATACGCCATCGGACTAACGGCGAGCCAGGAGCGCCGCAATGTGTCCAGGGTGATCTGTGATTCCATTCCCTGCCGGATGTGCCGGGTCGATTGCCCATGCCACACTACGTCGGCAACATACGTGGAGGCGTGATTGAAGGCCGCGACGCGGATACGCGGATCATGCGCCGCCGCAATGAACGCGTAACAGGAGCCCAGACTCGTCCCCACGATCCCGAGCTTGCTGTAGCCCTGCTGCTCCAGCCAATCGAGACAGCAACGGACATCCACCACACCCTGGCGTACCGCATCGAGAGTGCGGCCGATGTTGGCCGAGACAGCGTAGTCCGCGCGTGCGGTCTCCGCCGGCATGCGGATATCGTGATAAGGCATGCTCAGCCGCAAGACCGAGATTCCCAGCATGTTCAGCACTTTGCAGAGACCGACATAAGCGATCGCGTCCGCATTCCAGTGCGGCAGAAGCACGATAGCGCGCCGGCCGCGAGCTGGAAACCAGCGCGCATTCACCAAATTGTTTTCTGGATAGGGCGTTTTCACCGGAGCGGTGAAGTGCAAGAACTCCGCGAACGTTCCTTTCACCTTCGCTTCGAGTTTCGGGTCGGGCACTTCACGCGTGGAGAAAACCTGCACTTCACGCTTCTCCAGCCTGAAATCGTTCGGCCGCGTGTAGGAATAGAACTCATCGCTCGAGGCGACGATACGCCGATTGAAATCAATGAGGAACTTTTCGGGCTCCTCCGCAGCCTGCCCCGGCTTCCAGCCGTTCCGGCAAGGCCAGTCCCGCGTATATTCCAGCCCCCACTCCAGCGGACGCACCACGCGGTTGTTATCCACCGAAGTGAGCCGGTGTTCCCAGTCATACATCCATTGTGCGTAGCGCGAAGGCATGGTCAATCTCCTAGTGTAACAAGTCGAAATCGCTCAGCTCAGGCGCCGCCAGTCAACGGTCGTATTGAGTGGTTGGCGCTGAGTATTTGGTCCTTAAACGGGAATCATGTGTAGAAATGCTCGTGGACTGTGACATGCGTCACCGATAATCCACAGAGAGCGCATATCAAGAACCCCGCAGGATTTGTTTTGTGTGTAACTACATTTGGAGTTACAATGAATCTTGAGTGGAACGAAGTCAAGAACCGCTCTAACATCCGGAAACACGGCCTGGACTTTGCCGATTGGAAGACATGTTTCGGGCTTGCTTCTCGTGGAACCGGATACGAGAGAAGATTACGGGGAAAAACGCTGGAGAGGAATCGGCACAATTCGCGGGCGCACGACTGTGGTCATTTTTGCCGAACCCTTCCGAGAGAGAGTTCGCGTTAGTTCTTTGAGAAGGGCACATCATGAAGAGCGCGAGGAACACGAAAAGGCCATCCAGAACGGACTGGAAGCGCATTGACGCGATGCGCAATCAGGACATTGACTTTTCAGATATTCCGAAGCTGGGCCCCGATTTCTTCAAGAACGCTGTTCTCTGGCCAGGACCGAAAAAGCAAATCACCTTGCGCGTCGATCCTGACGTGCTCACGTTTTTCCGCAAGCACGGCCGCGGATACCAGACCGCGATGAACGCCGTCCTGCGCCAGTACATGGAAGCCAGAAAACGGCAGACGGTGTAAGCGGCAGTCAGTTCCCGTACCTTCGCGGCACCCGCTTCGAAATATTGCAGAGAATCTCGTAGGGCGAACTATTGGCCAGGCGAGCATGTTCGAGCGCATCGACGCTCAAACCGTCGCTGGTTCCGAGCAGAATCACCTCATCGCCAACGGCAATCCCGGGGATCCCCGTCACATCCGCTAGCGTCAAATCCATCGAGATGCTTCCGATAATAGGTGCATAGTGGTCGCGGACAATCACGCGGCCGCGATTGGAAAGCTGGCGGTTATATCCGTCGGCGTAACCCACAGGCAGCACCGCAACATGTGCTGGCGCCTTGGTCACATAAGTTCCGCCGTAGCCAAGAGGCTGGTTAGCGGCAAAATTGCGCATCGAGAGAATTCGGGTTTTCCAGGTCAGCACCGGCTTCACCGCAAGCCGCAGCGTCCCGCCGCTCACTTCCCTGCCTGCCCGCTGGAACGGTAAGTAATATCCATAGAGCGCGACGCCCGGACGCACCATGTTGTTCCACGTTTCGCGGCGCGAGATCAGCGCGCCGGTGTTGGCCATGTGCACAAGACTCGGATCAAACCCGGCCGCTCGCACCGTGCGTTGCGCTTCCGCAAAGCGGTGCTCCTGCTCCGCCACCGAGGGCGCATCCATAATTTCCGAAGAAGCCAGGTGCGTCGAAAGCCCTTCGAGAACCAGATGAGGAGCTGCGCCAAGGGCTCTCAGAACCGCCGGAAGCTCAGCCAGCGCCACCCCCAACCGGCCCATTCCTGTATCCACCTTCAAATGCACAGCCTGCCGCACTGTACCCGACGCAGCCGCGTTCTCCAGAGACTCGACGTGCCAGGGTTCCCACACCGTGGGCGTGAGCCGAAGGCGCACGATCTCGCTCTCTTCGCCGCGCCAAAACCCCGTCATCAAGAGGATCCGCGACTCGATGCCAGCCTCCCGCAGCGGGATCGCCTCATCGAGCGACGTAACTCCCAGCCAGGTCGCACCTTCAGCCTGCAGCGCGCGCGCGCATTCCATAGCGCCGTGGCCGTAAGCATCAGCCTTTACCACCGCGCACACGGTTAGTCCCGCGCCGGCATGCTTCACCACCGTGCGAAAGTTTTGCCGCAGAGTGCCCAGGGAAACTTCCGCCCAGGTCGGGCGAGTAGCTACGCGGCTCAGAATTTCTACAGTTGTCGCCACTGGGCTCGATTATAGCGGCAGGTGCGTGCGTCCTCAGGTTACGCTTGGGCTACTCCCGGCTTAGTTTCCCGTCAGCGAAAAGTTCACCGTGATCTGCGTTTCTACCTCGACGGGCTCACTGTTCAAGATGTAAGGCCGGTAACGCCACTGGCGAACCGCCTCAATCGCCGCCGGCACGAGCATGGGATGGCCAGTCAGGACTCTAAGATTCTCGATCGCGCCCTGCTTGCTGATCACCGCCTGCAGCACCACCTGACCCTGAAGGCGCGCAGCTCGCGCCAGCGGAGGATATGTCGGCAGAATCTTGTGAACCAGATCTCCCTCGCTCATGTGCGAAATGGAGATTGGACGGGCAAGGGCAACCGGTGCTGCGGGCATAACCGGATGAGTATCGCTCCTCAGCGAATCGAACACTCCACCTGGATCACCTTTGAAGCCGGCGACGTACGGACCAGAAGGTGCAACTGGCATACCCTCATCGCCGACCACAGGGAGGTCAGTGCGAAACCGCGATGACGGTCTGAGAAAGATGCTCGCAGTGCTCGGAGCGGCCGCGTTCGCCCCCGCGTGCCTTCTGACCGCGGGAGCGTCGGCTAGAGGTTGTCCCATACTGACCGGCGCCGAGAGCTGGCGAAACAAAGGCAAGGCCACCGGCCGGAGCAGTGGCACAACCAGTAACACTCCGGCAGCCAGAGCCTGCAAGCCGAACGAGGTCAGGGTGGTCAATCCGCGGCGCGAACGCTCGTCCCATGACGAATTGAGTGTGTCGTCAAACATGGTGCCCTCCTCAGTGAAAATACGGCTACTGCTAAGGACACCAAAACCTGCTGCCCGAGACTGGCCGGGACAAAGAAAAAAGGCCGCGCTTGAACGCGGCCTTGGGAACTTTTTCGGCACACTCGGTGTCACCAGAAAACTATTTGGGTTGCGGGGTTGTTGCCGGTGTAGCTGGCTTGGGGGCTGCCGGCTTCGGAACTGCGGGCTTGGCAGCCGCTCCAGCAGCCGGGGTCGGAGCAGGTACGCCAGACTGCGTATTATAGAGTTCCACCACCGCCTTAGTGATATCCCCTTGTTCGCCGTACCAAAGTATCGGGCTTTGCGGCCAGGGGTTCGAGGTGTCGACAATCATCGCGAAGCCGTTTTCCTGCGCGTGCTTCACGATCACCGGCGCCATCTTCTGTAGGATGCGCTGGAAAATCTCCTTCTGTTGATTCTGCGCATCTTCCTGAGCGTCCTGCACGGAGCGATCGAAAGACTTCTTCTTGGTCTCGATCTGCTTGACCAGCGTGGCGCGCGCATCCTCATTTAGCTTATCTTGCTGCGTCTGCAGTTGCTTTTGCAAAGCCTCGAGCTCGTCGTTCTCACCCTTCAGCTCGTTTTGTTTCGGCTCCAACTTCTTGCGCAGGGCTTCGAAGTCGCGCTGACCTTCATTCGAACCGAGCACGGCTTGCTCAATGTTGATGGTCCCAAGCTTGGAGCCGGTACCGGTCGTGATGGTTGGCGAGGCCGCTGGAGCCGCGGGCGCACTGCCAGCACCCGCCGGAGCAGCAACACCGGTTTGAGCCCATGCGGAAATCATCGAGAAAACCGCAATGGCCAGGAAGGACCGCAGAAACTTGCTTGTCATTGGATCGCTTAAACTCCTTGGAATATGGTTCCGGTAAATACGGTTCCGGGAAGAACTCAGATTACCCTCTTCAGGCTACGCTAGCTCGTTCTCGCGAGGTCTTCGTCTTGCGTACGAGGTCTTCGTACTGCGCTTCTCGCAACAATCGCCCGTCCGGCGCACTCGGAGAAACGGCGCACTGGATTGCTCGCGCAACACGCCGGGGTTGCGGACGTGTCGTCCACCCGTTATCGGCTTTCTTCAATGGCGTGGATCAAGACGATTATAGAGAGCCTCCTCTACCCCAGTCAAACTCAGTCTCGTAGTCGCCAACTTACCCTAGAACGTCGTGGCCACTGTGAAGCGGAACGTCTTACGCGGTTCCCGCAGCAGAAAGCTCGGGGAGAAGGCGTTCTTTGCCAGGTTGTAAGTATAGTTCCCGGCCCCTTCGGCATCCCCGGAAGGAAACATGCTCCGGGTAATGGGTATCGGCGGGTTCGCCGCGTTGTCCAACCGCAGCGGGTTATATGCCCAGTAAATCCGGAAGGGCGCGTTGATCACCGGCAGGAACATTTGGAGTTCAAGACCGGTGGACATCCTCGGACGCCAGTTGGTCGAGCCCAGAACCTGCAGATATTGCGATGGCTGCGGGTTCAAGATGGAGCCCGGAGTGCATGTATTGGCCGTGGCAGTCTGCGAAAGTATGGGACAACCCACAGGCGTTCCGATCACAGTATCGTATTGCTCCGACGCAATCTGTAACTGCGACCTCCGCACAATGGGATCAATGCCCAAGTCGACAAACGGAGCCAGCGCCACGGGCCCGTAGATCGTGATGCGGTACTCCATGTTGGTCACGATGCTCAGATCCCCGCCAGGGAAGGTGATCTGATCGATCGGAATCGGTATGGTCACATTCCCCGCACGCGGGTTCTGCGGGTCCCTCGGGACTGGTACTCCGGTGGGGTCGGTCAGCGTGATCGATCCCACATTCGGCAGGAACGCCACCGGGGACACAGAACGTATGTCAAACCCGCGCAGATCGTTCTCGCCGCCCATGTAAGCACGTTGGAACGGCGGCGCAACCAAGCCATCAAAGCCGGTGATGAATGACCCCTGAACGTTAAAGCCCAAAGCATTGCGCCGGTTCTGGAGGGGGATGAACTTCTTGTACTGCACGATGGGCCGGACCGATCGAATGGTTCCTCCCAGTCCCGCGATCTCCGCTCCCAACGTAAACTGGTGTCCGTGATGGGGAGAGATCGGGCTGTCCAGCGTATTGAATGAGAAGTTGGGAAAAATCTTGCTGGTGATAATGCCCTCCAGCGCGCTGGGCCCGGAAATACCGCGGAAAGCCAGGAATTCGAATAGATTCTTGGATGCAGTGCTCAACGCCGCCAGCGAGGATCGATCAAACGAATAGGTAATTCCCACACGCTTGAAAGAGCGGTGTAGCGGATAGCTCAACGACGAAGTGAACCCCGCGCTCTGTTGCGTGTAATTCTGCAGGTTCTGCAGCACGGCATTGGGCAGGTTCAGGGTCTGCCCGCCCAGAATGGAAAGCTGCCGCGCCTGGTCGAACTTGGTCTGCTGATAGTAGACGTTGAAACCAAACTGCAACGGCCGGTCAAACATGTAGGGCTGCGTAAAGCCGAACCGGACACTCTTCGCCAGGTTTCCCGCGCTCAGCTGCAACTGAAGCGTCTCACCCAGCCCGAGAAAGTTGTTGGTCGCGTAGTTGATTCCCACAAAAGCGCCTTCCAGTCCGCTCACACCCCCGTTGAGGCCAACGCTGTTCTTACCCTTTTCATGGATCTTCAGCGTCAGGTCAACCAGCCCGTCTTTCTCGTCCAGTTGGCGGATTGTGGTGTTCGGATCGTCCGGCTTCAACTGGTCGAAGTACCCCAGCTGATTCAATCGCAGCAGGCTCAATTCCCATAGATGAGAGTCGTAAACGTTGCCTTCCTCCAGCGCGATCTCGCGCCGGATCACTTTGTCGCGAGTGGTGGTGTTGCCCTGAAACTCGATACGGCGCACGTAGAACTTCTTGCCTTCGTCGATATCAATATCGAGAAAAATCAGCTTCTTATCGTCATCAAACCTGGTGTCTGGAATGGAAGTGAAATTGATGAAGCCCAATTGACCATAAGCTTTCCGCAGGTTCTCCAGGCCCTTGGCGACTTTCTCCTTGCTGAAGACGTCTCCGTCCTTAATAGGAAAGATCGCGCGCAACGCCCTGACGTTCTGCACCGCCTTATTGTTCTTGAACGTGATCCCACCCAGGGTGTACCGGTCGCCTTCGTCTACCGTCATGGTGATGTCGACAGACTTACCCCGCCCTCCCTGCAACAGGGGGATATGGGAGCCGGCGTGCCCGGTGTCGTGAATCTGGGTCTTGGGCTCCCCCGAAATGTTCATCTTGAAATAGCCGCGATTCTGGTATTCATTGCGCACCCGCTCCGTATCTTCGTCCAGCTTCGTGGCATCGTAGGTCCGGGCAAAGATGTCTTCCAGGAAGATCGAGTGCGGAACTCCGATGGGTCGCAAGTTCTTCATCGCGTAACGCAGCACTCGCGACTTGACGTTCTTGTTGCCTTCGAACTTGATCTTGCCTACCTTGACCTTCGGACCTTCTTTCACCACAAACGTGACCCCGATCGCAGCCGGCGGAATCTGCCGTATTTCCGTCCTGACAGTGGAAAACTGCCGCCCGTGCTCCGCCAGCAGTCCTTTGATCGCCACTTCCGCCTTCTTCACCTTCGTGGGGTCGTATTGGCTCTCTACTGAGAGCCCGACCTTCGCTTCCTTGAAGCGGTCTAACACATCACTGGTGGAAACCGAACTCAGGCCTACGTAATTGATCTCGCGGATGGTCGGTTTCTCTTTAACCGTGATAATCAGCCTCCACCCTTTCGGAGTCTGTTCCCGGCTAAAGCGGATGTCCTCGAAATAACCCGTGTTCCATAGCGAGTTGAAGTCGCGCTCCAGAGCGGCGGGGTCGTAAATGTCCCCAGGGTGTGTGAAGATACGGGCCTTGACCGTTTCTGCCGGAATTCTGCGGTTACCCGTGACATTGATCTCAGAAATAACGTCGCTCTGACCCCAGCTTGCCGAGGCGGAAAGCAGCGCCAGCGCGATCCCCAGGATCCACCCCAACCCTTTCATCCTCCGGCAAAGCCGTACAAATGAAGAAGATGGGGAATGCGCAGAGGCGGAAGAACGGTGGCCGCGCCCGGACACAGCAATGTTTTGATGAGAGCAAAGATGAATCGCTACTACCTCAGCCTCTGGGATATAGGAAAACGATCATTATACGGTAGAAAAATGGAAAGCGTCCAAGCGGCCACTCTTGCCGGTGGCTTCATGGAAAGGGCTTGGCTAACTCCACCTCCACCAAGACGGAATAAAACGTGGCGGAGTTGCCCAGATCGAAAGTTTTTCTGAGGTGAGCCTAGCCTCAATCTCTCGATTACAGGGCCGACGGCCAACACAAAGGGCATCCGCACGTTTCGGATGCCCTATTTCCCATTGGATGCAGAAATCAAGACGAGCGCCTACTTAAGTTCCAGAACTTCCTTCTCTTTGGCCTTGCTCATCTCTTCCATCTTCTTGATTTCGTCGTCGGTGAGTTTCTGGATTTCCTCTAGCGACCGCTTCTCGTCGTCCTCGGTAATCTTCTTATCCTTCATCGCCTTCTTGATGGCGTCATTGCCATCCCGGCGAATATTCCTCACGGCCGTGCGGTGCTCTTCGAGCACCTTGTGCAAGTGCTTCACCATTTCCTGCCGGCGCTCCTGGGTAAGTGCAGGCACCGGCACCCGGATCAACTTGCCGTCGTTCATCGGGTTCAACCCCAGTTCCGCCGAACGAATCGCCTTTTCGATCGCTCCCACCTGCGAGGGATCAAAGGGCTGCACCGTGATCATCTGCGGCTCCGGAGCGTGCACCTGCGCAATCTGGTTTAGCGGCATCTGCGAGCCGTAATAGTCGACATTCACGCTATCCAGCATGTGCACCGAGGCGCGTCCGGTGCGCGTAGCCGCCATCGCTTTGCGGAAGTCTTCCACCGCCTTGTCCATCCGCGTCTTCAGTTGTACGTAAGTTTCTTTAAGCCCTGGAATCGCGGCCATGGTTGCTTGAGCCATTTCAGTCAGCTCCGTAAGACATCAAGAATCAAAACGCTGAATTATAAACCCAAGTAGCCACTCGTCTCCGTCACGCTGAGCGCAGGCGCTCTTCAGGCGGGGTGCGAAGCATCTCCCGCGGAACCGCCGTGACTGAGTTCGGGATCCCGCACCCCGGCTGAGGGACTCCGTGCTTCAGGATTACGCCCTTTCGCAAGTGGAGGCGTCGCCAAGCCTAAGCGCTAACCATCGACCCAATCTTCTCTCCGCTGACTACGCGGCGAATATTTCCGTGCTGATTCAGGTTGAATACGATGATGGGCAGGTTATTGTCTTTACACAAACTGATGGCAGTGGAATCCATTACCTTCAGCCCCAACTTCAGAACATCCATATACGAGATATTGTTGAACTTCTTGGCGCCGTCGACTTTCATCGGATCGGCATCGTAGATCCCATCCACCTTGGTGGCTTTCAGAATTACATCGGCCTTGATCTCCATGGCGCGCAACGACGCCGCCGTGTCGGTCGAGAAGTAAGGATTCCCCGTTCCACCGGCGAAGATCACGACCCGGCCTTTTTCCAGATGCCGAATGGCGCGCCGCCGGATAAACGGTTCCGCTACCTGATTCATCTCAATCGCCGTTTGCACGCGAGTGTAGACTTTCTGCTTCTCGAGCGCATCCTGCAAAGCGAGTGCGTTGATCACCGTAGCTAGCATCCCCATGTGATCGGCGGAGACGCGGTCCATCTCGCGAGCCTGGTCGGCCACGCCGCGAAAGAAATTGCCGCCGCCAACCACGATCGCTAGCTGCACTCCCAGTTTGTGAACGTCGGCCACCTCGGCCGCAACCTCGTGGATGCGTGCCGTATCCACACCAAAGCCCTGATTAGCAGCCAGGGCCTCTCCGGAAATCTTGAGCAGAACGCGTTTGAAGGGAGGGGTCGTCATAGTAGCGCCGGCGTCCCGCCGGCTGTGGGTCCGATCTATTTGCGATGCTTCAGCGAAAGCGGCTTTTCAATCCTTCCATAAGGCCCTTCGCCCTTGGACCGGGATTCGTGACAACCATCGCAAGCGTCAGCATTGCGAAGATAGGCACAAGCATCGCCAGTGTCCGCCGCACTCCGAATCCCAGATGCAGCATCACGAATATTGCGACAACGCCGGCGGGAACCAGCAAGCGCTGGATCCACGCGTTTATGCGGTGTCCCATATAATCCTCCGGCGAAACAGGCGCAAAAAAAAGGCGCCCATTCGGGCGCCTGGAAATTACTCAGCTTTCTGTTCCGTAGGCTTGGTGACGGCGATAGTTTCGCCCGCATCGCCCACCTTGAAGCGCGCAAAGCGCCGCACGCTGATGTTCTCGCCCAGCTTGCCGATCTTCGCCGCAATGAGCTGTGCAATCGACATGGTCTGGTCCTTAATGAACGGCTGCTCCAGCAGGCAGACCTCCTCGTAGAACTTTTCCATCTTGCCGGCAACCATTTTCTCCGCGATATTCTGCGGCTTGCCCGAGGCGACGGCCTGCGCGATGTAAATTTCTTTCTCGCGATCGAAATCAGCCTTGGTCACATCTTCCTTGCGCACGAACTTCGGATCGCTGGCCGCGATGTGCATGGCGATATCGTGCACCAGTTCCTTGAAGTCGTCGGTACGCGCCACGAAATCGCTCTCGCAGTTCACCTCAACCAGCACACCAATCTTGCCGCCAGCGTGGATGTAGCTGGTCACCGCGCCTTCGCTGGTCACACGCGTCGCCTTCTTGGCTGCAACCGAAACGCCCTTCTTGCGCAGAATGACAACGGCCTGCTCCATGTCGCCATTGGCTTCCGTCAGAGCTTGCTTGCAATCCATCATCGGAGCTCCGGTTCTTTCGCGGAGAGCCTTCACGTGCGCCGCAGAAATGTTCGGACGCTTGTCATCATTGGGATCGAGGGTAGCTGTGGTAACCATGTTCGAATGATTCCTTTTTCCTTCTTATAGAGAACTTCTATCCTTAGAAACCTTGTAACTCTGAAACCTTGAAACCTGCCTCTACAAACTTTGACCCGCGCCGGACGACCCGCGCGGGTCTAATGTCAAACGCCCGGTTTGTTCTGACTGGCCGCTGATCACTGGCCACTGCTCTTAAACCGTCTGGCTCTCCACCTTGATCGGAACGTCCCCATCCTCGTTCGTCACCGGCTTCTTATGCGTCCCCGGCCCCAGAACTTCTTCCATGCTGATGTTTTCGCCGATGTCCGCCAGATCAGACGCCGCCGCAGCCTCCTGAGCTCGAACCTCAAGCGCTGCCGCCGCATCTTCCGCCTGCTGCAACTCCCGAGCCTGCGCCTGTTCGGTCGCCGCCGTCATGTCGGCAACCTGCTTGTCGGTCATCAACTGAGCTCCTTCGGCAATCGACTCCGAAATCTTCGAAGTAAACAGCCGGATCGCCCGCAACGCATCGTCGTTGCCCGGAATCACATAATCCACTTCGCTGGGATCGCAATTGGTATCGACCACTGCGACCACTGGAATGCCCAGCTTGCGGGCTTCTCGAACTGCGATTTGTTCCTTGTTCGAGTCAATCACGAATACCGCATCCGGCAGCCGGCTCATATTCTTGATGCCCGCCAGGTTGGCCTGCAAGTGCTTGCGCTCGCGTTCGAGCTTGATTACTTCTTTTTTCGGCAACAGCTCGTAGCGGCCGTCGGTGGCCATCTCGTCGAGCTCCTTCAGTCGCTTCACCGACTTCTGCACCGTAACCCAGTTGGTGAGCAGTCCGCCCAGCCAGCGCTGGTTAATGTAGAAGCCGCCGCACTTCGTTGCCTCTTCGGCAATCGCGTCCTGCGCCTGGCGCTTAGTCCCCACGAACAGCACAATTTTGCCGTCGGCCGCCAGTTCCTGCACGAACTTCGACGCCTCTTTAAACATTTTCAGCGTCTTCTGCAGGTCAATGATGTAGATCCCGTTGCGCTCTCCGAAGATGTATTCCTTCATCTTAGGATTCCAGCGCTTCGTCTGATGCCCGAAGTGAACTCCCGCTTCGAGCAACTCCTTCATAGTGATAGTAGCCAATGAACCTCCTTGTTAAGTCTGCATCCTTTGCGTAAGTTCCGCTCCGGATTGCCATTCCCGTCCCCGCGCCGCGAGGCACAGGAAGAATTGAACACCTAAAAACAGTGGTCAGTGGCCAGTTGTCAGTGGCCAGCGAACCCTAAAACCAACCTTGCAACTCGGTATTACCGCTTGCTGAACTGGAAGCGCTTGCGCGCGCCCTTCTGGCCGTACTTTTTGCGCTCTTTGCCGCGCGAGTCACGAGTCACTAGACCCTCGGACTTCAGCTTGCCGCGCAGCTCCGCGTTGAACTGCATCAGAGCCCGAGCAATGCCGAGCTTCACTGCATCGGCCTGCCCACGCACTCCGCCGCCCAAAACGCTCGCGACAATGTTGAACGAAACTGCCGTGTCCGTGGATGCTAGCGGCGCCTTTGCCGCGGACCGCTGCGCCGGAGTCACGAAATATTCCTCAAACTCGCGCCCGTTTACTTTGAAATCGCCGCTGCCCGGACGCAAATACACCCGCGCAATCGCCCGCTTCCGCCGACCTGTTCCATAGTACTGAACTAATTCTGCCATTTAGCTTCCAGCTCCTAATCTCGTTTGTCATCCCGAGCGCAGCCGCTTTTCAAGCGGAGCGAAGGATCTCAATCTTCTCAACTCTCGGGCCGGAAATCGCCTATGCTCTAACTTCCAACTTCAAATCCTGCGGCTTCTGCGCCTCGTGCGGATGCTTATCGCCCTTGTAAACATTCAGCTTCGACAACATATGCGCCGCCAGCTTGTTCTTCGGCAACATGCGCCGCACCGCATCTTCAATGATCTTCTCCGGCCTGCGCGCCAACCGCTTGCGGTAATCCTCGGTCCGCAGCCCACCCGGATACCCGGTGTAGTGGTGATATTGCTTCTGCTCCGACTTCATGCCGGTCGTTCGAATCTTTTCCGCATTGACCACAATCACGTGATCGCCAGTATCCAAAAAAGGTGTGTACTGCGGATTTTCTTTGCCCATGAGGATGCGCGCCACCTGCGAGGCCAAACGCCCGAGCGTCTGCCCATCCGCATCCACGACGTACCACTTGCGCACAATTTCCCCCGCTTTGGGGAAATAGGTTGACATCGGAACTCTCCCAAGAATGAAAAAAGTTGCGAAACGCGATTGAATATAACAAAGAAGACCGCTCGTTGATTCCCTGGCGAGGACGCCAGACCATCAGGCGGGCAACCGCGAGACTTCCCAAAGTCTTTAAGATACCGTAGCCTGCAAGGAATTGTCAACGCAGAGTTAACAAAGTTGACGTCCTGGCACGAACCATTTTAAAAGGCCGTGCGGACTCGCATTGGCTAAAAGCCACGAGCTAGAAGCAGGAAGCTGCTATTCGTACGCTAGCGCCTCGATCGGATCTTTCCCCGCCGCCTTAAACGCCGGATACAGCGCCCCGGCAATCGCCCCCAGCACCGCCACCACCATCGACCAGACAATCCAGTCTCCGCTCACCACCACCTGCACCAACGGAAACCGATGCCGAATAGCCCAGCTCGCCGCCAGACTGAAAAGAATACCCAGCACGATTCCGGCCACGGCCAGCACTCCAGTCTCCCGCAAAATCGCGCTCACAATGTAAAACTTCGATGCGCCCATCGCCTTCAGTATCCCAATCTCGCGCGTGCGCTCCATCACGGCGGCGTACATCGACTGGAAGATCACCAGAAAGCCGATAATCAGGCTCACCCCAATCACTACTCCAATGAACGGCCGGAACCCGGGCAAGCGGCTGGGCGTCATCATGCTGAGATAATCTGGGGTCGACAACACGGAATACTTCTCCATGCCAGGCTGATTCTTCACCGCCGTCACCACCTCATCGGCATTCGCTGGATCATCGAGTTTCACATAAAACACTGAGGCTTTATCCTTGGCCCCGATCAAATCCTGCAGCGCGGCCAGAGGGAGGAATTTGCGCGCTCCCCGGCCGTTCTCCACAATTCCCCCCACACGAAAGTTGTGATTCAGGACCTCCATGGTGTCGCCCACCTTCACATGTTTCTGCCGTGCAATGTAGTCGTCCACCAGAATGTCATTCGGCCCCCGGAACGGCCCGCCATGCACATATTGAAACGGACCGCCCAGGGCCTCAAAGCTCGGCAGATTGATTCCGTCGATCACTTCCAGCGCTCCAGCAGTCGAGAGCTGCCAGATCACCGGACTCACCACTCTCACGTGGGGCAGGCCGCGCAGAACATCGGCAACCTTGACGGAAACAGGGGCGCCACTGATGCCAGCTAAGAAGGACGACCCCGGCGGCTGCACAATCACATCCGCGCCAATGCCCACCGTCCGGTTCTTGGAATCGTTCATGATGCCGTAGCACAGACCTGCGATCAGCAGAATCAGCGCCACTTCCAGCGCTATGGCCACAATACTGATCAGCGACCGGATCGGCCGATGCACTAGGTTAGCGACAATCATCTTATTCATCATGACGGGGAGCAGGCCCTGACTTAGCGAATAGAATTGTCCCTATTTCCGGGGCTGCATGAAACTCGGGATTCGTTTCAGCGTTTGCCTTCTACTGCCGATCCTCACCCTGCGGCGGCACGGCAGCCTGCGATTGCGGCTTGTCCAGATGCACCACATCCGCCCCCGGCGGCTGTTCCAACGCAAACTGATCGTCCCGCAGCGTCTTGTTGATTTCCACCTTCAACATATTGAGTGTGATGTTGTACTCCTCCTGCGGCCGGGAAATCTCGATGCGAGAGGGAAAGCTGACGCCGTCGTAATCCTTGTAGTCCGCGTAGCGCACGTCAGTCACCAGCCTGTGCTGCTGGTCATAGATGTACTGGCGATGCGGTTGCAGGTCGGTGCGGCTGAAAACAATCTTGCGCGACAAGATCCATCCTTGCTCACTCGTCCGGCTGCTCGAACAGTTCGTCAGGCAGCGGACCACTACCAGTTCATAGTCCTCCTGCAAAACCCGCCGGCCTTTGGAGTCATGCAGAATCTGCTCGCCGTTCTCCAGCACCGCAATCTCATGTTCGGGATCGGGATCCACTGGCGGGATCAGGAGCGCTTCGTAGATATCCTGCGGCCGGATATTCTCCATGGGCTGGTCCGCGTTGTGCGTCTGCAGGTCGTTCCGTCCGGTCACAAAACGGTTCTTCGGCGGAATCCACAGCTTGAACTCCCGCCCATTGCTCACCATGTCAAACGCCGTTGTGCGCACGATCGGCAGCAATCCGATCATGTGCAGCATCGCCGGCTGCCGTGCCAGTACGTAACCGCGAATTTCCTTGTAGTCGGTGACGTGCCCCTTCTTCGCCCCACCCACTGACGTATCAATATCCACCGTCGCCTGCAACGACCGGATTCTCTCCGCCTGCTGGTTGATGCTGTCAATCAATCCCGATTGGGAGGATTCCCGAAGCGGAGCCTTGGAATACTTTTCCTCCACCGGCCGCGTCCGGAAAAGACAGCCCGTTGTGGGCAGTACCGCGAGGACCAGAGTCAAAGCCCAGAAGGGCGTGATACGTCTCATGCAGGAATTCGCTTATCTCCAGATCATTTGAGTATAGCGCGCCGGAAAGGGTGCAAAACCAGCAAGCACCCCAAAATCATTGGTTAACAGGGTTGGCTAGCAAGGCTCTGCCCGGGCAGTCCGAACTCAGAATCTTACTAAAGTCAGCTACGCAAGCCTTCCATCATCATCTAAACTGTCGCCATCGTGCTTAAAATCGCCCGTAAGATCTTCGGGCTCATCCTTATTTCGGCTCTTGCTTTCGCGGGTTGGCTCGCTTGGGCTCTACTAACCCCAGTAGAGCCTCCGGCGAAAACCTTCGTGATGCTGCGGCCCGGCTTTTCCACGCACCGCATCGCCTCCGAACTCAAGTCCGCCGGAGTGATTCGCAGCGAGGAAGCATTCGTCCTCTGGCACGACTTCCACCATCGCCGTTCGCTCAAGGCCGGAGAATATCTCTTCGATAAGCCCGCAAACATCATCGACCTCCAAAAGCGCCTCCGCCGCGGCGACGTTTACTTCCATACCGTTGTCGTTCCCGAGGGTTTCACCATGTTCGACATCGCTCGCGCCATCGAGGCCGCTGGACTCGGCCCCGCGGAAGACTTCCTGAAAGTGGCGCAATCCGATACCTCTCTCATCGCCGATATTGCCCCGCGGGCCCCTTCGCTCGAAGGCTATCTTTTTCCCGAGACCTACGAATTCACGCGCACGATGACTATGTCTGAAATCGCCGCGGCTATGGTTAAGCAATTTCGCCAGGTCGCACGTGAAATCGGACTGATTCCTCCACCGATGACATCCACGACGGAAGTGGGCAAGGTCCCGCTCGACGGATCGCCACACCAGCAGATATACGAAAACTACGGCGATACGGTCGGACCGGCGCTCTATGTTTCTCGGGTCGTCATTATGGCTTCGATTGTCGAAAAGGAAACTGCTATCCCTGAAGAGCGCCCGCTGGTCGCCAGCGTCTATTACAACCGACTGGCCAGCGGAATCGCGCTCGACGCTGACCCCAGTATCATCTATGCCGAGCTGATAGCCGGCACCTACCAGGGCGCGTTGCATCACGCCGACATGCAGTTCAAGTCGCCTTACAACACATACAGGAATGCAGGACTTCCCCCCGGTCCCATCGGCAATCCCGGCAAGAGCGCTCTGGAAGCCGCCATGCAACCGGCTCAGAGCGACTACTTCTTCTTCGTAGCCGACGCAGCCGGCCATCACCGCTTCGCTCGCACCATCGAAGAACACAATAAGAATGTAGACGCCTACCGCCGCGCCATGCGCGGGAAATAACGTAGACCACCACCACCGCGCCTGTGCCATCATGTAGCCTCACAATCAGGCCTGCCTGCGCCGTCACACGAAGCGAGTCTCTGGAGCAGGTAGCATTTCAGCCGATTGCCGGACCGATCAAACTTGAACCCGGCGCAGAGAAAAATCGTACATCGCACGTAGACAGAAACGAGCGTACGGAGGAATCGTGAGAGCAAAGGCCTGGGGAGCGGGTGAGGCGTTGGTCGTTGTGGTGGTCGCATGCGTAAGCGTGATCCCGGCTAAGACACAGGAGAAGGCACACTCCACTACGCCAACAATTGCTACGAAGAAAGCCGGGCTAGCCGACATTGATGCCCATGCCGCCGAATGGCTGAAGGAAAGCGATGTGCCAAGCCTGGCGGTGGCGTACATCGAAAATCGAAAGGTAGCCTGGACAGCCGTGTATGGAGAGCAGAGTCCGGGAGTCGCCGCGACCGGAAAAACGCTGTACAACATGGCGTCCCTGACCAAGCCAATAACTGCGGAGACAGTTCTGCGACTCGCCTCTGCAGGAAAACTCTCGCTGGACGAACCGATCTCGCCGTTCTGGCTCGACCCTGACATAAAAGATGATCCCTGGAACAAATTGCTGACCCCGCGGTTGTGCTTGTCGCACCAGACTGGGTTTGCGAACTGGCGGCGAATCACCGGCGGAGTGCTGAAGATTAGATGGGAGCCCGGAACTCAAACCGGGTATTCAGGCGAGGGATACAACTACGTCGGCAGGTTTGTCGAAAATAAGACAGGAAAGCCTTTTGATGCGCTGGCGCAGAAGATGGTATTTGATTCGATCGGCATGAAGGAGACGTCGTATACAGCGAAAGAATGGTACGCGGGTCGGCTGGCGGTCCCCCGCGGGCCAAAGGAAGAAAAGGCCGTGGACCCGGTCGCGACAAAGTGGAATGCTGCCGACCAGCTGCGGACCACGATCGGCGACTATGCCAAATTCGTGGTGAGCGTGATGCACGACGAGGGCCTGACCGGGGCAATTGCCGCGGAACGAGCGACCATGACACGAGATCTGGTGAAGCCGGAAACCCTGGAAAAAGAGTGCCGGGAAGCCGAAGTGGTGGGTCACTGCACCGTGACGGCCGGCATGGGGTTGGGATGGGAAGTAGAAACCGTGAACGGAGTAAAGATTCTGGATCATGATGGCTCTGATTGGGGAGTGAAAACTTTGGCAATGTTTGTTCCGTCGCAAGGAATCGGAGTAGTAGTTTTTACTAATGGGGAGAACGGGAGGCAGGTCATCCGAAAAGTCGTGGAGGCACTTTATCCGAACCGGCTGTATGTCGCCACGATGTGAGAGGTGAGACCAACTGCAACACCGCAGGTTGACCTGGGCTTCGACCCCAAGCAGATTCAAGTTGACGCTACGACGAGTCAAGCACGAACCCTCCATCGCCTCGGTGTACAATCCTGTTTTCAATCATGGCAACTTCACCCGCCCACGACAACCTGCACCAGCGAAACATCCCGCTGGAATCGATTCTGGCAGCCCGGCAGCGCATCTACGGGGCTGCGATCCGGACCCCGCTCGTCCGCCTGTATTACGATGACGCTCCCGCCCAGATTTATCTCAAGCTCGAATCGTGCCAGCCCATCGGTTCATTCAAGATCCGCGGCGCCTTCAACGCCATCTCCTTATTAACTCCCGAAGACCGGGCCAGAGGCGTCTGGACCATAAGCGCGGGCAACGCCGCGCAAGGTGTAGCCCTGGCCGCCAGAATCGTGGGCGTACGTTGCGAGGTTCTGGTCATGGATACCGCCCCAGCCGCCAAGCTAGACGCCATCCGCCGTCTAGGTGCCAGCATTCGCCAGGCCTCCATGGACGAATGCTGGACCGCAGTGATCGAACGCAGGCATCCAGCGTTTCAGGGCGTCTTCGTTCATCCCTTCGACGACGACAACTTCATCGCCGGCAATGCCACCGCCGGTCTGGAGATTCTTGAAGACCTGCCCGAGGTAACTGCGGTCGTGGCCGGCTTCGGAGGCGGCGGCCTCAGTTGCGGAATCGCCTCCGCCATGGCCGCCCTGAAGCCCGATGTGAAGGTATTTGCCGCCGAACCCGAAACCGCCGCGCCCCTCAGCCTCTCGTTTCTCAAGGGCTCAGCTCAGAAGTTTCCGGATTGGAAAACCAGTTTCGTGGATGGCTGCGGCGGCAAGACCGTCTTGCCCACCATGTGGACCCTGGCCAGCCGCCTCCTGGCCGGCTCGATCGTCGTTTCGCTAGAGGAAACACGCCGAGCCATGACGATCGTCGCCGCCCGCAATCACATCATCTGCGAAGGTGCAGCCGCCTGCGCCGTCGCCGCCGGACTTACCGGAAAAGCCGGAGAGGGAGCAAGGGATAAGATCGTCTGCGTCATCAGCGGGGGGAACATCGATCTCAGCAAGTTCTCTGAACTGGTCACCGCCTAGCGAGCCACCCGCCCCTCCATCCATCCTTGCAGGATCAGAACCGCCGCCATCCGGTCGACTGCCTTGGCCCGCTTATCGATCGATAACTCCGTCTCCCGTAGCAGCCGGTTGGCCTCCGCCGACGTCAGCCGTTCGTCCCACAAGTGCACCGGCAACCGGAACCGCTTCCGGAGGTCCTCCGCAAACCCTTGCATCTTCTCCGATTGTGTCCCTTCCGCTCCACTCATGCGCAAGGGTAGCCCCACCACGATTTCCCGCACCCCGTATTCCCGGATCACCCGCTCCAGCGCCGCCAGATCCTCCCGCTTGTTTCGCCGCTGTAAAGTCTCCAGTCCCTGCGCCGTAATCCCCAAAGGATCCGAAACCGCAATCCCAATCCTCCTCGATCCGACGTCCAGCCCCAGCACTCGTCCCAGCCGCTCGGATTTTCCAGCTTCCAGACTCACGCCGCGATTATAAGCGCCGCCCCACTGGTAAAGGCGTCTACGTGGGGACACCCGCCCCCGGCTGTCCGCCGGCCGCAGCCCGGCTTCGCCGCAATCTCCTCGGGATACTGCCCTTTCAAGGTGTAACCCATCCTGCGACAATAACTTACCCTCGTCGTTCCGGTCATAAAATGGTTTCCCGAACCCTTCCAACCCCGCACCAATCTTGCCTTTCGCCCGCTTTCAGGGTAGTCTTGTTTGCAGTAACGACAACGTTGTTTCCCCACTCGACCCTAACGCCTTCCCGGGTGCCTTTTATGAGTAGTGCGGACCTGAATTTTCACATCGGCGACAAGGTTGTCTATCCCAACCACGGGGTGGGCGTCATCGAACAAATCAGCAGCCGCTCCATCGGCGCCACCGTGGAAAAGTTCTATCTGCTCAACATTAAAGCCAGCAGTCTCAAGGTCATGGTGCCCTGTAATAACGTAGGCAGCGTAGGCATCCGCCGGGTGGTCCGCAACGGCGAAGTGCAGAAAATCCTCGACTTTCTTGCCATTACCGACGACCTCAGCACCGCCGACTGGAAAGACCGTTTCAAAGAAAATTCCGACCGCATGCGCACCGGCTCCCTCTTCGAAGTCGCCGGAGTCCTGAAGAGCCTCATCGCTCTCCACCAATCCAAACCCCTATCCTTCCGCGAAAAGAAGATGCTCGAGCGCGCCCGCTACCTCCTAGTCAGCGAACTAGCCATGTCCCGCAACTGCGAAGAAACCAAAGTCGAGGAACTCCTCGCCCTGGCCTTGGCCAAATGTAAACTCCGCTTCCCCGAAGCCTCCGAATTCGAAGCTTGATCCAGGTTGACCTCCAGCCATTCACTCGACTTATTGATTCGACACCGGTTCGGCCGCAGCAGCATCGCCCTTGATCAAATCAGTTTTGATCTCAACACTCTGATTTGCCTGTGGATTGACGTCTGTCTCGAAAGCCTGATAGCCGGGCAGTGAAATCTTGACCTGATGTTTTCCCGGCGCGACCAGCATCCCCCGGCCCGCGCCCTTAAACTCACCAACGTGTCCCACGAAAAGACCGTCCAGGAAAACCGCCGCCCGGGAAGGATTAACCGAGATCTTCAAGGTAGCCAGCACCGCAGGCAGTTGTCCCGTGCGGGCTTTCTCCATAGCCACACGGACCACCTGCTTCACTCCGGGCTCAACACGAATATGTTGCGTGAAGTCTTCGTAGCCGTCCTGCCGCACGGTAATGACGTGTTCGCCGGGGAGAAGAAGAACCTTCTTCGATCCCTTGAGTTCTTTCAGATAGCCCACGTACCCTCCGTCGACCCATACCCCGGAAGTTTTTTCGATCTTGGACTTTCCTTCAAACTGAATCTCTCCCATCACAGCATTGTCGCCGTACATTGGGGCAGACAGCAGCAAAGCCACAACCATCAGCCATAGCCACACCAATGCTCTTTTCATGGTGCCCTCCTGGAACTCGCAATATTGGAGTTCGCAATATGACACTCGCAGTATGACTCAAGAAAATCACTCACGCTATGCGCTGCCCAGCGCGCTCGCCCCCTTTCCAACCTCCACTGGGCCAACTCCTCGATTCCTCCAGCCTCAATCTTTCTTTGGGACTGAGGACAATCGCCAGGAATGACCCGATGCCCAAGCCAGCCAAAAAGAATGTGATTGCAGAATTTAAGTCGTATTCATTTCTCATACGTCGCAACCTCTTTCCCGCGCTCTTGCGAAATTAAGGGACAGCGAACCGCCCTTATGACTGCAAGACGCGTGCCACTCTGGGAAACACGTTTGTTTTCCGGCTCATGCATCACCGCCAGGAAACCAGAGCGCGAAAATTCGACCCGTCAGACGACAAAAGTCATCGCCCCCTAGCACTCAGCAGATACCCGAAATGCTGGAAATCAAACCGCTCGCATTTCGACTCTAAGGGGGCGCCGAGTATTTTCCATTGGAAGGTTAGTTGCCGGAGCAAGCCGTAGAAGTAGCCTGAGAAATGAGAATAGTAGAGTTAAAGAAGACGTGGACTGTCGACCCAGTCTAGAGGCTATTCAAAGCAACCAGCTTCTGCCAGCCAGTCCGATTCATGCGAACTCGCTCCCCGGTCGATAGCAGCACCCATCCTTCGGCTCGGCCATCGCGATGAATTTCGCGGACGTGCCCGATATTCACAATCGCCGACCGATGCAGGCGCACGAACTTCTTGGGGTCCAGCCTGGCATCAAGCGCCTTTATGCTTTCCCTCAGCAAATGCTTCTTGCCCCCCGCGTGCAGACACACGTAATAGTCGGCCGCTTCGATCCACTCGATATCGCTTACCAACACAACCGAGTCCTTGTTCCCATTCTTCGCCAGCAGCCGTTCCGGATAGCTTGGCTTCTCCGCCGACGTCTGCAGAGCCTCCAGGACAGAGTAGATTTCTTGGCGCGCGGCAAAAGTCTCTTGCAGCCGGACCCTTTCTTTTACCCGGGACACAGCCTCTTCTAGACGCTGCCGCTCCACCGGTTTCACCAGATAGTGCAAAGCATGCACCGCAAATGCTTCCACCGCGAATTCGCTGTGCGCGGTTACAAACACTGTCAGCGGCATATTCCGCAGCCCGACGCTTTCAATCACTTCGAAACCGCTGCTGCCCGGCATCTGAATATCGAGAAAAAGCAAATCAATTTGCGTTCCCTTCAGCCCTGCAACCACCTCATTGCCATTCCTGCACTCCCCGGCGATTTCTATTTCCGGGTCCGGCGCGAGCAGCAGCTTCAGCCGCTCTCTCGCCAAGGGCTCGTCGTCGGCAATCAACGTCCTCAACTTCACGGGGCTTTCCGTTCGTAGGGAATAGTAATCAGAACCTCGAAGCCACCAGACTTGGGCTGGCTGGCGCGAAACTCAAAATCATCTTGATAGAAATGCACCAGCCTTTCTCTCGTGTTGCTCAGGCCTATCCCAAAGCCGGGATCTGACCTTCCATTCAATCCCGGCCCGTTGTCGCGCACCTCTAATTGCATGTGAGTTCCAACCCGCTTAGCCGAAGTTTGGATGCATCCCTCGTTTTCACACTGCGCGATGCCGTGTCGAATCGCATTCTCGATGATCGGTTGCAGAAGAAAACACGGAACCAGTCCGTCCAGCGCACCGGGATCTAGAGTCATATCGACCCGAAGCCGGTCAGCAAAGCGCACCCGTTCAATCGCGAGATAGCTCTCCACAATCTCCAATTCCTGGGCCAGCGGAATCTTGCTGGGGGTGGTTCTCTTCAACCCGGTCTTGAGGATGGTATTCAGGTGCTCCAGAGTGTCGAGAGCTTCCTGCTTGCGGTCAAGATCCATCAAAGCGGCCACAGCATTCAATGCATTAAACAGGAAGTGCGGCTCCAGTTGCATCTGCAAGGCGCGCAGATGCGCGCTCGAAAGCTGGCGCTCCAGCTGCAGCGACCGCATTGCATCCCGTTGTGCCGCCAGTTGCGTGTGTAGCGCCGTGCAAGCGAACCACACCAGGCCATAGGTCAGAAACTCGACGCCGATGCGGCCAAGGTTGAAGAATGATAATCGGCCGTATGCTTCTCTCTGGATATCGGGTCCCACCTGCGCGATCCAGTGTGCCGTGGCCCACAACGTCGCGAGATGCAGCACAGCCACGACAGCCGCGGCGACTAGCTGCACACCAGCATTGGCCGCAGACACCCTTAGAGCCGATGGCCAGCGTTTACCGGCTCGCCATAAAACCTCAGCTACACCCGCCCACCACAACCACAAAACCGACCCGTAAAGCAGCGCCCGAAACCAGGATGCCAGCGAGAACGCGCATTCGACGGTCGTGGCCAACGCCAGCACGCCAGCGATGGCGATCGGGATGACTCCCGCCTGGGGAAAGAGCCCGCCGACAATCGTTTTAGTGGGCGTCGGCGCGGCCTCAGCGGGGCTTCGGACTTCACCTGGACTCATCAGCGTTCCTCCTATCGGAAAGCCCCCGCATTAATCGTACAGCCGACACATTGGCTCCGATAAAAATCTTTCTCAGCCTGCTCCCCTGCCGTGCGCCATTCTGCTGCCTGCGTCCTCAACCCAGCTCGATCCAGGGCCTTGGAATACGCTATCTGCGCCGCGAAGTACCTCGGATTCCTTCGGCCCAACGCCTGGTCCAGGATGCTAAGCCCCTCATGCATATCAGCCAATGCCTGCTCCACGTTTCCCGACTCAAAATAAGCCTTGCCCCGCAGCATGTACTCCCACCCGGTCAGCCAATGCCCTTCACCGTGGATCCGCTCGCACAGTTCCAGGGAGCGCTGATAATCCGCGACCGCCGCCGCCGCATGCCCCTCGGCCATGGCCAGCCACGCCTGCGTCTCATACCTGATGGCCAAATCGCCATCCGTAAGGTCTTGAGTCAATTTTGCTTCCTCCGCCGCGCTCTGCAAATACTTTTTGGCTTCGCGAACCCGGTTTTGTGCCAGCGCCAGTCCCGCCAGGCTGGTAAGAGACCGGCTAACCCCCGCGTGATCGCCAGACTGCTGGCGTAGTTGAAGTGCCTTCTTCCACATCTGCCCCGCGATCGCTATCTGCCCAATGTCGTTATAGAGCATCCCATAGCTCTGCAGCGCAGCAGCATAATCGGTAACGAGTCGAGTCCCGTCAAGAATGCGAAGTGAGCGCTCGAAAGCATTCTGCGCCTCCGCAAATCTTCCTTGCTGCGTGTAAACAACCCCGAGCAGGACCCACGCTCTCCCCAGCTCGCCGCCGCTGGATTGACCGGAACTCGATTGGCCGGAGTCGATCAGCCCCTTGGCGAGGCTGATGGCCTTGTCAAACTGCCCCTGCTTCTCAAAGACGCAAGCCTCGTGAAACTGCTCCTGTGGATTCCCTTGGGCCAAAAGCTTCGAACCCGCCAACACCACCGTGAGTAGGATTCTCTTGACGTGTTTCATGCCCCCACAATGAGCACGAGACACAAATCAATCCAGCCAAACTCCGCCAGCCCAAACATCCATGCAGGGAGCCCCCGACTTCCTGCCGGGAAACCGAGTTTGAAGGGCGCCGAAAATCGGAATGTCAGGAAGCCGAACTTAGGGGATAGACGCAAAACGAAACCACTGGACCCCAGCCCGGAGGGGCGGCAGATAGTAGCCCAGGACGTAAGTCCGGGGTAAGCCTCAAAAATGGAACCGAGTCCCGTAGGGACGGGGCCAGCCCTCGCCAAAGATGAAGACCCGGTGGCTGGCTCACCTTGCGCTACCACGATGAGGATTGACCCATTCGTCCTCCACCCCTACTAACCCCCACAATCCATTCCACTTAGCGGCATTTGTACGTATCACTCGATAAGTACATTATTGCATGCACAAATGTTCCAGTTGGAACATTCAGCACTATGTTCCGGTTGGAACACCCAGCACAATCTCTACTAAAACCGCTGTAATGTTTCGACTGGAACACTCAAGCGATTCGCTCCCCCGGACGCGTCCCCACGACTCCTCCATCCCCTCAACAGGTTTATAATCTAGAAGGTCCAACTCACGCAGGCCTGACTAGCATGACCGATCAACTCAGAAAGAAACTGCAGGAAGAAGTCGACGCCCTCGAGCACGAACTGGTTCACGAGCTGCCCAAAGAAATCAAGCGGGCCGCAGCTCTCGGCGATCTCAGCGAGAACGCCGAGTACCACATGGCCAAGCAGCGCCAGGAATTCGTCAAGGCGCGCTTCCGCCAGCTCGGCAAGCGCCTCGCCGACCTGTCGCTGACTAACATGAACAACATCCCGAAAGACAAGGTGGGCCTGGGTTCCACCGTCAAGGTCTTCGACAGCTCAAAGAAGGAAGAGATCGAATATAAGCTGGTCACCAGCGAAGAGTCGGACGTAGGCGCGGGCAAGATTTCGACCACCTCTCCGATCGGGCGCGCGCTGCTGAATAAGAAGGTAGGCGACGAGGCCACCGTCATCACCCCCAACGGCAAACGCGAACTTGAAATCCTAGCCCTGACCACGATCCACGACGAGGCCGAACCCGAAAAGGCGGGCGCATAGTGTCTGCCTCTTCCCCTAACAGGAGCTGGACCAGCGCCTTCGGACGCGCCTGCGGCGTGCTGCTCGATACCATCGTCCGCTGGCTGGCACTGTCGCGCATCAATCCCAACGTGCTCACCTTCATGGGACTGGTGGTGAACACCTGGGCGGCAATTCTTTTCGGCTCGGCCACAGCACTGACTCAACAGCGCCTGTTCTTCTACGCTGGCCTGGTCATCATAGGCTCAGGATTTTTTGATCTGGTGGATGGGGCGGTGGCCCGCGCCACCAACCGGGTCACACGCTTCGGAGCGTTCTTCGATTCAGTGGTCGACCGTTACAGTGACGCCTCGCAGTTTCTTGGCCTGCTCGTCTTCTATGCGCGAGGCGACCGCTTCTTCTATGTGGTGCTCACTGCCTTCGTCATGGTCAGCGCCATCATGGTGAGCTACACCCGCGCCCGCGCCGAATCGCTGATTGGATCCTGCCGCGTGGGCTTCATGGAACGTCCGGAGCGGCTGGTGCTGGTAATCATCGGCGCCCTTTTTAACCGCATGGCGCCAGTGCTGTGGGTGATCGCAGTGCTGTCGACGCTCACTGTGATCCACCGCATGCGCTACACCTGGACCCGCACCCAGGACTCGCCGAACACCGCAGCCAAGGCGGGGCAGGCAGCATAGCTAATCTGTTTTATCTTATATTCTCTCCTGGCTAATATATATCGCTCTTTCCTGGCCATATTCCTCGTCTTCATGGAACGATGTCAAAAGCGTGTTTCTTTAGCGTAACTGTCAGACAGAATTGACGCCCCCTGACGGGTGTCGCTCGCCGCCCCCCGCGCCCGCCACGGGAAAATCACGCCATCCAAGAAGCTGAGCCAAGTAGCACAAGTTGGCATTCCTGCGCGTTGTCGTGCTTGCAAGCGATTGATTTTAAAGTTCATAGCTGAGGGAGGCGGGAGGGAAGCCAGAAAATGCTTGCATTTTATGTAGTGTTATAGTTAACTATATCACTATGTTTAAGATCGCATTTCCAAGATTGGTTTGCGAGCGAACCTCGCAGCTTGAGAGGTTGAACCGAGTGCCTAGCTACATCGAGAAAAGAGACTAAGGAGAAATGACCATGAAATCACGAATCGCACTTTCCGTTCTATTCGTTCTGATCGTTGCCGCGGCTTTCGCCCAGTCCGACGCGCAAAAGTCTCCGGTGGCTTCTGTGCCGTCGGAGGCGCAGAAGTCCTTCACAACCATGAAAAGCCTGGCCGG
>DATHMS010000064.1:0-7915 GCA_035486795.1 Candidatus Sulfotelmatobacter sp. | reverse complement strand
GCAAGCTCGTGGATTTCTTTCGCTTTGGCGGTGATCTCGCGTTCGAGTTCGGTCGACATTTTCGATAGCGCGGCGGTGTCGATTTTTACTCCGGCCTGCTCCATGCGGGCTAGAACCGGGACTAGCGGGAGATCTATTTCTGCGTAGAGCCTGGTTAGGCCTGCTTGTCTGACATCTTCTCGTAGCGCCGTTGTCAGCCTGCCGGTTAAGTCGGCGGCTTCGGCCAGGTCGCCGCTTAGTTTGAGGTTGAAGCGGCGAAGGGCTACGTCGGCGAGGCGATGCGAGGAATAGGTGGGATCGAGCAGGTAGGAGTAGAGCATGGGATCGTGCTCGACGCCTTGCAGATGGATGCCGAGAGAATCGAGCGCGTGAATCGCTGCTTTGTAATCGTGGATTGCCTTGGGTGTGTCGGCGGTGGTGAGGACGGCGCGTAGTTCTGTGGCAGCGCTACTGGAATCTAGTTTGACGATAGTCGCCGAACCTGCGGCCGCGGAGATGGCGGCTCGGCGGGCCGACGGCTCGGGGGCAGACGGCGCATCATCGGTCAGTGCGAGCATTCCTGATTGCGGTTCTTCTTCGATTCCTTCTTCAGCTTCTAGAAGAGATCGTGTTTCTTCCTGCTCGACTGCGATGGCTAGCGCGCCCTCCTGAGCCACGGAGTTTAGTACCCTCTCTATGTCTGACGGGGATTGGGCTTCGCCGTAATGGGCTTCGGTGACCTGGACTTCCGGCAATAATTCCTTCAGCAACGAAGTAAATTCCAGTTCGGTGAAGAGCTGGCGGAGGAGATCGAGATCGGGCTGGCCTGCGCGCATGGCCTCGACATTCAAGTCGACCGGGACGTTGGTGTCTATGGTCGCCATGCTTTTGCTGAAGAGGATGGTGTCGCGATTGTTCTGGAGGGATTCGCGGTAGGTTTTCTTTTCTACTTCGTTGGCACGGTCGAGCGCTTCTTCGACGGTGCCGAAGCGTTTGATGATTTCGACCGAGCCTTTGTCGCCGATGCCGGGGGCGCCGGGGATGTTGTCGACCGAGTCTCCGCGGAGGGCCATGATATCGATTACGCGCTCGGGAGGGACTCCTAGAATTTCTTCGACTTTGGCAGCGTCGCAGATGAGATTGTCTTTGGGCGGATTGAGGATGTGAACATTGTCGTTGACGAGCTGCATCATGTCTTTGTCGCTGGAGACTACGTAGACGGGATGCTTCGCGGCGGCGGCTTTGCGGGCCAGAGTGCCGATTACATCGTCGGCTTCGAACCCGGCCAGTTCGAGAATGGGGATGCGGTAGGCTTCGAGAGCACGGCGGATGTAGGGAATCTGCTGGGCTAAGTCCTCGGGCATGGCGGCGCGGTTGGCTTTGTAGCCTTTGTATTCGACCTCGGTGAAGGTTTGAGTCTTGATGTCGAACTTGCGGACGGTGGTGATGGCTTCGGCTTGTGTGGCGCGGTGAGTCTTGGCGGCTACGTCGAAGACAGCGGCCAGATAGTGGGGCGAGAAATCGTCGCGCAGTTTGCGGAGCATGTTGACGAAGACGTAGGCGGCGGCGGTGGGAAGTCCGGATTTGGTGGACATGGAACGCTGGCGTGCCATGGCGTGATAGGCGCGGAAGATGAACGACATGGTGTCGATGAGGAAGATGCGAGCTTCGGCGGCTGGCGATTGCGTTGGGGAAGGCGTGGGGGTGGATTTCGGTTGACGGGATTTTGTTCGTGGGGGCAAGGGAGTAGTTTAGCAGCCGGAGTGGGCTGCGGTGGCGTGGGTCCGGCGGTGTGGTGCTGGCGGCAGAGACGTAGCTACCTACGTCTCTACGTCTGCTGGTGTACTCGTTAGAAGTCTATGCGGAAATCGGCTTGGACTACCTTTTTACCTGGGCTGTTGGCACTGTTGCGAAAAACCAAGTAGTACTGCACGGGCTGGTCCCGAGTGGCGGGAAGGCCCAGGCTCACGTCCGAATCGTGGGAAGCTTCAACTGAGTAAACCACGTCGGCGGGACGACCACTGAGGAAGTCAGAATACTGCTGGTCATTCATCAGGAGAAGATCGATGTCTCCGTCCTGGTCGGCGGATTGGATGCCGGAGCTTTTGGCAAACGAGTGGTAGGTCCCACGCAGCTGCGGGCTGGCAGCGTGAGGCGGAACCTGGAAGAGAAATTGCGCGGTGGATGTAACGGCAAACGTCTTGTGCACGATAGCGGTGCCGGTACCCACGGGTGATGGGGCAATGAGGTCGCTGTGATGCGGCTTCCGCGGTGGCGGGTCTTCTGTTTTCTGCAGTGGGTTGGCCTTCTCCATAAACTCCGCGAGCGGGCTCACCACTGGTCCCAAGACCGTGGTTGTCGGGACTGGGTCTTGCGCGTCAGGCTTCGGTTCCGGCTCCTGGGATTCTTCGGAGGTCTGCGCCTTCAGTCGGGAAGAGCGATTTTGGTAATACGTGTAGCCTCCGATCAAAACCACACCCATCAAAAGCCATCCGAAAACCCGGTGCATGCGGTCGGTCCTCCCTCTCCATAAGCTAATCGCAGGGAGACCTTGTGCCAACAATGTCGGCTAGTGGGGAAGTTACCTTGGTTTTCCGTATTCGGTCGTGTAGTGGAGCTGGATCTCGCCGCAAGTGCCCTGCTCGGCGGAGTAGACGACGCAGGTATCGAACGGACGGGAATAGACGTGGAGGCTGACGGCGCGCTGATTGAATTCACGGGGATTCAGGACGCGGTGGACGGGAGCCAGGGGGTCGACGGCGCAGGGGTGAGACACATTCATCTCGACGATGTCGGTGGGCTCGATGGTGGATTTGCCGTGGGCGAGATCCTGATGCACGACGTGAAAATTCTCTACTTGCAGGCGGCCGATGGGAACGGCCATCCAGCAGTTCTGGTCGCGGTGGTTGTGGATGGAGCTGATCTGGCCTATTTCCCAGCAGATGGCTAGCAGCTCGTAGAGGCGAGTTTTATCGATCAGGTTGCGGGTGTAGTGCTGGCGGTCCCAGGTTAGAAAGGGGGCTAGTGAATCGGGGTTCAGCGGGTTGTCTTGCAAGAACTTGCGGAGTTGCTCGGTCTGGTCAAACGCGGCTTCGGGGAACTTGCGGAGTTGGGCTACGAAATCCTGGATCGGGACCTGGTTTATTGCGGTGGCCATGGGGTGCTCCCGGAAAAGTATAACGCAGCCGGGGTTGGGCGACTGTTGGGAAAAACCTTGAACACAGCGGGCACGGAGGGTCACAGAGGGCGGCAAGTCATTCTATGAACATGCAGTCTCCGTAGGAGTAGAAGCGGTAGCGTTGGGAGACTGCGTGTTTGTAGGCTGCCAGGACATTTTCGCGTCCTCCGAAGGCGCTGACCAGCATTAGCAGAGTCGATTGCGGCAGGTGGAAATTGGTCAGCATGGCTTTGACCACCTTGAATTCGAAACCTGTTTCGGGATCCGGGTAGATGAAGAGGTCGGCAGCGGCTGGGCCAGCGACAATTGTTCCTGCGCCGACGCGAATCGCATGTTCTAGAGTTCGAACCGTTGTGGTTCCGACGGCGATTATGCGACTTGAGTTGCGGAGAGCGCGATTGACGGCGGAGGCGGCATTGGTGGAGATGAAATAAGGTTCGGAATGGAGTTTGTGGTCTTCGACCTGGTCGACGCGGACTGGCTGGAAGGTTCCGAGGCCGACGTGGAGCGTGATTTCAGCGGTCTCGATGCCGCGGTGGCGTATGCGGTCGAGAACTTCCTGAGTGAAGTGGAGGCCGGCGGTGGGAGCGGCTACCGATCCACGCTGCTGGGCGTAGACGGTTTGATAGCGCTCGCGATCGCGAGAAGAGTCGGGGCGGGCAATGTAGGGTGGGAGCGGGATATGGCCGATGCGATCGAGGGCAGCGAAGAAATCGTTCGGGGTCTGAAAGGAGGGTTGGAAGCGGATACGGCGCTCGCCGAACTCGGCGCGGGCCAGGACTTCAGCTTGCAGCTCGTCTTTCTCGCCGAAGAACAGGCGCTCGCCGACGCCGATTTTGCGGCCGGGACGAACCAGGCATTCCCAATCGTTGGGATCGGTAGAGAGCTGCCGGGTGAGCAGAACCTCGATGCGGCCGTGAAGGAAGTCGCGGGCTGCGGGGTTGCGCTGGCTGACGGGTTGAGCGCGGGCGCCTTCGCGGCGGCCGTAGAGCCGGGCGGGAAAGACGCGAGTGTTGTTGAAGACCACGAGATCGCCGGGCCGCAGCATATCGGGGAAGTCGCCGAACAAGCGATCGGAATAGTGGCCGCTGGTACGTTGCAGGTGAAGGAGACGGGATCCGTCACGGGCGGCGAGAGGCTCCTGGGCAATCAGCTCGTCGGGAAGGTGGAAATGGAAATCGGAAACCAACACGGTGTCCGATTATAGGGGGAACGCAGGACGAGGATGGGGCGCAAAACCGGGATGGTTTATCGTTTTTCTTTGGGAAACGTGCCTATCCGTTTGGTAAATTTGTTTGTCTGTTCGTGCCAAGTGCGGTACTATGCGGGGGCTGTAGCTTTTGCCGCTTTTTCGTCACTCCCCTAAGAGAGTACTTCCATGTCCGCTGAACGGAAACAGAGGGAAGAAATTGTTCGCTACGGGCGCATGCTGCACGAGCGCGGGTTTGTGGCGGCGATGGACGGGAATCTGTCGGTTCGGCTGGATGACGAGCGGATCCTGGTGACGCCGACGTGCGTGAGCAAGGGAGCGATGCGAGCCCGGGACATGGTGATTGTGAACCTAGAGGGCACGCGAGTGGCGGGGCGGCGGAACGTGACCAGCGAGATTGGGATGCACCTGCTGGTGTACCGCACGCGGCCTGACATTCAGGCGATTGTGCATGCGCATCCGCCGACGGCGACGGGATTCGCGGCCGCGGGCATGGCGCTGACCGAGCCACTGGTGTGTGAAGTGGTGATGGGGTTGGGATGCATTCCGCTGGCACGTTACGGGACGCCGGGGACGTCGGAGCTGGCGAAGACGCTGGAGCCGTACGTGCCGCACTATGACGCCATCCTGATGTCGAATCACGGCGTGGTTACTTACGGAGACACGATTGAGCACGCCTACATGAAGATGGAAACCGTGGAACACTTTGCGCAGATTGCGCTGGTGACGCACCTGCTGGGACGGCAACAGCCGCTGAGCGGGGTTGACATTGAGAAGCTGATGCTGGCACGGACGAAGTATTTTGGCGGGAAGATGGCGGCATCGATGCCGATTGCGATGGTGAGGGAACCGGAGAAGGTTAGTTAGGGCACTGTGCTGCCGGTTGTTTCGACGTTGCTGCTACTTCTTTGCCAACCGCTAGGAAGACGTTGGAAGCAACGTCTCTACGAGTGAATTTGATTAGGGCGCGAGTTTCGACTCGCGCCTTTTTGTTTATCCCGCGCGTTGTTATTCGCCTCCTATGCGGAAGCGGAAGCCGGCGCGGAAGTTGATGGGCAGGGACGGATAGCCTACGACTTCGTTGTAGCGGCGGTCCAGGGCGTTTTCGATATTTGCATATGCGGTGACTCGGTGATTGATGGCATACCAGCCACCGAGATCGACGCGGAGATAGCCAGCGGCGTGGTTGATGCCAAAACCGTCGAAGTCGTCGTCGGGGCGGCGGCCGACGAAGCTCCCACTCAGGTTCGTGCCCCAGCGGCTGCCGAGATAAGACAGCAGCGTGGTGGCGGAATGCTTGGGACGCCGCAGGAGAGGCTGGCCCGGATTGTAGAGCGAATCGATGGGAGCGGGATCGTCAAGAATCTCTGTGGAAGTATAGGTGTACGCGGTCGAGAGCAGCAGCCGGCTGCGGAGCTTGGCCTGCAGTTCCACCTCTGCGCCTTGCGCAAACGCCTCGTTGACGTTGAAGTACTCGCCGACAAAGGTGGTTGGGTTGACCGTCTCGTAATTGATCTGGTCGTGAAACAGATTGTTGAAGTAAGTGGCATTGAAGACATATTTTCCGCGGAAAAAATCCTGCCGAATGCCCGCTTCGAACGCGCGGACACGCTCCGGTTTGAGGCCGGGATTCGGGACGGAATAAGGGGGCCCGGCAAAGGTCTCTTCGAGGCGAGGCTCCTTGAATCCTGTGGCGTAGGAGAAGCGCAGGCGCGTTCCTGAAAAAGTCTCTCCACCGTTCAGAGCCAGCAGAGTGAGCGCGACGCGCGGTACGCCGGTGTTGCCGAACACGCTGCTATGAACGAAACGCCCGCCCGCGACGGCCGAAAGCCTGCCCCAGGTCAGCTGCTGTTGCAGGTATGCATCCTGGTTCAAACGCTGGCCGGACGGCGAGGGAGGGAAATCCAGATCGCCAACAACGCCGTTTTCGTTTTCGAGGCGATATCCGAAGGTGGTGTGGGCCCAGGTTCGCTCGGAATAATCGCCCTGATATTCGAAGCCCACGCGATTGATGTGATCGTACTCGTGAGCTGGAAAATCGATCTGGCCGAAAACGGGACTGATGCGCGCAGGATCGCCATTCAGGTTCACGTCGTTGTAGCGGTAGAGATAATCGAAGGCAGTCAAACTGTGCCGCCAGCCGGGCGGAGTTGCCACGACGAGCTCGGCGCTGCCCAGCAGGCTGTTAAGCTGGGCCCATTCGCTGGGATCGGGCGGCATAAGAGGATCGCCGTTGAAACTCCATTCACCGGGAAGTCCCGTGTGGCTGTTGGAGTGGCGCACATGCAGGCGGAGAGAGACTTCATCACTTAGCGCAACTCCAGTGTTGACGCCTTCCAGGGAATCGGAGTTGGCGTTGTTGATGCCGGCACCGTTGGTATTGAACTGATCGCCGAAGAGGTCGTAGTCGAAACGGCCGTTTGCTCCGGCAACAGACGCGTAGCCGTTGGCAGTTGAGAAGTTGCCGCCGTCGGCGCCGAAGCGTAGTTCCGGCGTGGGAGTGCTCCCGTTGCGGGTCCAGACCTGAACTACGCTGGTCATGGCGTCGGAGCCGTAGAGAGTGCTTTGCGCGCCGCGGAGGAATTCCATGCGATTGGCTTCGGTGAGAGGCAGCGTGCCGAAGTCGAAAGTGCCACCTGGTTCGTTAATGGTGACGCCGTCGACAATCACTTTGTTGTAGGTGGAATCACCACCGCGCACAAACAGGGAAGAGAGCCCACCGCGCTGGCCGGCGGTATTTACCACGGCGCCGGGGAGAAAACGGACGGCATCATCGGCTGCTGTAGGCCGCATGGTTTCGAGTTGCTCGTTCTCCAGAGTTGAAATGCTGGCACCGGTTTCTCCGGCGGGCACTGGAGTTCTAGTTGCCGTCACGACTACCGTCTCCGACGCCGTGGCGAGATGCAGTTGGACCGTGATGACTTCGGGATGGCCGGAGGCGACATCCTCGGTCTGCGGAGCGAAGCCTGGAGCGAGGATTTGAACCCGATAGTTGCCGGAGGTCAACTCGCCGAAATTGGCGCTTCCCTCGGCGGAAGTGGTGGAAATCTTCAGAGGAGTGTCACTCGATTTCGAGAGAAGAGACACTTGTGCGCCGGAGACGGCAGCGGATTGAGGGTCCACTACTTTGACTTTGAGGTCGGCAGCGGAGGCTGCCGCGAGAGCGATGAAGATTAAACACGAGGCGAGAAGTGCGCGCATAACCATCCTCCTTTTCACGCGAAAGGGGTTAAGGTGGACGGTTTACGCCGGTCTCCTGGCTTTGCGAGTGAGGATACGTTTAGCGCAATTAGCAATCGTCCATTACGACAATTTGCCAGTGCCAAACGAGTATCCGAATTCTGCAGACGGCCTTCCCGGGATCGCTCCCAGTGACCGGCTGCTATGTTCTCGCTTACAGTTGCGCGGCAGCGCGGGAATTGCACCCGCTTCCCTGTCTTTGCCACAAAGCAAAGACGCGCAAACCGAAGAACATTTCAAAGAACTGAAAATAGTGGAGAGAGGAATCTACCGGGCGGAGCGGTGAAAAGTCAAATGCTAGCGCCTCA
>DATHMS010000063.1:0-5200 GCA_035486795.1 Candidatus Sulfotelmatobacter sp. | reverse complement strand
GCCGGCACGCCCGGCATCGGCCCTGGCAACTACTTCCTGCAGCCCGGAACCAGAACGCCGAAGCAGATGATTTCCGATGTCAAGGAAGGCCTGTACGTAACCGAGTTCCTCGGCCACGGCGCCAACCTGGTGACCGGGGATTATTCCCGCGGCGCCTCAGGCTTGTGGATCTCTGGTGGAGAGTTCGCCTACCCAGTCGAAGAGATCACCGTGGCCGGAAACCTCAAAGAGATGTTCTTCAACATTTCCGAGATCGCCAGCGATCTCGAGTTCCGCGGCTCGGTCGCCTCGCCCACACTGCGCATTGATGGCCTCACCGTCGGCGGCGAATAATCGCGACTAATATAAGCGGAATATGAAATTCGCCAAGATCGTCTTTTGGATCGCCGCCATCTGGGGCGTGTTTGTGCTGACGCCTCTTTATTTCATATTCGATATGATCGGCCGCAATGATCCGCCACCGGTCACTCATCCCGCGTTCTACTATGGCTTCGTCAGCGTGGGATTGTCCTTCCAGATAGCATTCTTCGTAATCGCGAAAGATCCGGTACGCCTCCGACCAATGATGATTCCTTCCGTGCTCGAGAAGTTCGGCTACGGAGCTACCCTGCTCGTGCTCTTTCTGCAGAATCGCCTGCATCCGCAGGATCTCGCGCTCGGCGGCGTCGACGTGCTATTCGGAGTGCTCTTCCTGGCCGCGTTCTTCAAGACCAGCGCGTCAAAGACCCGCAATTGAGGTCCAGAGTACAATCGACTGGCATGGGCGGCCTGATTCAACCAACTCCGGTAGTCGAAGATCGCGATTCGAGCAAGCGCACCATCGCCATCGCCGTCGCGGTCGTTATTGTCATCGCCGTCGTCTTCGCGTTCCTGCTTCGCAGTCAGCCCAAAGCTGCATCCGGACCGCCTCCCTACGCCGCCAGCCTCAAGCTCTCCGACTTCAAAATGAGCGCCGCTGAAAACTTCGTTGGAGCCACCGTCAGCTACGTCGATGGAACCATCACCAACACAGGCGACAAGACCATCACCCATGTCATCGTTCAAGTCCTGTTTAAAGATGACATGGGACAACTCGCTCAACGCGAAGATATCCCTATGCAAGTGCTGAAAACCACGGGTCCCTATCCCGAAGCGGTCGACTTCAGCGTCTCGCCGCTAGGCCCTGGTCAAAGCAAAACCTTTCGGCTGACCTTCGAGAGCATCTCCGCCCAGTGGAACCGTCAGTATCCCGACATCCAGGTCACCGATGTCGCGGCGAAGTAGCCGCACCCACGAGCTAGTCAGTGAATCGTCACGCGGGTCTCGATGTCTTCCAAGTAATCGCTCACAAAAGAGGCAAGGGCAGGGTCACCTTCCAGCTTATGAATCTCTGGCAGCAGCACCACGAGATCTACGTGACCACGGAAGAGAACAAGTTCGCCCAGCGCGTTGATCGCAGTCGACCGGATCAGGAGCGACCGGTGACCTAAGAACTTCAGCAACTTCCCCTGCGCCCAGCGCCAATCGGGCTCGTGTTGCGCAGCACTATACATGGCGTTGCAAATGGCGTTTTCATCATCGCCCGCGAACGCTTCCTCCAGTTGCTTACGCGAGCATGGTTGAATCTCCACATACTTGGGTTTTTCGTCCACTGGATAGGCTCCTGCTCTCGATGCGTTCCAGTAGAATGCCTTTCATGGCCGAAGTAAAGCCATTCCGCCTGACGGAGTCGGTAAAAGCTGCGGGTTGAGCTTCCAAGCTGAGTCCAGCGGCGCTGGACACGGTGCTTGGGAAATTAGCCCGGCAACACGACCCCAACGTTCTAGTCGGCTTCGACCACGCCGACGACGCCGGAGTGTATCAAATCGCGCCCGATCAGGCGCTGGTGCAAACCGTAGACTTTTTCACGCCGGTCGTGGACGATCCCTACGTCTTCGGCCAGATCGCAGCGACCAATGCGTTGAGCGATGTCTACGCCATGGGCGGCCGTCCCATCACTTCCCTCGCGCTGGTCTGCTTCCCGGAAAAGGCTGACCTGGACATTCTGGAGCGCATCCTCGCCGGCGGTCTCTCGAAAATGATCGAGGCCGGATGCTTCGTTATCGGCGGCCACAGTATTCGCGATGATGAACTCAAGTTCGGATACGCCGTGACCGGACTCATCCACCCGAAAAAAGTCCTCAGCAACGCCGGCGCCCAGCCGGGCGACGCTCTCCTCTTCACTAAGTCGCTGGGCACAGGCGTGATTTCTACTGCGATCAAGAGAGGAAAAGCAGAGCCCGCGTGGATCGATGCCGCCGTCGACTCGATGACCACGTTAAACAAGCAAGCCGCAGAAGTAATTCGGCAAGGAGAATTCCACATTCACGCCATGACCGATGTCACCGGCTTTAGTCTGATCGGGCACTCCCGCGGACTGGCTTTGGCAAGCGACGTCGCGTTGCGATTTTCTTCGAAAGATATCCCCGTTCTCCCCGGAGCTCTGGATTGCATTCGCGCTGGCTACATTCCGGGCGGGCTAAACAACAACCGCGATTTTGCGGAATGTGTCGTGGGATACGACGACAGAGTTCCGGAAGACTTGAGAACGCTCCTCTTCGATCCCCAGACCGCAGGTGGCCTTCTGATTTCGGTCGCGTCCGAGCACTCGGCGCAGCTTGTCCGCTCGCTCAACGCGGCAAAGGTGCCGGCAGTACAAATCGGTGAAGTCATAGCTCGCACCAAGCCACTGATCATGATTCAGTAACCATGATTTAGCAGTCATGGTCCGTTAATCAGTTCCCAGATTCGCGCCAGATGATGATCGTCGTGTTCGGCAACAAAATAAAGATGATCGACCAGCCGCATCGGCATCTTCAGCCGCGGATGCGGAATGGCTTGCGAAAACAGCGAGGAATCTACTTCGCCCGCGCGGGTCACCAGTTTTGCTCTGGCGCTGCGGAACCCAGCCAGAATCGTATCGAGTAGCTGTGCGTTGTAGTTCGCTTCGTCGGTTTTTCGATTCTGCAAGTCTGTCACGGTGAGCTGCGTGCTTCCCGCCACGTAGTCGCCCACGCGCGCCAACCATAGCGGCTCGAGATCAAGCAAATGTCCAGCATGTTCCTGGGCCGACCACTTATCTTGTGGCTTCCTGTTCAGGATTTCCCGAGAACGCCCGCGCAGCAACTCTTCCAGCCGTATCGGGGTGCCGCGCAGGCGCGCCAGCAAATTCGGACGCAGCTCCACAGGAAATGAAAACTCGAACTTGCGTTCAAACCAGGTGGGAACTTCGCTCATGGATTCCGCCAATTCTAGAAAGTGACTACAGCAGATAAATGATGCACGGTTCCGCCCCCGGACTCTCAAAAAGTTACTTCTCAACTTACTGAGCCACTACTCAAAGGTCGTGCATCTCTTAAAACATGCGGGCTGCCGTGAAAGCCCGCGCCATTCATTCTTGCCAGGAGCCATCATGCAGTTTCGTGAACTAGGAAATAGCGGCCTGAAAGTTTCAGCCGAAGGCCTTGGCTGCATGGGTATGTCGGAGTTCTACGGTCCTCGCGATGACGATGAATCCATCGCCACCATTCACCGCGCTCTCGAACTCGGCATCAACTTCCTCGACACCGCAGACGTCTACGGACCCTACATAAATGAAGAGTTGGTAGGCCGCGCAATCAAAGGCAAGCGCGATCAGGTCATCCTGGCCACGAAGTTTGGAATCGTTCGCGACCCCGCAAACCCCGCCACACGCGGCGTCAGCGGCAAACCCGATTACGTCCGCCGCTCCTGCGAGGCAAGTTTGCGCCGGCTCGGAGTTGACACGATCGACCTTTATTACCAGCATCGTGTCGATCCTGCCACTCCGATCGAAGAAACGGTTGCGGCAATGGCGCAGCTTGTGCAGGAAGGCAAGATTCGCCACATCGGCCTTTCGGAAGCCTCGCCGCAAACGCTTCGCCGCGCCGTTGAAATCCATCCCATCACCGCCCTGCAAACGGAATACTCGCTCTGGAGCCGCGATCCGGAAGACGAACTCCTGTCCCTCTGCCGCGAACTCGGTATCGGTTTCGTCGCCTACAGCCCGCTGGGTCGGGGTTTTCTCACCGGCCAATTCAAGCGTTTCGAGGATTTTCCCGCCGACGACTATCGCAGGTTCTCTCCGCGCTTTCAGGGCGAAAACTTCCAGAGGAATCTCGACCTCGTCCGCCGAGTCGAGCAAATCGCGAAGGAGAAAGGCTGCAAACCGTCCCAGCTGGCTCTGGCATGGGTGCTCGCACAGGACAAGAACATCATCCCCATCCCCGGCACCAAGCGTCGCAAATATCTGGAGGAGAACGTAGCAGCAATCGACATGACGCTAACAAAGGAAGACCTGCGGCGCATCGAAGAGATCTTCCCCACCGGCGCAGCCGCCGGCGACCGCTATCCCGAACACATGATGAAAATCGTGAACGGATAATTTCCGAGCAACAAAATCGAAGGGCGGCCGCTAGGCCGCCCTCGACTGAACTGACAACCGAAAACTGATTTTCAGGCGCGTGCAGGACTCTCGCCGCCCTTTACGATCCCCCGTCCCGGCTCCGGCTTCAATACCTGCTGCACGCCCTCATCCGGCTTCGAAGGAGACTTCATCGGAGGCAGTTCCTTGCCATCCACCAGCAGCAGCACTTCGGAAGCATCCAGCACTTCCCGTTCCAGCAAAGCTGCCGCAATCTTCTGCAGCGTGTCGCGACTGCCTTCCAGAATGCTCTTCGCGGTTTCGTATCCCTGGTTCACCAGCTTGCGGACTTCGCCGTCGATCTTGATAGCGGTGTCTTCGCTGTAGTCGCGGTGCTGGCTGATCTCGCGGCCAAGGAAAATCTGCTCTTCTTTCTTGCCGAAGGTCAGCGGGCCAAGGTAGCTCATGCCCCACTCGCAGACCATCTTGCGCGCCATTTCGGTAGCCCGCTCGATGTCGTTACCCGCGCCGGTGCTCATCTGGTTCAGGAACAACTCTTCGGCGAGACGGCCGCCCATCAGAATTGCGAGATCGGTCTTCAAATATTCGCGGGTGTAGTTGTGGCGGTCGTCGATGGGCAACTGCATGGTGACGCCCAACGCCATTCCGCGGGGGATGATCGTGACTTTGTGCACCGGATCGGAGCCCGGAAGCTTTGCGGCAACCAGCGCGTGTCCGGCCTCGTGGTACGCGGTCACCTTCTTTTCCTCGTCGGTGAGGATCAGCGACTTGCGCTCAACA
>DATHMS010000062.1:0-39499 GCA_035486795.1 Candidatus Sulfotelmatobacter sp. | reverse complement strand
AGCCGCCTGGTCGCCAATCTCTCGGAGTGCGTCCTGCTTGTGGCCTGCACCGATGTCGCCTCCCTGTGGAGCGCCGCTCGCGTGCAACAGTACCTCGGAGAAACCGGCAACCGCGAACGCCTGCGCCTGGTCCTCAACCGCTTCCGTAAGGTGCCGGGCTTCACCGAAGCGGATGCCGAGAATGCTGCCGGAGTCAAATTGTTGTGGCGCGTCCCCAATCAATACTTCGCCATCTCCTCCGCCATCGACCGCGGCACGCCGGTGATGGAGCAAAGCCACACGGAGATTGCCCGCTGCTTTTCCGGGTTGGCACAGGAATTGACCCGCAACGACGTCGATGTAAAACGTTCTGCCTGGTCCTTGTTCAAAACGGTATAGGTTCAAGACGGTACAGGCTCAAGACAGTATTAGGTTTAGAACGGTATAGGGTTAGGTACGTAGCGGTGCAGTTTTGTCATCCTGAGCGAGACGCTTTTGTCTCGCGAAGGAGCCGCGCGATGTGTCGCGCTCTTTGCGACACAAGAATCGCGCGTTTGGCTCGCTTCCTTATAAGACTTTATGGCCAATCCGCAGATCTTCGAGCACAACGCGTACCAGCAGGTAAAGGCCGACCTGCACCGCAAAATCCTTGACCGCCTTGACCTCGAGAAACTGGGCCGCAACACCGGTGACTCGGCTCGCGAAGAAGTTCTCGCCCTCATCCGCAACTCGGTCAATAGCGAGGTCGTTCCTCTCAGCTTCGCCGAGCGCGAGCGCCTCTCGCGCGAGATTCTCGACGAAATCTTTGGCCTCGGTCCGCTCGAACCCCTGCTCAAGGATCACTCCATCTCCGATATTTTGGTCAACCGTTTTGACCGGATCTACATCGAGCGGGCGGGCAAGCTGGAATTGATGCCCGACTTGTCCTTCAAAGACAACCAGCACCTCATGCAGATCATCGAGCGCATCGTTTCTCGCGTGGGCCGCCGCGTCGATGAATCTTCTCCCATGGTGGACGCTCGCCTGCCTGACGGTTCCCGTGTAAATGCCATTATTCCTCCTCTCGCATTGGACGGCGCTTGTCTGTCCATCCGGCGTTTCGGGCGCGACCCGGTCACCGCCCGCAACATGATCGAGAACCACACCCTTACCGAGCCTATGCTCGAACTTCTCTCCACCATGGTGAAAGGGAAATTGAACCTGCTGATCTCGGGCGGCACTGGCGCCGGTAAGACCACATTGCTCAACGTCCTGTCCGGCTACATTCCCAACGTCGAGCGCATCGTCACCATTGAAGACGCCGCCGAACTGCAGCTCAAGCAGGAGCACGTGGTGCGCCTGGAGACCCGCGCTCCCAACATCGAAGGCAAAGGCGCCGTCCGCCAGCGCCAGCTCGTCATCAACAGCCTCCGTATGAGGCCAGACCGCATCGTCGTCGGCGAAGTCCGCGGCGAAGAAGCCTTCGACATGTTGCAGGCCATGAACACGGGCCACGAAGGTTCCCTCACTACGGTCCACGCCAACTCCGTGCGCGACGCCCTGGCCCGAGTCGAGAACATGGTCTCCATGGCGAACCTCAACATTCCTGAGCGCGCTGTACGCCATCAGATTGCTTCCGCCATCCACGCCGTCGTGCAAGTTGCCCGATTGTCCGACGGCACGCGCAAAGTCACCTCGGTTTCCGAGGTCACTGGCATGGACAACGAATCCATTATCATGCAGGACATTTTCGTCTTTGACCGGCGCGGGCTCGACGAAAACGGCAAGGTCAGGGGAGCGTTCCGCGCCACCGGAATCCGCCCTCAGTTTGCCGAACGGTTGGCCAACGCGGGCACGCGGCTGCGCCCGGCACTGTTTGAATCGAAGACTGAGATTTGAAGACGCTGAGAACCTGGGAGTAGAGAGCTATTAGTTTATGTCCGCCTTGTTAATTGCGTTTCTCGTGTTCGTCGTAGTTGCCCTGGCAATCTTCGCCGTCTTGTCTCTGTTCGACAGTCGCCGCGCCCAGGCCCGCCTCATCAAAGATCGTCTTGCGACCGTGCAGAAAGCGCCCGAACGCGAGCCTGACGAAGAACTCGCCTTGCTGCGCGACGAGCAACTCAGCCAGATTCCCGCACTCGACAGTCTACTGCGCCGCTCCGCCCGGGTTTCGGCAATGCAGGAGGCGCTGCTCCAGGCCGGTATGAAATTTCGCGCCGGCAATTTTCTCGTTCTGTGTCTGCTCTCCGGTGCGTTGGTAGCGTTCACGGCTCTCGTCTGGAGCCGCAATCCTGCCATCACCTGGGCTGCCTTGATCATCGGCTCATTCCTTCCCTATGCACTTGTCTCCTATCGGCGTCAGAAGCGCTTCGAAAAAATCGAAGAGCTTTTCCCAGAAGCGATCGACACTCTAGCCCGCGCCGTTCGCGCCGGACACGCTTTCACCACCGCTCTGGAAATGATTTCCAACGAAACCACCGAGCCCCTGGCCAGCGAATTCCGCAAGCTCTATGAAGAGCAGAAATTCGGCATGCCGGTCCGCGACGCCCTCATGAATCTCACCGAGCGCGTCCCCCTCGTGGACGTGAAGTTCTTCGTCACCGCCGTCATGCTGCAGCGCGAAACCGGTGGCAACCTCGCCGAAATTCTCGACAATTTGTCCTACGTCATCCGCGAGCGCTTCAAGATTCAGCGTCAGGTGCGAGTTCACACCGCCCAGGGACGCCTTACCATGGCCTTGCTGATGGGTATGCCGCCGGCCGTAGTGGCGATTCTTGCGGTCTTCAGTCCGGAGTTTGTCCGGCCACTCTTTTACGACCCAATCGGACATACTCTGCTGGTGGTCAGCATCGCCCTGCAAACCATTGGCTACTTCGTGATCCGGAAGATTATTAAGATTCAGGTTTAAGGACCAATTCTTTACGAGCAGTGTTTAACGAGTAGCGTTTAGCAAGTAACATCTAACGACCAAGCTTGAGCAACTAGGTTTAAAGATGCCGTTAATGATTCTGGCCATCGTCGTATTTGTCACCGTCGTGCTGGTGGTGTTCGCCTTCGGCGCGGCCGTAGTGACACCCAGTTCCGTGCTGGGAGCTCGCCTGCGCGCTCTCGGCGGCCAGATCACCCAGGCTCCCGAAAAGCCTGCAATAAAAATAAAAGAACGTCTCGAGCAGGCGCTCGATCCCATCAGCCGGGCGATTCCCATGTCGCCTTCTGACGTCTCCCGCACCCGCGGGTGGCTGATCCAGGCCGGACTTCGCGAATCGCGCCACTCCAGCTATTATTTCGGAGCCCGCTTGCTACTAGCGGCTGTCGGCCTGGCCGGAGTCCTCGCTTTCTCGGGTTTCAGCAGCCTGAGCCTGTTGGTCTGCGTCCCCGCACTTGGTTTCTTCATCCCCCGCTTTTTCCTGAAGCGCATGATTAAAGACCGCCAGCAGCGCATTCGCATTGCCCTGCCCGACGCTCTTGACCTCACCGTAATTTGCGTCGAAGCCGGATTAGCCCTCGACCAGGCCCTGATGCGCGTCGGCAAAGACTTGCACCACGCCCATCCCGACCTCAGCGACGAATTTCATCTCGTCAATCTCGAGATGCGCGCCGGCAAGCCCCGCGCCGAAGCCCTGCGCAATCTCGTCGACCGCACCGGCGTCGATGACATTCGCTCTCTCGTGGGCACTCTCATCCAGACCGATCGCTTCGGCACCAGTGTGGCTCAAGCCTTGCGCGTCCACTCCGACTCTTTGCGCACCGCCCGCCGTCAGCGCGCGGAAGAACAGGCCGCCAAGACTACAATCAAGATGGTCCCTCCCCTGGTAATTTTCATTTTGGTACCGTTCCTCTTCGTCACCATTGGTCCGGCGCTCATTCAGGCCTATCACTCCCTCGTTTCAAAATAATCTACGCGTAATAATGTGCGCGTAGTCAGAAGCGGTTGAGGGACATCCAAGCAGAGAGCAAATCAGGAGTCGTCATGCCCGGATTGGTTCCGCGCGGCCAGGCGTTCAACCAGACTCGTCAGCTCCATCTCGCCACCAGCCTGGCCGTGGCCCAGACGCACTGGTCCCGGTTTCGCGGCCTCCTCGGAGCCTCTCAAGATGACTTCCGTAACGGCTGCGGCCTCTGGATTCGACCCTGCCGGGGCGTTCATACTCTAGCTATGCGATTCCCTATCGACGTGGTATATCTCGACCCCGCTGGCACCGTGGTCCATCTCGAACGCGCCCTGCAGCCCTGGCGGTTCGCGCCTGTCCGCCTGCGTGCAGCCTCAGTTTTGGAGTTGCCGCAAAACACCGTAGTCTCAACAGGAACCGCTCTAGGCGATAGAATTGAGATCAGCATAAAGGGGGACATCTAGACCTCGCGGTTCTCAGCCATGCCCTGAAAACGCGCGGCTTCCAGCCGTGCCGCTGCCGGCTGAAAATCGGAACGTGGGCTTCAGCCCTCGGATGACAAACTTTCGGTGACCACTACACTCCAACTCGAAAACGCGATCTACTTGCACGACGAGCCCAGGCTGCTCATTGAGTGGACCCCTCGCTGGCAGGGCTTCGTCACCTCCATCCGCCCCGCCTTTGCCCGCTCCGGTCCGCGCCTGGCCGGCGAAGCTCCCAATGGCATCTCCCCATATCGGGGGATGATCGCCGCAATGTTGCTGCAGGCATTCCTGCTGTTCGTCGTCATCATTCTTCCCGGAAAGATTGCCCACCTCCGTCCCTACGCGGCGCCCAGGGTACGTCCCTACGAAGTCATCTACTACTCCGGCGACGAACTGCCCCGCACTGAAGACCTCGGCGGCGCTCAGGCCGGAGCCTCCGGCCGCGCCGGTGGTCACGAAGCGCATCACCGAACTCAAACGATCCACGTAGCCCGCGGAGGCTCCCTCTCACCAAGAGTTGTCGACGCTCCCGACCTTAAACTCCCGTCCACCGCCGGAGCGGTAGCAAACCTGCTAGCTTTCAAGGCCAAGCCGGCACCGAACCCGGGCCCGCCTCCATCCGAAGGCCTGCACTCTTCGCTGACTGCGCCCCGTCTTCCCGTTAACGTAGTCGCTCCCGCGCCGGCTAACGTCGCTCGCGATCAATCCCGCCGCGGACTCACGCTCGACGCTGTCGTTCCGCCTGCTCCCAACGTCTCTTCAGACAAGTCACGGTCCACTCCTGCGCTGGATGCCGCAGTCGTTCCTCCGGCGCCCAGCGTCCGCTCTGACCACACGCTCGTCGCACCCGCTCTCGACCCCAGCATCATCGCGCCAGCTCCCAGGCTCTCCCGGGAACGCACCTCGGCTGCACCTGCTTTGGATTCCGCCGTAATTCCACCCGCTCCTTCAGCTGTCAGCCGCGAAGTTTCGTCCACCCGAGTGCAGATGAACAACGATGCGGTCGTGCCTCCTCCAGTTTCCGCCCCGGAGCGCGAGACTTCACGTAATGCAAAACTCAACCTGCCCGCACCATCCGTGGTCGCGCCACCCCCCTCCGCCGATTCCGCACATGATCTTCGCCGGCTGGAAAGCGGCAGCGCTGCCGATCCCTCAGCCGCCGTCGTCCCCCCACCCCCCACGCAGGCAAATGGATCGTTCGTAAGCACCGTCATCGGCAAACTGTTCGGCACCCAGGATGTTGTACCGCCTCCGCCCTCCTCAGCAGGCGCTTCAGGAACCGCTCGAACCGCCCCAGGCGGCTCTCTCGCTAACAACGTCGTTCCCCCTCCACCGTCGATCTCAGGTTCCGGCGCAGCAGGAGGTTCGTCCCCCGCTCGAGCGAGAGGATCGTCCCTCGGCACTTCCAACGTCATCCCTCCGCCTCCATCAGTCGGAGCCTCAGGCCCAGGCCAGGGTTCTCCATCCGGACCCGGAAACTCTGCCGCTCCCGGCAACGGCACGCAACTGGCCAGCAACGTAGTTCCGCCGCCTCCATCAATCGGCTCAGGCACGCTCTCCGGCTCCGGCAGAAAGGGCAACGGCCTCGGCGGTCCCGGCGACTCCGGCTCGGTGCTCGCTCCTCCCGGCGGGGGAGGAAGCAATGGCGGTTCCGGAGTAGTGTTATCCCCCCAACCTGGTTCCACGGTCGGAATGCCGGGTGGCAACAAGGGTTCGCTGGCCATGTCACCCTCCGGTGGCGACAAGCCGGGCCTGGGCGGTTCCGGCGGAGGCGCAGGCATCGGTCACGGTGAGGGCTCCGGCAGCGGCTTGACTGGAGATAAGTCCGGAGCAGGCTCAGGCGCAGACAAGACGGCAACTGGCGTAGGGTCCGACGCCGGCGCCCGTGGTGGAATCTCTCCCACTCCCGGTCCCGGCGGCGCCGGCAGCGCTCCCACCGGCTCTCCAGCCGTGCCTGGCGTCGACGTTCGCGGTGGCAGCACCTACGTCGTCAATCTGCCCAGCTTCGGAGCGGACGGCAACGCTAGCGCTCCAACCACTCCCGGACATTCTCCGGCAATGCCGAAGGACGGAGCGGCCATCACCATCGTTGCCACCTCACGCTCCGGCGGCGCGTTTGATTTCTACGGGAAGCTCCCGGGAGACAACTACACCGTGTACGTGGACACGTCGCTCGGCATGGTCGTGATGCAATTTGCCGAAGTCAACCCCGTCCCGCACACTCCTGCCGGATCGTCGACCGGAGCCCTTGTCGGCCCCCGAGGCTATGCCACCGATTTGCCCGCCAACCTTCCGCACGCCCGCGTAGTGATCAAGTGCACACTCGATACTTCTGGCAAGCTGCAGCATTTCCAGGTTCTCGAGCCCGGTCCGGCCGGGATGACCGCCAAGATTCTGGCCGCCTTACCTAATTGGAAATTCCGCCCGGCCATGCGCGGCACCCAGCCAGTTGAAGTCAACGCCTACCTCGGCTTCAACATCGACACCAACGACCGCTTTTAAATCGTTGCGACAATCGGGAAAAGCACGACTCGGGGCTCTGAGAGATCCACAGCACCCCTGTGATATCTAACCTTGCCATCCACAGCCCCATCGTCCGATCATCCTGGCGGAGGCAATGCGCGAATGCGATTTATTCCTGTTAGGAGCGAAGCTAAATCCTATGCTGTCAAGATTTTGCCCGTAAGTTGTTGCAGCCCTAGGATTACTTCAAAAAGTGACCCTAACATGAAGATTCCAATAGATCAGGGGGGAGGGGGGTATACCCCTACGACAAGAAAGTCGATGACCTGTTTCCCAGAGCGGGAAGCGAGAAGGCAGACGTCGAGCAAACGGTGCCAGGACCCCCATATGGAGATTGCCGAGGCCCGAAAGCCGATCCCGAAGCCCGAAAGCCGAAGCCCAGCGCTACCGCAGCCGCAGCCGGGCCAGCAGCGCATACGCCTTGCGAAACCACGGACGCTCACGCCGTCGCAAGTACCCCGGCATCGTCGGCTTCTTGTCGAGAATCTTCTGGGCCCACTCGCGCGCCTCGTCGACCCGGCCCTGCGACTGCAGAAAGAGCGCGTAGTTGTAGTAAGTCTCCGAACTCGTGGAAATCTTCGTAGCCTGCTCGAAGAGAGGCTCGGCTTTTTCAGTCTTTCCAGTCTGGGCGTAAGCATGAGCCAGCAGCCCTTTGGCACGCTGAAAGTCGTAATTAGGATCAGCCGCAACGGTCCGCTCCAGATCAGGCACAGCCGCAGCGAAGTCCCCCAGCTCGATCTCCGCAATGCTGCGGCGATAGAAGGGATCGGCAGAATCCGTTCGCGACGAGATAGCCCGGTCATAGCAGGCCCGCGCCCGCGCAAAGTCGCCGTCGTCCAGATAGAGCAGCCCCAGTTCTTCGTAGTTCCCCGCCGAAGGATTGTCAAGAACGGCCCGCTCTAGTTCATGAATCCGCCGCCGCCGCGGAAACGCCTGAAACGACCCGCGCAGCAGCCCAGCGTCGGGAATCACTTCCGCGACAATGTAAATCAGCGCCCCAATCCATCCCAGAAACAAAATGATAAAAATCCAGTAGGTATCCGGACGTCGGCGAATGAAGTGCACGATCGCCACCGCCTGCAAAATGAATCCCCATCCGCCGAGAAAAAAGAGAAGCGATCCCATGGAGAGCGCAATATGACAGCGAAGAATACCACGGGCTTCCGGCTTCGGCTTTTGGGCTTCGGCGAATGCTAGAATCACCAGTGGTGAAGCCTTTCACGCGCCCGATTCGCCTGATCGCCTCCGACATCGACGGCACGCTGCTCAATCCCCAATTCCAGATTTCACCCGACGACCTGTCAGCGCTGCGCCATGCCCATGATTCCGGCATCGAAGTCGTACTGGTCACTGGACGGCGCCACACCTTCGCCTTACCCATTGCCAGGCAACTCGGTTTCGACCTGTGGCTGATCAGCTCAAACGGTGCCGTAACCCGTTCACTTGCCGGAGAGACTTTTCATCGTGACCTTATGCCGCGCCAGCTCTGCCGCGAGCTCTGTGGGGCTATGCAAGCTTTCCGCGGCAATACCGTTCTTACCTTTGACCAGGAATCCAAAGGCGCAATCGTGCTCGAGCACTTGGACGACTTGAATCTCAGCATCCGGCGCTGGCTGGAAAAGAACATGGCGTTCATCGAGTTTGTGATACCAATCGAGAATTCCCTGGTGAACGATCCTGTCCAGGCTATGTTTTGCGGTTCGATGGAGCGGATGAGCGGAGCCTTGCGGGCTCTCGAAGACAGCGGGACCGAAGGCAGGGTTACCGTACTGCGGACCGAGTACCCCGCGCGGGATCTCTCGATGATCGACGTGCTGAATGCAGGCTGTTCCAAAGGCCACGCCCTCGAGCGCTGGGCCGCCCATCGCGGTTACAGCCGCGAGCAGGTCATGGCCATCGGTGACAACCACAACGATGTCGAAATGCTTGAGTTTGCCGGGCATCCGGTTATCATGGGGAATGCCTGCGAGGAGCTCCGCGGGCGCGGCTGGAGCGTAACCCTTGGTAACGATTGCTGCGGTGTAGCCGCAGCGGTCGCAGAAGTGGTCGGGTAGCTACGATTGACCCCGCTCTTACTTGCGACTCCGGACGGGCACGGCTTCGTGCCGCAAGTGGCCGGGAAGGGCACAGCTTTAGCCGTGCCGTCAGCCGTGCCGTCGAGGAACCGGGAAGTTCTGGCTTTATCCCCTCAGGGCTTGGGGGGCAGATTCTCTGAAATGAAGAAGGCAATCCAGATCGGGCAATGGGCGGTGGTGATCGCTCTACTCGCAGCAACAGCGCTTCCCTGCTCGGCAGCCGACACCGCAGTTCTGCGGAACGGATTCTCCATCCGTCATGAACGCCGCCGTATCATTGGGACAATCACTCGGCTCTACGTGAGTGCAGATGACTCGAGTTTTGTGGATGTGCCAACGGCGGAGATCGACCACTTTGAAGCTGCACCGGCCGAAGCCCAGCCTGAACCAGCAAAAAACGAGTCCGCTTCGCGCCTCCCGTCGCAACCTCCGGCACCGTCGCGGCCTCCGGCAAAGAACGTCCAGCCCGCGCCGGATCTGAACGAGGTAGTAAGAGCGGCCAGTGGAACCTACCGTCTCGACCCGGATCTTGTAACCAGCGTGATTCGCGCCGAGAGCGGCTTCAATGTTCGGGCAGTGTCGCCCAAAGGCGCGCAGGGTCTGATGCAGTTGATGCCCCAGACCGCATCGCAACTGGGGGTACAGAATGCCTTTGATCCACAGGCAAATGTCGAAGGTGGCACGCGCTATCTGCGCGAACTTCTCGAGCGCTATGACTTCGATCTGATCAAGGCGCTGGCGGCCTATAACGCAGGCCCGCAGCGCGTGGAGCAGTATGGCGGCGTTCCTCCTTACTACGAGACCAAAGCCTACGTAGCCCGCATCGTGCGCGACTTCAACAAAAAGAAACTCGCCGCAAAGGCCGCAAACCAGCCCGCGGCGCCAAAGACCTCGTCCGTCAAATCGACCGGAACGCCTGCTCCAGCAAAGGCGCACAAGCCCAACCCGCAAGCCCAGGCGAAAGCAAGTGCTGCGTCCGAGCAACAGACTGCGCAATAAAACAGCAGCCTTTCCGTTTGCCGACTTCACTGCACGGTTGAACCCTGTTTGACCCTCTACTCACACTCATTTACCTTTGAAGTGCCGTTTCCGCTTCGCGTGGCGAGGGTCGCGGCGCGAGGCTTCTCCTTTTCATGGACAAAAAGCGCATCGTGGCGAGTACGGTCGTTTTCCTCATACTCGCCGCTCTGGTTTACTTTCAGTTTCGCGAATGGCGTGCTTTCGACTGGGGCAAGTTTCGCAATCTCAGCCAGCAAATCAGCTGGTTTCACGTGCTTCACGCCGTGCTATGGATCTATTTTGGATACGTGTTGCGAGCCATCCGCTGGAAGATTTTCCTGCTGCCGGTTCGACCAAAAGCTTCCTACACCGGACTGATCGCCCCCACGCTGATCGGATTCACCGGCCTGGCCTTGCTCGGGCGTCCCGGCGAACTCATTCGCCCTTATCTCATCTCCAAGCGCGAGAACCTTCCGTTCTCCTCCCAGATGGGAGTATGGGCGATCGAGAGACTATTTGATGTTGGCGCCTTTACCATCCTGATGGTGTTTGCGATCTTCTTTCTTCCAGGTGCGATGCAGTCAATTCCGCACCCGGAGTACTATCACAAGTTCCGCATCGGTGGTTTCCTGCTCATGGGTCTCGTGGCCGGCCTTGCCGCGGCCGCCGTGGTCGTCGGGCGCAGCGGCGAAGCCATCGCCGTCTGGGTTGAAAGGCGCTTTGCCCATCTGGCTGCAAATCTGGGCGAGCGCGTAGCCGAGAAGATTCGCGAGTTCGGCCTGGGCCTGCGCATTGTCCATGGTCCTATTTCCCTGGCGTTATCGATCGTCGTCTCGGTGGCGATGTGGTTTGTAATAGCTGTCGCGTATCAGGAGGTAGCGCATGCTTACGGCACAGACGCGCTCGATATCACGCGACCTCAGGTGCTGCTCCTGATGGGAGCCAGCATTTTCGGATCGATGCTGCAGTTGCCCGGCGTCGGCGGTGGCTCGCAGGTAGCCACGATCGCTGCCCTCACCAGAATCTTTGATGTTCCCGCCGAAATGGCGACAAGTTGCGCCATTTTGCTGTGGTTAGTATGTTTTGTGGCGGTCGTGCCGCTCGGCTTGGCGCTGGCCCACCACGAGAGATTATCGCTGCGGAAATTGTCAAAAGAGAGTCATCAGGCCGAAGAAGCGGAGATCGTCGCGCCGCCTGCGTAAACCGCTATTCCTGTCTATTACATAGGTACGGCCTGTGCGACCCGGCCACACTCGCCTGTTACAATTTCTGTATTAACTCCCAAACATTCGATTTCGATCGACAGATTATTTTTCGACCAACAACAGCGCCATGAAATGTCCCTTTTGCGGCTTTGCCAACGATAAGGTAGTTGATTCGCGCGAAAGCAAAGAGGCGGAATCGATTCGCCGCCGCCGCGAGTGCCTGAAGTGCAGCAAGCGCTTTACAACCTACGAGCGCATCGACGAAATCCCTTACATGGTCGTTAAGAAGGACGGCCGGCGGGAAAAGTTTGACCGGCAGAAAATCCTGAATGGCCTGTTGCGGGCCTGCGAGAAGCGACCGGTTCCCATCAGCAAGCTGGAACAGATTGTGAATGACGCCGAGTCCTTCGTCATTGAGTCACAGGAGCGCGAGCGCAAGACCAGCGAACTGGGCGAACTCATCATGAACCGCTTGCGCCGCTTCGACAAGGTGGCGTACGTGCGCTTTGCCTCGGTCTACCTGGACTTCAAGGACGTCAAAGAGTTCATGAACGAGCTGACGGATTTGGTGAAAGCCAAAGAAAAAGAAACGGCGGAAGTCAGGGGAAAGAAGGGTGGTCAGTGATGAAGGTCAGTGGTCGGTGGCCAGTGGTCAGTGGCTAGTTAAAAACCGAGGATGCGTGTTTCGCCGGCCACTGATCACTGACCACTGGCCACTGGTTTAAATCATGACTCATAAAGTAACTCTCATACCCGGCGATGGCATCGGCCCCGAAGTCACTGAGGCCACGGTGCGCATTCTCGAAGCCACCGGCGTGAAGTTCGCGTGGGAGACGTTTCAGGTCGGATCCGATGCCTTCGAGAGGTACGGCGAGTACATCCCAAAAGAAGTAATTGAGTCGATCGAGCGCACCCACGTGGGATTAAAAGGACCGGTGACAACCCCGATCGGCGGCGGCTTTTCCAGCATCAACGTCGCATTGCGCCAGAAATTCGAGCTCTACGCCAACTTCCGTCCGATCCGCAATCTGCCCCACATCCCCACGCGTTATCCGGACGTCGATCTCATCATCGTCCGCGAAAACACAGAAAGCTTGTACTCTGGCCTGGAGCATGAAGTGGTGCCCGGGGTGGTGGAAAGCCTGAAGATCATCACCGAAAAGGCCTCGACCCGCATTGCGAAATTTGCCTTTGAGTATGCCCGCAAGAATCAGCGAAAGAAAATTCATGCCATCCACAAAGCGAACATCATGAAACTGTCGGATGGCTTATTCCTGCGCTGCTGCCGCGCCGTCGCCAAGAATTATCCTGAGATCACTTACGGCGAGCACATTGTTGATAACACGTGCATGCAGCTGGTCATGAATCCCTATCAGTACGACGTGCTGGTGATGGAGAATTTGTACGGCGACATCATTTCAGACTTGTGCGCGGCGTTCGTAGGCGGCCTGGGGTTTGTGCCCAGCGCGAACCTGGGCGACCACTGCGCGATTTTCGAAGCGGTACACGGTTCAGCCCCCGACATTGCAGGCAAGAACCTGGCGAATCCTACGGCTCTTCTGCGCTCCGGACTGCTGATGCTGCGTCATCTCGGCGAGGTCGACGCCTCCCTCCAGATTCGCAATGCCCTGGAAAAAGTGTATCGGCATCGGGAAAAGTTGACGCGGGATATTGGAGGCCAGGCGGGCACGTCGGAATTCGCGGATGCGGTGATCGAAGAAATGGATAAAGCGAAGGCCACGCCCGCAGCCGTTCAGTAGAAAACGTTTCTCACTCTATGTTCAGTCAATCTCCGCCATTGACTCTCGCCGCCGATGGGAGTAAATTCGCGGGTTCCGAGGAATCTGAAGGGATGGCGAAGACAACGCGCCGTGTGGGGGTAGTTCTGTTTCAGCTGGGCGGTCCTGACACGCTGGCTGCGATCGAGCCTTTCCTTTATAACCTCTTCTGCGACCCCGATATCATTGATTTTCCCTTTGCCCGCATCGGGCGCAAACCTCTGGCCAAACTGATTTCAACCACGCGCGCCAGCAAGGTACAGCATCACTACGCGATCATCGGCGGGGGTTCGCCGATCCGCCGCTTCACCGAACGCCAGGCGCAGGCGCTGGAAGCCGAGCTCGCCAGTCAGGGCATGGATGTGCGCTGCTTTGTGGCCATGCGCTACTGGCATCCTTTTACCAGTGAGGCGATCGTGCAACTGGAGGCCGCGCAGTGTGACGAGGTGGTCCTGCTGCCCCTGTATCCTCAGTATTCCTCGACCACGACGGGCAGCAGCCTGAACGAGTGGCGGCGTCTTTACCACTCGGAGGCTGACGTACACAACGTCGGTCCCTTCTATCGGCATCCCAAGTATTTAGACGCCGTAATCGAGAAAATTGAAGAGGCTCTGGCGCGATTTCCGGAACCGGAACGCGCGGAGATTGTTTTCAGCGCGCACAGCGTGCCCATGTCCGTCATATCCAAGGGCGATCCCTACCAGCAGCAGATTGAGGAAACGGTAAGCCTTCTGATGCAGCGCGGCGGCTGGCCGAACCGTTGCCGGCTGTGCTACCAGAGCAAGGTGGGAGCCAGCAAATGGCTGCAGCCTTCCCTGCACCGGACGCTGCATGACCTGGCGGCCGAAAAAGTGCGGGAAGTTTGTATCGTGCCGGTGGCTTTTGTTTCCGATCACGTGGAGACGCTGGGCGAGATCGATCACGAAGCCCGCGAGAAAGCACGGCGGCTTGGCATCACGCAGTTCGAAATGAGCGCAGGCCTGAACGATTCTCCAAAATTTATTTCGGCTTTGGGGCAGTTGGTGCTTCTGGCCTTAGGCGAAGCCGTCGATTCCTGCACTCCAGTCCGTGCAACAGGAGGGCAGGACACGGCGCCAGCCCTGGTGGCAGCCGACTAAAAGAGTTAGAGAACGAAGAATTTGTTTGAGAAGTAGACCGGAGAGTAAGAAAGCAAGAACGAGGAGGAAGAGTCATGCCGGAGCCGGAGGGCGACAAGCCCACACCGAATCCACCACCAACGCCTGCCGCAATGGATGCCACGAAGTATGTAGGCACGCCAGCGGTGGGAACCTCGAAAGCAGCGGCGGCTGGTGGACTATCTTCATCCGGGCCCTCGAACACCGAGATTGACCGGCGCCGGCGCCGCCTGGTATGGGTCGCGGTCACGGCCTTCCTTACCGCCTGGTTCCTGGCCTTCTTTCGATTCTTTCTTCCGCGCACTCTTTTCGAACCCAACACTGTTTTTAAGATTGGTTATCCGTCGGAGTTCGCCCTTGGCGTCGACACGAAGTTTCAGCAGAAATACCGCATCTGGGTCGATCGCACGCCTGACCGCGTGTTCGTGATCTACGCGCGCTGCACGCACCTGGGCTGCACTCCAGACTGGAAACCCAGCGAGAACAAGTTCAAGTGCCCCTGCCACGGCAGCGGATATGACAGCGAGGGAATCAATTTCGAAGGGCCGGCGCCGCGTCCCATGGACCGGGCGCACGTGGAACTGGCGCCGGACGGGCAGATCATTGTCGATACCTCGCGTCTTTACCAGTGGCCGAAGGGACAGCCCAGCAAATTCAACGATCCGGGAGCATTCTTAACAGGAGTGTGATTAGCGAGAGCCGCGGTGGTGCAAGCGACAGCGGATTCCTCTCCGGGCTTCGCCCGGTTCGGAATGACAACGGTTAGGGGTTGGAAATCATTTATGGCTGACGAAAATAACGGCAAGAACGGCAAAGTGGGCCTGGTCGATCGCGTCAAAGACGACATTCAGGCGATGAAGGTCGACATCCCCGCCAAGGCGAAGGAGCAGATCGAAGGCCTGAAAGATCCGACCAAGACTCAGGTCTACACCTCGATCTTCCGCCACAAGCACGACGACACGCCGCGCAACCGGGCTCTGGGCGTGCTTTCTAACGTGTTCCTGCATCTGCATCCCGCCAAGATCAATCGCGATGCGGTGCGTTACAGCTACACCTGGGGCATGGGCGGGATCACATTTTTCCTTTTCATCATCCTCACCTACACCGGCGTGCTGCTGATGTTCTATTACCATCCGAGCAAGGTGCAGGCGTTTCGCGATGTGCTCTATCTCGAGCACGACGTGCCGTTCGGAAAGATTCTGCGCAACATGCACCGCTGGGCCGCTCACTTGATGGTGATCGGCGTGTGGCTGCACATGTTCCGCGTATTTCTGACCGGCTCGTATAAAAAGCCGCGCGAGTTTAACTGGAACATCGGTGTGCTGCTGCTGGTGTTCACTTTGCTGCTATCGTTCACTGGATATCTGCTGCCTGACGATCAACTCGGTTTCTGGGCCGTGACTGTAGGGACGAACATGGCGCGAGCCACGCCGCTGCTGGGGCACGAAGGTCCGTTCGGCTCGATGCTCGGCATGACACCATACAACGATGTGCGCTTCGGCTTGCTCGGAGGTTCGATCGTGGATGCGAATGCGCTGCTACGGTCCTACATCTGGCACTGCATCGGAATTCCCATCGTCGCCTCGATCCTGATGATCGTCCATTTCTGGCGCGTGCGGAAGGACGGCGGAATCTCCGGGCCTGCCCCAGTCATGCTGGAAGCCGAAGGTGACAAGCCGCGAAGAGGACCGAAGGCAGCTGGAGAGTAACAATCCGTCGTAGAGACATTGCTTGCAACGTCTCTGCCGGCGGCGAGAAAGACGTAGCAAGCTACGTCTCTACAGGAAAATCTTATGGACTGGCGACAACTTTGGGAGATTTGCTCCGCTCCAGACAACGTCCCGATCGTAGGCTTGATCCCTCTACTCTGCTTCTACATTTATCTGGCGTTTAAGCAAGCCCACGCCAACGACCAGCTGATCGCGCAACTGGAAGGCGACGCCGCGCTGGCCAAGACGCATCACCGCAAGACCTGGCCCTTCAAACCGGGCTGGCAAAAAGAAGTCCACGTGTGGCCATTCCTTCTGCGTATTGAATTTCTCGCGGCCATCATCGTAACGATCATTCTGATGGTGTGGTCGATCACGCTCAACGCGCCGCTCGAAGAGCCCGCCAATCCCAACCTCACGATGAATCCGGCGAAGGCTCCGTGGTATTTCCTCGGACTACAGGAGATGCTCGTCTATTTTGATCCCTGGATTGCGGGCGTGGTGATGCCCACAATGATTATTGTCGGTCTCATGGTCATCCCCTACATCGATACGAACCCGCTCGGCAGCGGCTATTACACCTGGAAGCAGCGCAAGTTTTCTATCGGCACCTTTTTATTTGGCTTCATCATTCTCTGGGTCGCGATGATCATCATTGGAACGTTCATACGGGGGCCTGGCTGGCAGTGGTTCTGGCCAGGGCAAACCTGGGATCACAACCGGCTCATCTATGAAGTGAACCGCGACCTGCCCGACATTTTCGGGATTACGTCGAACATGGCGAAGGCGCTTTTCGGCGCAATCGTGGTCGGCGGCTATTACCTGCTCGGAGGATTTCTCGTGTATTCGCTCTTCCGGCGATACATGGCGAAGGACTTCAAGCGAATGAGTCTCTTGCAATTTTCGATCACCCAGTTTCTTTTGCTGACCATGGTGGCATTGCCTCTGAAAATGGGGCTCCGCCTGCTGTGGCACATCAAGTATGTGTGGATTACGCCCTGGTTCAACATTTGAAGTTCATTTGAGAGTTGTGAACGCACTTTGAGCAAAGACGCGGGCGCGGACAGCAGATTCCTCGCTTCGCTCGGAATGACAAACACTTTCGGAGGAAGCGGTGCCTGAACAACCCAACCCCGAGCAGGACCCGATCACAACTAAGTCGTATGCCGCGTATTACCTGGTCGCGATGGTGATTCTGATGGCAACGTTGTTCTGGGCCTTGTGGGATGAGGCGTGGACGCAGCGGCCCTGGAAGGCATTCCAGGAGCACTGGGCATCCCGCTACAGCGCATTTCTGAACACCGCGCGATCGAAGTCAGCCACGTCGGAAACCGACGTCGAAAAGAACCCCGACTACATTGCCCTCAAGCAAGCCTACGAAAAAACCTATCAGGATTCGAAGTCGCAGGGCGAAGATGCGCGCAAGAAACTTGATGACGCCAGCGCCCGCCTGCTCGCCGTGCAGAGCGTATTCACCGACCGGCGCGCCTACGTGAACGCGCTGACCTATGAACTCGAAACCAGTAAAAGCGATTCCGAAAAGGCCAGCAAGCGGAAGGAGATTGATAAATACAAGAGCGAACAGGCAACCGTCGAATACCCGGACGGCAGCAAGGAGACATACACCTTCCCGCAGCTCGAAGAAAAGTACAACGAGATCCGCGACGAGCGCACCAAGCGAAGCCTCGAACTCGGCGATGTGCTAAAGCCGGTGACGGCCGCGAAGGCGAAGATGGATGAATACATCTCCGATCACATGGTTGACCTCACGCCCCAGCAAATCGACGGCTTGAAGAGACGGGCGACGGAATGGGTTCCGGCAATCGTTCAGATCAACGTGGCCGAGGCCAACATCGTCGATCGCTGCGAGTCCTGCCACATGAACACCCGCGAGCCACTGAAAATTACTGCGGCGTCGATGACGGGCAAAGGCGAGAAGAAGCCCGACGAGTACGCCGATGCATTCGTCAGCCATACGCAGCCCGAGTTATTGCAGCTTCACGATCCCGAAAAGTTCGGCTGCTCGCCTTGCCACCAGGGCAACGGCCGCGCCACTACCAGCATCGAGAAGGCGCACGGCAACTACGAGCACTGGCTCTGGCCTCTGTTCCCCAAGGAAAACGCGCAAGCCGGTTGCCAGAATTGCCACGCTGCTGACATGGTCCTGGTTAGCGGCGACGTCCAGTGGCCAACCCTTAACAATGGAAAAGACCTCTTCCGCCAACGCGGCTGCATGGGCTGCCACCGCTTCGAGGGCTATGACAAAGAGCCTGAAGACCTGAATGCGATTGGCCAGCAGATCAAGCAGATCGAAACCCAGAAGATAGACAATTCGAAGCAGACCGCCTACCTCATGAAGCAGGCTGATGCCGCCGAGTCGAACGAAGAAGCCAACAAGCTGAATACCCAGGCCGTTGACTTGAGAGTCGCAAACAGCAAGCTGGACGGCCGCCTGCAACAGCTAGACTACCAGTCCCACAGCCTGATGCAGGACCAAAAGAAGGTTGGTCCGAATCTCAAAGACGTCCGCCTCAAGCTGAACAAGAATTGGATTCCGGTCTGGCTGAAGAAGCCCTCCGACTTCCGGCCCACCACCAAGATGCCGAACTTCCGCCTGAGCGATCACCAGATCCAGGCCATTTCAGCCTATATCTGGCAATCCGGATTCACCGACCCGCTTCCGAAGCACAAGCCCGGCAACGCCACGCACGGAAAGGAATTGTTCGAGACCCGCGGATGCCTGGCCTGCCACTCGATCGGTGAAGGCGATCAAACGCAAGGCGGCACCTTCGCCGCGAATCTGACCCGCGTCGGCGAGAAAGCGAATTACGATTATTTAGTTCGCTGGATTCACAACGCCCGCCAGCGCACCCGCCCCTACTGTCCATACGAGAAGAAAGATATCGGCCCAGAGGACTACGCCAAGAAGGGTCTTCCCTACGAGTTCGACCTCGACCACAGCCGCTGCCCCAACGACGGACATGAACTGCAAGTTCAGAACATGACCGTCATGCCTAGCCTGCGCCTGTCCCCAGAAGATGCCGAAGACATTGCCACGTATCTGATGACGCAGAAAAAGCAGGAGCCGTCATCCTACGCGGATGCTTCGTACATGGACGATCCCAAACTGAAAGACGAGGGCAAGAAGTGGGTTCGTTATTTCGGCTGCTCCGGCTGCCACGAAATCGGAGGCTTCGAAGACGAAGGCCGCATCGGCACGGAGCTCACCTATGAAGGCAGCAAGCCCATCGAGCGCCTCGACTTCGCCCTGTTCACCGAAGTAGCTCAGCGCGGCGGCAAAGATGCCGAACCCATCAAAGACAAGGAAGACCTGGCGCGCCTACCCGACGGCCCCGCGACCGAGCCCTGGTACAACCTGAAAGGATTCTTTGAACACAAACTCGCCGAGCCCAACATTTTCGATCAAGGCAAGGTCAAAGGCGAAACCGAAGCCCTCCGCATGCCGAACCTGCACCTCACTAGAGAGCAGGTGCTCGACCTCACCACTTTCCTGATGGGGAGCGAAGAGACTTCCTTACCGGCAAGCTATCAGTACAAGCCCGGCGATGCGCGGCACGATATTCAGGAAGGTTGGTGGATCATCAAGAAGTACAACTGCATGGGTTGCCACCAGTTCATCCCCGGCCAGCAGACCATTCTGATGGGAATGAAGCAGTATCAGGACATTCAGGAGCAGTTGCCGCCAAAGCTCTTGACTGAAGGGGCGCGCGTCGATCCCGAGTGGATGCGCAAGTTCCTGTCGAATCCCGCGCTGAGCACGACCGACACCAACCGAAACGGCGTTCGGCCTTATTTGAAGGTCCGAATGCCCACGTTCTCTTTCTCCGATAACGAACTGCGGAAGCTGGTCCGCTTCTTCCAGGCCCTGTCGCAGCAACCTATGCCCTATATTCCGGAAGAGGTGCCGGCGCTCACGACAAAAGAAACGGACATGGCGCGCAGCCTGTTCTCCAGCACCGCAGCTCCGTGTCTGAAGTGTCACGCCACGGGCGATCCTAATCACGACAAGATTGCCACTGCACCTAACTTCCTGCTGGCCAAGGAACGTCTAAAGCCGGATTGGGTCGAGCGCTGGATCACCGACCCGCAAGCCGTGAGCCCAGGGACATCAATGCCTTCGGGTCTGTTCAAGCAGCAGAATAATCAGTGGGTATTCGCCGGGCCGACGCCGCCATCTTTCCAGGGTTATGAGGGAGATCATCGAAAACTGTTAACAGACTATATCTTTCAGCTCACGCCCGAAGAACAGCGGAGGGTAGCGGCGTCAATGCCGCATGCCAAGGCGGAGATGCAGCGGAGGAGCGAACGCAAACAAGCGGCCGTGGAATCGCATCCAGTGGCAAGCGGCGGTTCGCGGTAAAATGGCGGTTACGCGAAACTGGACGTGCGAGTACGTTTTGAAAGGGCGCGGCTTCCAGCCGCGCCGCAAATGTCCACAAAATCAAGCGCGGCTGTAGCCGCCGAGTTGTCGATAAGCCCTTATGTCAACCACTACAGAAAGAAGGACATTATGAATAAGAAAACGAATTGGATGTTATCGATCAGCCTGCTGGCGTTTTGCGCCTTGCTGCTGACAGTAGCTTGCACGAAGAAAGAAGAACAGCCCGCCAATACCATGTCGGCCGACCAAAACGCAATGACTCCCGCGGCCACTCCGATTGATCCTGCGACCGTGGCCACAGTAAACGGCACCGTCAAGTTCGACGGCATGGCTCCGAAGGCTTCGAAGATCGACATGAGCCAGGATCCCGCCTGCAAAGGCATGAACGAAGCCGAGAACGTCGTGGTCGGCAACGGCGATCTCGCCAACGTCTTCGTCTACGTAAAAGATGGACTCGGGAGCCGCACCTTCGACGTGCCCAAAGACGCTGTGGTCCTCGACCAGAGCGGCTGCAAATATCATCCCCACGTGCTCGGGGTGATGGCCGGGCAGACGGTCGAGATCAAGAATGACGACCAGACCACGCACAACATTCATCCCACGCCGAAAGACAACCGCGAGTGGAACGAGTCGCAGCCCCCGTCCTCCGCGCCGCTCGAGAAGAACTTCGCCCGCGAAGAAATCATGCTTCCCGTGAAGTGCAACCAGCATCCCTGGATGAAGATGTACATCAACGTGGTTAAGACCCCGTTCTATGCGGTCACCGACAAGGACGGGAAGTACGAAATCAAGGGACTTCCTCCGGGCGACTATACGATTGCTTTCGTCCACGAAAAACTAGGTGAGCAGGACCAGAAAGTAACCGTCGGCCCGAAGGACACCAAGACTGTCGATCAGAGCTTTAAAGCGGCAGGCGAGTAACTTACGACGTGCGCGGCGATGAGCTTCGTGGGGACAGCCGACCTCGGCTGTCCAGTCGAGCGGAGCTCTACGTTTTCACCGCAGGCTTGCCGGCAAGGGTCTGATAAAATGACTGTTTTGGCGTGGCAGGCTGGGCCCTAGGCGCAGCCTGCCGCGCTCAACGGCAGGGACGCTCTGTTCCCTGCTTGACCCAAGGGGAAACACTCTGAAAGCCATTTTTCCAACCTACAACCGAGCCCATCATGCCTTTGCGGTATTCGTGGCATGTGCGACGCTGGTCGTAATCACCGCCGGCGCTCTGGTCACCAGCAACGACGCCGGACTCTCGGTTCCCGACTGGCCAACTTCTTTCGGCTACCTGGTGAAGGTTCCGAACTTTGTGGGCGGCATCCGCTACGAGTGGAGTCATCGCATGGTGGCCGGTACGCTGGTGTCGCTCACCCTGGCGATTGCGCTCTGGACTTTCCTGGTCGAGAAGCGTCGCTGGTTGCGTTGGCTGGCCGTAGGCGCATTCTGCACGGTCATCGCACAGGCCACTCTAGGAGGGCTTACGGTTCTTTTCTTCCAGCCACCTTGGCTTTCCACCGCCCACGCCACGGTTGCGCAAACATTCTTCTGTATCGCAGTAGCCATCGCACTCTTCACTGGACGCCAGTGGGTCGACGATCGAACAGAAAAAGACCGAACAGAGAAAGACCGAACGGGAAAAGATCGATCTAAAACCGATCGACCCGGCGTTGAGCTCGACTCGCGGCGCCCGAGCCTCTTCACGCTGACCTGCCTCTCCGTAGTTGTGCTCTACGTGCAACTAATCCTTGGCGGGATGTTCCGCCATCACGGCATGAGTTGGTGGCCGCACGTGCTGAACGCGGTGATCGTTTCGTTCGTGCTGGCCTGGACCGCGATCCGCGCCATCGCGGTTTATTCGAATGTCGACGCAGTACGCCGCCCGGCAATCGTGATGCTCTCGCTGCTGATCACGCAACTCTGCCTCGGCTTCACCGCATTCTTGACGCGCGTGGCCTGGGGACGAGACGCGGCGCAACCGGAGCTACCCATGGTCGTCTCCACGGTCGCACACGTGGCCGTCGGCGCCCTGCTCCTGGCAACAACCGTAGTCCTGGCGATTCAAGTGTGGCGCAACGTTCCGGTGGCGCTGGCTGAGCGCGTACCCCAGGCGCAACAGGATGCATCCGCCGCATGAGCGCCGCCAGTAAGCCCACTGTTTGCCTGTTTATGTTCATTCTCATGATCTCCGGCACCATCTCGTCGTAAACTGATATTGGATTAACTCAGGATTCCTCTTGGTATCGAAAGTTTCCGCACTCGCCGACGCCGCCCCGGAAGTAACGCCTTCTTCCGTCGCGCCTGTAATTTCCGTTGAGAACGTGCTCCATCGCTACGAGAACCGCACTGCTCTCAACGGCGTTTCGTTCACCGTGCGTCCGGCCGAATTGTTTGGCCTGCTGGGTCCGAATGGCAGCGGCAAGACCACGCTCTTCCGGATTCTTTCCACCTTGATGCTCCCCACCGCCGGCCGCGCCACCATCATGGGTTGCGATGCCGCGCAGGAGCCGTCCCGCGTACGCCGCCAAATCGGCGTGGTCTTTCAGGCCCAGAGCATCGACCTCAAGCTCACCGCCTACGAGAATCTCTGGCATCAGGGACATCTCTATGGTCTGCACGGCCCGGCCCTGACGAGCCGTATTCAGGAAATTCTCTCTCGCGTCGGACTCGCGGATCGCGCTAAGGAACTGGTCGAAACGTTTTCCGGGGGCATGCAGCGCCGCATCGAGCTGGCCAAGGGGTTGTTGCATCATCCCGGAGTGCTGCTACTCGACGAACCCACCACCGGCCTCGACCCCGGCGCCCGGCGCGATCTTTGGCAATACCTGCAAATGTTGCGCGACGAAGAACAAGTATCCGTCCTCGTCACCACACACCTGATGGAAGAGGCCGAGCGCTGTGACCGCCTTGCCATCATGAATGAAGGCAACCTGGTAGCCCTGGGCACGCCGGCCGAGTTGAAAAGCGAAATCGGCGGCGACGTGATACTGTTCGACGCCGCGCATGACGCGGCGTTACTCGCCGAGCGGATCCAGGATCGCTTTCACGTCGAAACCACGGTTCTCGAAAACCAGGTTCGCATGGAACGCCAAGGCGCCCACCGTTTCGTCACCGAGGTTGTCGAAGCCTTCCCCGGAGAGATCGAAGCGATCTCGGTGAGCAAGCCGGCGCTCGAAGACGTCTTCATTCGCCGTACTGGACACAAATTCTGGAGTGAGACGAACGAAACAGAGGCCAATTCAGAAAATCACAGGAGGTAACGTGCTTTCTATGATGCTAGCGATTTCTCTCCTACTGGGCGTCCTCCCTTTGCTGGGAATCGTGTGGACGCTGACCAACGGCATGATCACCACTGTCGACGGCCTGTTCCTGAGCCTGATCCTGCTCACGCTCTCCGGAGTCTTCATGCTGAACGCTTACTGGGAAATGCGTGATCTGGGCATGCTCCCCAAGAAGAAGGCCGCGGTTCCAGCAACGAAGACGCCTCCGGCGAAAGCGAGTTAAACTCTGTGGCCACTCAAACCGCCGTCCTGTCCAGAGCCACGGTGCCAGCTTCGGCAGGCATGTGGCTGCCTGCCTTCACCCTGTGGTGGCGTGAGATTGTACGGTTCTACCGCCAGAAGACGCGAGTAGTGGGCGTGCTCGCCTCGCCGCTGGTGTTCTGGATCGTACTGGGCTCAGGATTTGGCAACTCGTTCCGGTCCGGCACTGGGCAAGGTCAGGAACACTATATGGATTACTTCTATCCTGGCACGCTGATCCTAATCGTGCTCTTCACCTCGATTTTCGCCATGATGTCGCTCATCGAAGACCGAAAAGAAGGCTTCCTGCTCTCCGTCATGGTTGCTCCGGTGCCCCGGTCCGCGATCGTGCTTGGCAAAGTTCTAGGTGGGACTACACTCGCAGCCATCCAGGGCATGATCTTTCTGATCTTCGCGCCCTTCGCAGGCGTGCATCTCAACCCGCTGCAGGTCTTGTTAGTGGCCGTAGTCGTGTTCCTGGTTTCGTTCGCCCTGACGGCGCTCGGCTTCGCCATCGCCTGGCCTATGGACTCCACCTCGGCATTCCATGGCATCATCAACCTGTTTCTGATTCCGCTCTGGCTCCTGTCGGGCGCACTGTTCCCCCTGTCTGGCGCCTCCGGATGGATTCGTATCCTGATGTATCTGAATCCTCTGACCTACGGAGTCGAAGCCCTGCGTGACCTGCTCTACCCCGGCATCGACACCAAATTTCCCTTGGCGTCTTCTGTCGCCACCTTGCTACTGTTTTCTCTGGTAATGTTTTCACTCGCATTCCTGATGGCCAACCGCCGCACCACGAGGCCGGCGGCCTGATCGTCAGAATATGATCACCCAAACCTAATCGCCCACAAAATATGATCGCTGAACAATACGCCTACTTCCCGGCCTTGATCGCAAGTCTGAACGGAGCCAGCGCGGTACTTCTGCTGGTAGGCCGCTACATGATCGCCCGCGGCCGCATCGCTGCCCACCGCGCGTGCATGATCGCCGCCATCGTGTCGTCCGCGCTTTTTCTGGCTTGCTACATTTATTTTCATTATCACGTTGGGGATATCCGTTTTCTCGGCGACCAGTTTTGGCATGTTATCTATCTGATCATTCTCATCCCTCACGTGATACTGGCCATCGTGATAGTCCCCATGGTCATCATCACGTTGAGCCGCGGCTTGCGGGCCCAATACGTTCGCCATCGCGCCATCGCGCGCTGGACCTGGCCGCTCTGGATGTATGTAAGCGTAACCGGCGTGATCGTATACTTCATGCTCTACCAATGGTTTCCACACAGCTAGGATTCACCACGGAGGCACAGAGACACGGAGAAAAGCATTCTTAAGTTCTTGGTTTTCCGCGTGACTCCGTGCCTCCGTGGTAGATTTTGATGTTATGTCGATCGTGAGATTAAAAATTGATGTCTCCGGCACAGTCGGCGACGAAGCCTGGCGCGAGGTCAAGCCGTTCGATCAAATCCAGAGCGCCAACTTTGGCCCCCAGTTCGGCAGCGGCGGACTGTCCGCAAGTCCCGTGGCCACGGCCGCCTCAGCTGTGCCGCCAAGCGAAGCAAGGCGGACCCCCTATCCCAAAGGTGCCTGGATCGGAGCCGAAATCAAGCTCCAAACTCCGCTTCTGGCCCAATACGCCGTTTCTCATTATCTAGAGCAGGACCGCGTTTTAGACGCCGATGTCGTAGAGTAGTTATGGCAACTCCGTCTACCAGCATGTCTACAAGCATGTCCGCCAATCCAATCCCAGCCCCGCGAACAGCCGATGCCCCGCTCCAGAAGCCCGGCATGTCTCGCACCCAAAAGCTGCTCTTCTTCGTAACCGCCTGGCTAATCTGCCTGATGCCCTTCCTGTTCTGGTGGAACACGTGGTTCGGCCGCAAGCTCTCTGACCAGCAGCTAGCGGAATACCTGCACGACTCCAAAAAGCCGCGCCACATTCAGCAAGCCTTAGTGCAAGTGGGCGAGCGCATAACGCGCCAGGACGCAACCGCGAAACAATGGTATCCAGACCTGGTGCGCCTGGCCTCCGATCCCGTAGAAGAGGTCCGCAACACCGACGCCTGGGTCATGGGTCAGGACACATCAGTCACAGGATTTCACGAAACACTCCTGAAAATGTTAGCCGACCCATCGCAGATGGTTCGCGGCAACGCCGCGCTGTCGCTGGTGCGCTTCGGGGACGCCACCGGCCGCCCCCAAATTCTAGGCCTGCTGCAACCCGCCCACATCGCCGCCCCCGAGTCTGGCCGCATCCTCGACGCAGATCGCCCCGGCACCGCCATCCACCAGAGCGGCCTGATAGCAAAGCTGGAATTCGGAAACAAACAGATCGCAGAAATCCGCTCCCCGATTCCTGGCCGCATTCACTCTGTAGCCGGAACCGGTGCGAACATTTCCGCCGGCACGGAAGTGGCAATAGTCGATCCCGCAACCGACCAGGTCTGGGAAGCTCTCCGCGCTCTCTATCTGATCGGCCAACCCGAAGACCTGCCGGCCATTCGCCCCTACGAGCGCGATCTCGCAGATATCTCTAATGACGTGCGCCAGCAAGCCGTAGAGACTGAGCAGGCGATCGAAAAGAGATCTGGCTCGCAATAGATTCCGACAAACTTCCGAGAACCCATCCCCCTAGCATTCGAATGAACTTCTTGAGGTCTCAGGGTTTCCCCTCGACCATTTGAGGATGTTCCCCTCAGGATGTTCCCGGATTGCAGTCATCCGACAAGTTGTGAGATCAATACACCAAGCAGCAAGGACCTGGCGCAGCGTCACTTGCCCCGCCTGTCAAGGCTTTTGCCGCTGCGGCACCTCGCTCTACTCTGCTTCGTCTCCCGCCACTCGTTGTTCGCTATGCAATTCAAGGTCGGAGACATCATCCACAACAAGACCACGCAGGAAGAGGGCCGCATTGCGCGAATCGCAGATCTCCCCGGTTACGGCCTCTGTTACATAGTGTCCGTCACTCCCAACCCAATTTGGGGTTCGACGGCGAAAGAAGCTATCTGGAAACCATCAGAGGTCAGCAACTCGTCGTAATCAACGAGATCGTAATCAACTAGATCGTACTCGAAGAAACGGATACATTCATCTTCTGTCGAAAACGCCGCCAGGTCTGGTATTCACCCCACCGCTTCCATCAGTACTCTCACCACATCCTTCCATGCCCCAGTCCGCGGATCGACCAGCTCGAAATGCCCCGCTCCAGCAATCTCCACCGGTCGCGCATCTTCTCTGGCTTTCTGCTTCGCAACAACGTAATCGCGACTGAAAGCCGGTGGCACCACATCATCCTTGGCACCATGCACCAGCCACTGCCGCGCCCCGATCACAAGCTTCATCGGATCCGCTTCCCGATAATGATCCGCAACCTCTGCCGGTGTCCCGCCCAGAAACTCGACAACTGCATCGTTACTCAAATGAAGCGCATATGCCTGCTGCAAATCGACCACCCCCGCCAGAGACACTGCCGCCTTCACACCGCTCTCGTGCGCCGCCAAACAAAGCCCAAGCTGACTTCCGGCCGAATGCCCGATCACAGCAACCCGCCGCAAGTCGAACTCATACTTCCCAGCATTCTGCAGCAGAAATTGGCACGCCGCCCGCACATCCGCAAATGTCCCAGGCCAGCCTCCGCCCGCGTTTCCCACTCGCCGGTACTCCATATTCCCCGTCGCGATTCCCTTCGCTGTCAATGCCGCGCACAAATGCCCCATATACTCAAGGTCGTACCTAGCCCGCCAGTACCCGCCGTGAATGCAAATCGCCAGCCCATGCGGCCCTTTTCCCTTAGGCAACCGCAAATCCACAAATTGATTTCCGTCCCCGCCGTAAGCCACGCGAGCATCCGCCCGAGGCGGAGCCAAACTCAAAATGTCCTCAGACAAAGCCATTCCGCGGGTCACCTCTATGCCCCTTTTGTGCCCAAGAATCAAGACACATCCCAGTGATTATACGGTCTGCCTGTCACACGTCCTTGTCACAGAACCGCCGCCAACATGGCCCTGCACGGTAAGATCACCGCTGCTCTCGCCGGCAGCACAACCGCGCTCACCTCTTTGGCCAGCGCCGCCGTGAACCTGCCGATTGTCTGGAAAACCACCAAGAACAAATCCTGTCATGAAGGCATTGACCATCGAGATGGCCACCGTTATTAGCACGGGAATCGCCGCAGTCGCAATTGACCGCATCTTCCAATTCTCCGGGTGGTTGGGACGGCACTGAGCGGGGAACGCGGCGGCCCTTGGAACTAGCCCAATGGGAGTAGCGCTTGGGGCATAGCTTATTCGACTAACCCGCGTGGGGACTAGTAAAGATTGCGCCAGCAGCTAAAGTCTCCACGCGTGTGCTCATAGCTTGATTCCTCTCCCCGGCGATGGGCGCGGACTTTCGGAGGAATTCGCATGAATAAGATTGGCCGGACATTGCTGTCCCTGCTCGTCGTTGCTCTGGTGCTGGGAGTGGGCACCGCTACTGCCCAAAACACACCCCCAGACTATGACTACGACGTGGGCTACTTTGCGAATGCCAATGCGGCGGGCGCGCCCAGTGCCCATCTGCGGCTCACCAACGACGGCTCCTTTGAGGATGCCATAAACCTGTGCGCGAACATCTATGTCTTCGACAACAACGAGGAGATGGAGGAGTGCTGTAGTTGCATGATAACCCCCGATGGGTACCTCGACCTCTCCGTCAACTCGAACCTCCTTGGCAACATCCTGGATCATGGCACAAAGCCCACCCGGGGCATCATCAAAGTCGTTTCGAGTTCTTTTCTTGTTGCAAAAGATCTCTGCACCCCTACCCTCTTTGACCCCTTTTCTGGAATTAAAGGCTGGCTCACTCACGTTCAGAAGGGTGCAACCGCGGGCACGTTCAGCCTCACCGAGACGCCTCTAACGGATTCGGCTCTCAATTTTCCTGATGAGTTAGAAGTGAATCTCCAGGAAACCTGCGGCTTTGTGCAGTCACTGGGTTCGGGCACTGGCGTGTGCTCGTGCGCCGACGCCGGGGACTAAGCCCGGTCGGCCAGATAGGTCGCCGCGGAAACTGACCCGATAGGGGTAGCTTTGCGGCTTAGTTTCGACTTCCGGAGGAACTCGCATGAATAGGATTGGCTGTACACTGCTGTCCCTGCTGGTTGTTGCTCTGGTGCTGGGAGTGGGCACCGCGGCAGCTCAAGATGACTTTGACTTCCAAGAGGGTTACTTTGCCAACGCGAATGCACCAGGCGCGCCCAGTGCCCAGTTACGCCTCACCAATGACGGCGCCTACTCAGCCGCCAACCTGTGTGCGAACATCTATGTCTTCGACTCGGCTGAAGAGATGCAGGAGTGCTGCAGTTGCGAAATAACCGCCAATGGGTACCTCGACCTCTCCATCAACTCAAACCTTCTTGGCAACATCCTCAATCATGGTACCGTGCCCACCAGGGGCTTCATTCAGGAGACTACGAGTATTGTTCCCCCCGGGGGCTGCAACCCCGTCGCCTATATCCCCTTTGAAGGAATTAGAGGCTGGCTCACTCACGTTCAGAAAGGGGCAACAGCGGGCACGTTTAGCCTCACCGAGACCCCTCTGGCGGAGACAAAGTATGAGTCTGGTGAGGAGGTTTCTGTCGATCTTCAGCAAACCTGTAGCTTCGTACAGTCATTAGGTACAGGCACTGGCGTGTGCTCCTGCGCCGACGCCGGGGACTAAGCTCAGGGAATCTGTATCTGCGCCCCGGATGGATTGAAAGCCGGGCCGTCTCACATGTAGGGACGGCCAGGAAACTCGGCCCTTCCTAAATCTCGCTCGCGCCGGCCATAGCCACCTCGGGGAGAATTTTTTCTCCCTACCCTCCACAATTCATTTCTTTCTCCCGCAAAACTCAGCTATTCTCTACCCCGGGATGACCACGCTGCCTCTTTCCGAGCTCCTCGGCGCCACGGTGTATGACCCGTCCGGCGCGGCGACTGGCCACGTTCGCGAAGTCACCCTCGCCCCTCAGGAAGACCGCGACCGCATCGCTTCCTTCATCGTCAAAACCAAATCCGGCACCCGTGTTCTTCCCTTCTCCGCCGTCACCACCATTAACGGCGACATTCACACCTCCACCAATCCCGCGGACTGGCCCGCCGCCAACGGCGCCGAAGGCTTGTTCCTCCTCGAGCGCGATCTCCTTGATCAGCAGGTCATCGACGTTCACGGCCGCAAAGTCGTCCGCGTCAACGACGTCGACCTTCAAATCGATGCCACAATCGAAGCCGGTCACTCTCACGCCATTCTGCGCATCCAGTCCGTCGACATCGGCGTCCGCGGCGCCATCCGCCGCCTTCTTCGCGGACTTGCGCCCCGCGTCGCTCTCCACGTTTTGCTCGAGAGAATTCCTCCTCGCACCATCCCCTGGAGTTTTGTCGACTTAATCGAAACCGACCCCGCCCGCCGCATCAAACTCAAAATCTCTCACGAAGGCCTCGCCACTCTGCATCCCGCCGACATCGCCGACATCGTCGAAGACCTCGCCCCCGATGAGCGGGAAGCCGTCTTCCGCACACTCGATGAAGATGTCGCCGCCGAGACCCTCGAAGAGGTTGAGCCTAATATCCAGAAGTCGATTGTCGAATCTCTCGACTCCGAGCGCGCCGCCGAAATCGTCGAAGAGATGGACCCCGACGCTGCCGCCGACCTCCTCGGCGATCTCCCCCAGGATCGCACCGAGCAGATCCTCGTCGAGATGGAGCCACAGGCCAGCCAGGAAGTAGTCGAACTTCTCGAACACAAAGAAGAAACCGCCGCTGGCCGCATGACCACTGAGTTCCTGGCCCTGCCCGTTACCGCCAAGGTCGAGAATGCCATCGGCGTAATGCGCGAGTTCGAAGGCGGCATCGAAACCGTCAGCACTATCTATCTAGTCGACTCCCACGGCACTCTGGTTGGAGCCGTCCCCCTCGTGAAGCTAGTCTTAGCCCAGCCCGACACCCCCCTCCTCTCGCTGACTCAGGAACCCCTGGTCCTGACCCACAAAGAAACCAGCGACAGCGAAGTAGCCGAACTATTCGACAAATACAACCTGGTAACCCTACCCGTAATCGACGAGCACAACAAACTAGCCGGCGTAATCACCTCCGACGACGTAATCACCATGCTCCGCAGCAAACTCTAGAGACTCGGTTGTCATCCTGAGAGAGCGCGTTCTTTGCGCGAACGACGGACCTGGGTGAGCCGCGCGATGTGTCGCGTTCTTTGCGACACAATAATCGCGCGTTTGGCTCACATCCTTATTCGACATTCGACTGTCTGCTACCCGCTGCCCACCCACCCGCTATAATCATCAGTTCCAAGGAGACCCTCTTGCCCTTCGACGACCTCCGCCAATGGATCGCCGCCCTCGACCGCGCCGGCGAACTAAAGCGCATAAAAACCGAAGCCGACCCAATCCTCGAAATCGCCGAAATCACCGATCGAGTAAGCAAATCGAAAACTGGCAAGCCTGGCGGCCCTGCCCTCCTATTCCAAAACATCATGGGATACCCGGGTTCTCAACTCCTGATCAACCAGTTTGGCTCCGAAGCCCGCATGAAACTAGCCCTGGGCGTAACGTCCTTCGACGAATTCGCCGACCGCATCCGCGTCTTCATGGACCTCAAATCCCCCCAAGGCTTCCTCGACAAACTAAAAATGCTCCCACTGCTCACCGAAGCCGGAAAGTTCTTCCCAAGAACAGTTCCTACCGGCCCCTGCAAAGAAGTAATCAAACGCGATAATTTCTCTCTGCTCGACTTCCCCATCCTTCAATGTTGGCCCCAGGATGCCGGCCGCTTCATCACTCTCCCCTGCGTAACCACCCGCGACCCAAAATCGGGCAAACGCAACGTAGGCATGTACCGCCTCCAGGTCTACGACCCAAAAACCACGGGCGCGCATTGGCAACGGCAGAAAGTAGCAGCCGAACATTATCGCCAAGCCCTAAGAAACGCCGCAGCCACCTCAAAAGAGGGTGCCCTCGCTGGCGTAGATCTGATGGCCCGCACCTCCGGAGGCCAAGTCCTCGCGGCAAACCCCTCGGGCAAAATGGAAGTCGCGGTAGCCATCGGCACCGACCCCGCCATAACTTTCTCCGCTATAGTCCCCGCCCCGCCAGACATTGAGGAATATCTAATCGCCGGCTTCCTCCGTGCCGCCCCGGTCGAGCTAGTCAAGTGCGAAACCGTCAACCTCGAAGTCCCCGCCACCAGCGAAATCGTCCTCGAAGGCTACGTCAACCTTGACGAACTCCGCCCCGAAGGCCCTTTTGGAGACCACACCGGCTTCTACTCGCTCGAAGATCTATATCCTGTGTTCCACGTGCAATGCATCACGCATCGCAAAGATCCTATTTACGCCACGACCATAGTTGGCAAGCCTCCCATGGAGGACGCCTACATGGGCAAGGCAGTCGAGCGTGTATTCCTTCCCTTGATGCGTCTCACCATTCCTGAATTGATCGACATCAATCTACCCATCGAAGGTGTCTTCCATAATCTGATGATCATCTCCATCCGCAAGTCCTATCCCGGCCAGGCGCGTAAAGTGATGAACGCTATCTGGTCGCTGGGCCAGGCCATGTTCACAAAATGCATCATCGTGGTCGACGAAGACGTAGACGTGCAAGACATCCCCGATGTCACCCTGAAAGTTCTGAACCACATCGACCCCGAGCGCGACATCCAATTCACCTTGGGTCCGGTCGACTCGCTCGACCACGCGAGCCGCCTCGCCAACTACGGCTCCAAGATGGGCATCGACGCCACCCGCAAGTGGCCCACCGAAGGCTTCACCCGACCGTGGCCCGACGAAATTGTGATGGATGCGAAGACGAAGGCGTTAGTCGACAGCAAGTGGAAGGCGCTGGCTAAGGAGTTAGGGATCGACTAACTCGCGTGCGACCGAACTCCTCTCGGCTTCGTTCCGGGCAGGCTTTTCCGTCGCTTTTGAGTTTGAGTTTTGCACGCATATCAGAGGACGGGTGCCCGCTCAAGCCCGCTTTGGCTTGACTGGGGAATGTTTACGACGGCCTCGACGCTCGCGGCAACCCAAGTTTGTAGCGAATCCCCTGGAGACCTATCCCGGAGGGCAAATCGGTGGCGCGGTTCGCGAGTCGATTGGGCGAACCTGATCCCTCTCTTCCGTCTTTCTATCTGAGCTTAAAACGGTGCGACAAAGATTGGTGCGACGAATCAAATCTCGTCCGGCCAGGTCAGCTCCCTCTGGCTCGCTACCCACCGGCAGGCTTGCTATCGATCTGGTAGATATTCGTGTTCTTCCTTGCCCTTCGCTCTTGGCCTCGCTCTTTGAGAAGATTTTCGCCGTGATCAACATTCCCGTAAGCGTGATGCTTAACAGTGCGAATTGTCGCCAGCCATTCAGCATTGACGCATTACCCAGCAGCGTGAGACCTGCGAAGCAAAATAGAAGATGTGCGCAGAAGACTTGCAGAGAAGATTGTCCTAACAGCACCAGAGGTCTTGTGGCCGCCGTTTTCGTGATCGGTTGCGAAAGGATCAGCAATGCTGCCACTGCCGCGAAATCGAGCATCCTGATTAGTCCAAGGTGCCACTTGTCGAAGAGAAACTCCAATGCGCCCAGCTCTAACCCGTGCGCGAGTTTTCGCCGCATGATGAAGCAAAAGACGGAGATCACGACAGCGGGAACAACCGCCCGTCTCGCCCACGCTTCAATTGCCAAGTTTTCCTGGGCCCAACGCACGCCTAGCCACACACCCACAAACCATAGAAATTGCCAAGCCCAGAGGTCGAATGAACCCATCTCATTCAAGGGAATCCGCGTAGGAATGTATCGCATCATGAATGTGTGTTCGGCGCCGCGAAAGCCAAACTGAGCGAGCAGCCAGAAAGAGAAAGAAGTCCACAAGATTGGTTTCCATCCAATGCTCCTGGCCAGCGGAATTGCAATTGACGTCAACAGCAGAAAGATGATGTACATCGGCAGGATGTCGAGCAGAGGTGGCCGATAAATCAGCATAACGGCTTCCGTCACCGCTTGCCTTGCTCCGGCCATGAAGTAAAAATCCAGGAGGTTGTGCAGCCCTGGCCGATCGCCATGCGAGGCAATGGGCACCGCGACTAAGAACGCAAAAGCCAACAAGAGCACGTGGTAGCCATACAGCCGCAGCGTGCGCGTCCACAACTTTCGCGTCATCGCCGGATAGCCGTCGCGCTCCAAGATACGGAAGTAAATTCGTCCAGTGAATAGCGCCGAGAGAAAAATAAAACCTTCCGCTGCTCCCACAAAACCAAAAGGTTGATTTACCCAGGTACTCGCAGCTGTGGGCAAATGCGTCAGAGCGATCCACACCAGCATCACTCCCCGCATCGCATCCAGTTCCAATCGGCGTCCCGTACTCACACCTGTCAGACGCCATCGGACAGCCAGTCGTTGCTCGAATTCGCACTCGAATACAAAAACTCACACGCCTTTACGCAAGATTACACGGGGGCTGGCCCATCTTTATTGTTTCTCACCCACGCCGCCACAGAGGCTGCGGTCGACGAGTATCGGCCAGTTCCGCACCATCAAACCTTTGGTCAAAAAGATGACACTAATCGCCCCTCGTCAGGGTTGAATAGTAGTGCTAGCGTCCAGTTTCGATTAGAACCAACTAATCATGAGCTATATGGGACATTAATGCCCCCGCACCCAGCGCACACTGAAGGCTGCCGCATTTCCAGCCGCGGACATTTTGACCTTGGAGATCACATGCACCGACCACATCATTACCTCGCCTCGTTATTCGTCGCTGCCGCTTTTGCGGCGCCACTATCTATCGTGGCCTCGCCCGCACCTCAAGACGCCAGCGTTCAGGTTCGCGTCTACGATAAAAATCACAAGGATTATCACAACTGGGACGACAACGAGAATCGCGCCTGGGGTCAATTTCTGGTGGAGAACCACAGGGATTCTCACGAATACGCCAAGGCGAACAAGAAGGAGCAGTCGCAATACTGGAACTGGCGTCACGCTCACCCCGACGCTCGAGATCATGACAGGCACTAACAAAGTCGCTCAGCAGCTCGACTTCCTAGCCTAACGGGGCGGCGACACATGGGAGATCAAAGTCCACGCCCTGTCTCCGCAAAAAGAGGCGGGGACAGGCGCTGGGCGACCGGATCGGTCCGTTCGCGAAGAAAGCAGGTTCCGCTTCGCTGAGGGCAAGCTCTCACCGAGCCTTACCGAGGTATGTCATTCCGAATCGGTTGGGCGCGCTTCAATCCCGTACTATTTCGCTGCCCTCATCGGGACCGCCATGATTGTGGCCAGCATGGTTGCAACCGCCTTCTCTCTGCCGTCGCTGATAGCAAAAGCATCCGCTGCACAAACTGTCAGCGTCCGTCCCGCTTTCTTGACCTGCGCTCGCGCCGCAAAGACTTCGCCCGAAGCCGGTGCCAGCAGGTTCACCTTGAACTCCACCGTTAGGACCCCTTTATCGTCTGCTGCCACGGTTAAAGCGGCGTAGCCGCAAGCAGAATCCAACACCGCAGTGATAGCACCCGCGTGCAGATAGCCGTTCTGTTGTGTAAGGCTTGGTGAAAATGGGAGGCGAATCTCCACACCACCCTGAACCACTTCTGTAAGCTCAGCCCCCAAAGTGGACATGAAGGCCTGTCTGGAAAAGCTCTGTCGGACTCGTTCCTCCTGAGTGGTCACCTATCTCCTCTACTAGCTGGACAGTTACCGGCCGGACAATGGCGCTTCACCAATAGCCTCCCGTGAATTTGTCATTCCGAGGGCAAGCGAGGAATCTGCTGCTCACGGCCGGAAGCGGATCTCAAGCTGTACTTTTACCACACCCCGAGATTGCGCGGGAACGTACATGCCGTGCAGGCTATAATTAGCCGCACCGATGGCTCTGACCTCTGGCACAAAACTTGGTCCCTATGAAATCCAGTCTCCCTTGGGCGCTGGCGGGATGGGCGAGGTCTATCGTGCCAGGGACGTCCGTCTCGATCGCACCGTTGCGGTTAAAGTTCTCGCTTCCCATCTTTCTTCTTCGCCTGAACTGAAGCAGCGCATGGAACGCGAGGCTCGGGCCATCTCTTCGCTGAACCATCCGCACATCTGCCATCTTTACGACATCGGCTCGCAGGACGGCACTGACTATCTGGTAATGGAGTTTCTCGAAGGGGAAACTCTGGCTGAGCGGCTTCACAAAGGACCTTTGCCGGTTAGTGAAATTCTAAGGATTGGGATTGCCGTAGCTGAGGCGCTTGCCGTAGCGCACCGCCAGGGGATCGTGCACCGGGATCTGAAGCCAGGGAACATCATGTTGACGAAGGGCGGCGCGAAGCTGATGGACTTCGGGCTGGCGAAGTCCGCGGCCGGAGGCTTGGGCTCCGCGGCATCGCACGCCCCTCTCTTGTCGGCGGCCCGTACCATGAGCCAAGCCAGTCCCGTCTCTCCGCTCACAACAGCGGGTACGATGATTGGGACGATCCAGTACATGTCGCCGGAGCAGATCGAGGGCAAGGAGGCAGACGCGAGATCGGACCTGTTTGCGCTGGGTGCCGTTCTTTATGAAATGTTGACCGGCGCAAGGCCGTTCGAGGGCAAGAGCCAGATCAGCGTGGCCAGCGCGATTCTTGAAAAGGAACCAGAACCAATTTCTGCGATGCAACCGCTCACGCCTCCGGCGCTCGATCACATCGTAGCTGAGTGCCTCGCGAAGAATCCTGACGAGCGCTTTCAGGCCGCGCATGACGTCGCGCTGCAATTGAAGTGGGTTGCTCAGAGCGGGACAACAGCTCTCAGTTCCACAGAGAAGACCGGAAGCCACCGCGAGTTTCTTGCCTGGCTGATCGCAGGCGGGCTCGCCCTCCTGCTGATCGCGTCCGTTCTCTTGTGGCGGGGATCCAAAGGCACAGAGCAGACGACCTATTTTTCCGCTCCTTTCCCGTTCGCGGCGCGGGCTGTAGCTGTGTCTCCCAATGGCCATACGGTTGCAATTGTTGGTCATCGAGAATCCGAACGAAACAACGTCCTTTGGATCTATGAACCGGGATCGCAGGATGCAACCAGCCTTGCCAACACGGAAGGCGCCAGCTTCCCTTTCTGGTCTCCTGACGGGGGTTCGCTGGGTTTCTTCGCAGATGGAAAGCTGAAGAAGCTGAATCTCGGCGGCGGACCTGTGCAGACCCTGTGCGATGCCCCTACGGGGCGCGGCGGGACCTGGAACAAGGATGGCGTCATCCTTTTCACTCCAGCCGGAACGCTGGGAGTCGGACTCTATCGGATTTCGGGTTCAGGTGGAACACCGACTCAGGTCACAGTTCCGGACAAAACCCTGAACGAAGACAGCAACCGCTGGCCGGTGTTCCTGCCGGACGGAATCCATTACTTATATTCGGCGATCAATCTTTCGGGACGAAGAGACCTCTATTCGGTCTACGTGGGCTCATTGAATTCGAATGAGAAGCGGCTCGTGGTCAGAGCAAAAGGCAACGCGGCGTATGCCGACCCGGGATACCTGCTCTTTTATCGGGATCAGACCCTTTTCGTGCAACACTTCGACAGCAGAAAATTGGAGGTGAGCGGCGAGCCTGTCCCCATTCTCACGGATGTTCAATTCTTTCCGCGAATTTCTGAAGCGGTATTTGCCGCATCCAGCTCAGGATTGTTGGTAGCCCAAAGAAATGCAGATTCCGGTGCCTCGCAGGTGCTGTGGTTTGACCGTAAAGGCCAACAAATTGGAATCGCGCTGAACCCCGGCATCTACGGCAATATAATGCTCGCCCCGAACGGCAAAATGGCAGCGTCAGATACAACCGATCCTGTCAGCCAGAACACAGACATCTGGACTTACGACCTCGAAACCCGAGGCGCGAAACGGCTGACATTTGATCCAGCGCTGGACTCGCTGCCGATCTGGAGCCCGGATGGAAGTCGAACGGTTTTTGCGTCGAATCGTGAACTGAAGTTCGACTTATATTTGAAGGATACCAACGGAGGACAAGAGGAGAAGATCATTCCGCAGGATGGTCCTGACCGATTTCCGACCGACTGGTCGCGCGATGGTAAGTATGTGATCTATGGGCGTGGCCCAGACCTCTGGTTTGTGACGTTGCCGGAACTCCGGGCCACCCAGTTTCTCAAAGCGAGCTCGACTTTAAAGAGCGGACGCTTCTCACCGGATGGGAAGTGGGTCGCTTACGCCTCCAATGAGAGTGGACACTGGGAGATTTATGTAACCTCATTTCCCGAAGCACATGGGAAATGGCAGGTGTCGAACACCGGAGGAGATCAGCCCAGGTGGCGAAGCGATGGTAAAGAACTCTTCTACCTCTCCAACGACAGTAAAATTATGTCTGTTCCAGTGAAAACGGGGTCTAACTTCGATGCCGGTACGCCGACGGTACTTTTTCAGGCTAATCCTCGTGAAATGTTTGCTACCTCCGAACTGTTTTCCTATGACGTCAGCAATGACGGGCAGAAATTCCTCATCAACACGCAACTGAAGACAGAAATGACACCCATGTCTGTGGTCCTGAACTGGAGCGCGAAGTTGAGTAAATGATGCTGCTTCGAAACAAACCGCTTCAAGATCAAGGGTGAGCCAGCCCCAACCGGCACAAGCCTGGAAGCCGAAGCTTCTTGTACCATGGACGTCGAGTTTGATAGGAGAAGTGCGGGAACCCAGACAGGCACACTTCTGGTCACCGATGATGCCCCGGGCAGCCCGCAGTCGATCGCCTTGATTGCGACCGGCTCGTGTGTATAACAAGACTGGCGCGGAATCATTTTGGCTTCGGCGGCAGCGAAGTAATGAAGGCGATGGACGGACACATTTTGATGAAAGGTGTGCTGGTTGGTCGGTTCCATCGGGCATAGGTCCACGCAGTTTCGTTGCCAAGCCACTTGTGCTGCCAGCAACGACAGTCTTCTTTGTCCACAAATCACCTAATGCTGCTCGATCTGATCCCGCTACAATGCGGTGCTTATGCATAGACGAATCAGTGTTTTCCTGGTCGGTTGCTTCTTTGTAGTTGTGTCCGGGGCACAAGAGGCGCCCAAGGCTGTGGATGTCAGGGCACTCGACGTACTTTCGCCGATTCACGGCAATCTGGTCGTCCCGGGGCTTAGAAAGCAAGTCTCTGTCCTTCGAGATCGGTGGGGCATTGCGCACATTTATGCCAAGAATCAGCACGATCTCTTCTTTGCGCAAGGCTTTGTAGTGGCCCAGGACCGGCTATTCCAGATGGAAATGTGGAAGCGCGCAGGTCAAGGCCGTTTGGCCGAGGTGCTCGGCCCATCGGCGGTGCAGCGCGACATCAATGCAAGGCTGCTTCGTTACCGGGGCGACATGAAGGCCGAGTATGAGAGCTACTCGCCGGACGCCGAGGCAATCCTGAGCGCTTTCACCGACGGGATCAATGCCGAGATACGCTCACTCACGGCAAGAACAAAAACAAAGAAGACCGGCCCCGGCTTGCCGATCGAGTTTCAGCTGGCCGGTTTCGCGCCGGAGCCCTGGAAGCCGCAGGATTGTCTCAATCGAATGGCAGCATTTTCCGTGACTGGAAATGCGTTTAGCGAGCTTCGTGATGCAGAGCTGATCGCGAAGCTGGGTGTCGAGAAAGCCAGCGCCGTTCTAAGCCTTGATCCGAAAGTCAAACTTGACCCCGCGGCGGGCGTGGATTACGGCGGACTGACTCCGTCACTTCTCAAGAACCTTATCGGAAGCGATGCGAGGATCGAGTTTCCGTCGGACGGCAAGCAAGGCAGCAATGATTGGACGATCTCGGGGAGGCTTACATCCACGGGCAAGCCGATTTTGGCCAACGATCCTCATCG
>DATHMS010000061.1:0-4409 GCA_035486795.1 Candidatus Sulfotelmatobacter sp. | reverse complement strand
CCCTGCGCGAAAAACGCGAATAGGGCTACTAAGAGAGTTAGGCGGGCGGCTGGAGCCGATCCGCGCGTCGCCCAAGATTCGGACACAGACTGATTCGACATCTGTCTTCCCCTTCCGCTGGAGCTTGCGCAGTATCAAACGTTCGTTGGACAGGATATCCGAGTCCCCGCGTCGATGTCGTCATCCATTTGGATGACGACATCGACGAGAGGAACGGGTATCTTCGATCCCTGAGTAGAGGTAGGCGGTGCTGAAAACCAGATGGAGGTGAAGCCGAACACTAAATCCGGGATGAATCCGAACGGCATTCCGGGATGTCCCGAACACCATCGGAGCGTTGCGACGCTGGCATCTCGATTGTGCAAGAAGTGTTCGGCTTCGTCAAGAGAAACCTGTCCGAAGCGCAGCGAAGGAAGGATGCTGCTAGCGGAGAAAGGGGTGCGGGGAAAGGGGCGCCAGCCCTTGTCCCCGCCCAGCGCTGGAGAGACCCGGAGCGCGATCAGCGCTCCGATTCGCAGTTCGGATTGATCAACGCTATACCTTTGATCGTGAGCGATCCCCGGCACAGCATGCGAACGGGGCGCCTGGTATTGCGGATCACTCACCTCGCGCCTCGCTAAGCGCTGTTTCGAAGGCCCCAGTTTGAGTTCCCTCCAGGAATCCCGCCAGCATCATCCTTGCCAAGAGCTTCTTTGCTTCCACGGAGCCCGGCTGAATCTGGCCCGAGGTTACCAGAGTTCGGAACTCGGCTTCTGTCGGTGCCGCAAGGTCCTTGATCGGTTCTCCTCCGGTTGCTGTCGCCAGCAGAATGCCCGCGTAGTAGAGTCGTGTCAACTTTCGCATCAACCTCAATCGGGCCCGCCCGGAGCGGTCCGGGTGCCGCCCAAGCCAGGCCTCGACCAGCGCTTGCTCCAATTCCGGCGTTCGAGCAAAGTTCTCCGTAAGGATGGCGATATCGGTCATAGAATCGTTTCTACCCGAAGTCTCCCAGTCAATCATCCACAGCCGCTGACCGTCGAACAGAATGTTACCGGGATTCAGGTCGTTGTGGCTCGATACGTGGTTCGCTGAATCCCAGGGATACGCGGCGCGGATTCTTTGAAATACCTCCACGTGAGGCTCCAGCAGCCCAGGCGCAAACATACGTTGGGCATACGCGAGCATGCGTTCAAGAATTGCGAGGTAGTCGGCCAACTCGGGGAACGCAGCCGTCTGCTGTAGTTGCGCCGCCAGTCTTCCCATGGCAGTCGCCAATCCCAATGCGCCACCCGGATAGTCTTGCAGCGGACGTTGCTCAATGAAGTCGAGAATGGCCACACCCGCAGTGTCATCCGCGTAACGCAATGCGGGCGCAACTTCAGCGTCGGCCGCGATTTTCATGCAAGTGTATTGATGCGGGTTGCGCAGGGGACCGCGACGTGTTTCTAACCGCATCAAATAGGACTTTTTGTTCACCTCGATCCGATACGTCAAAGCGCCGGAAGCGCCCCCTAGTACCGGCTGAACCAGGGCCTCCTTTCCTGAGCCGAAGGCCTCAGCCAGGGCCGAGCTCGCCACGTCGCGATGAGTTTCCGGAATTGTCTCAATAGCCATAGCCACTCCCTTCCAATAGTTGATTTCTCTTGCCGGGGAATGGAGCGCCTGCCTGCTTACGCCGCAAGGAACCGCTCAAACCAAGCGCTCGCGAGTTCGACGCCTTTGCTTAAGGCAATCTCTTCCTGCAGCCCGTGGCTGGCGCCCGCAATCGCTTCCAGATCACACGTGGTTTCGCGCGGGATTACGGAATAGGCGAACCGCGTCATTTCGAGCAGTGCTGGACTCTTGCTCCCCGTTATGAAAAGCGTGGGAACTTGCAGGTATCCAAGCCGCGGCCCCGCGTGATCGGGCCGGCCGCCCAAGGAAACCACGGCTCGCGGCAAGTGAGGTGGGCGGCTGGCGGCCCACAAAGCAGCAGATGCGCCAGTGTCGGTGCCGAGGTAGCCTAAGCCGAATTCCCTGAGATCTGGCTGCTTCAGAATCCAGTCTCTGAGCGCATTGATGCGTCCGCTCAGCAAGGGCAAGTCGAATCGAACTCTTTCGGCGAGCGCGTCGTCGGTCGTCTCTTCTTCAGTGAGCAAGTCAGCCAAGACCGTGCCGATGCCCACCCGATGAAGTGCATCTGTGGCGGCATGCGCTCTTGCATTGTGGCTGCTGCCCGCCGCATCCACGCAGAGCACCAATCCCTTGCCATTGGGGGGCATTGAAATCTCGGCGGTCAGCTCAATTCCACCCATCGGGATCGCTTCAGCAAAGCGCTTGAATGGACTGGCAAGCATGGAGGAGCCGGACGGGTGAGCCAGTTCAATACTCCGAACGTGCATCGCGAACTTGGGCCAGCTGTCAAAGGCGTGCTCTCTGGCAATGACTATCTGCGCGTCAGAAAGTTTGAGAGCCATGCGCTCGGCTTCAAGGTCGGGCGCGTGTTTCAGCCGAGGATGATGATTTCGAATGCGCACCAGCGCCTCCGGCTGGGCATCCGTACAAGCCGTCAGCAATTCCTTGGCTTGCTTTTTGTATTGTTCGAGGTTAGGGTTCGGCGGTACGGTTCGATGGGGCACAAGAAGCTCCTTCCAATTGGAGCCTGGAGTCCGCGCTAATCAGGCTTGAAAGAAGTTTCGTTACCAAAAACTCTAGCCGGATCAGGTGGGCACTGCCCTTTCCGCGGACTGGAAGCGCCCTTGTGCGCCTGAAGATCAGCCTACGGAATTTCGCAGCTGAAAGTCAAGCCCATGGGGATGTTTGTGTCAAGCCCCTGGGGATGTTTGGCGTAGATCCCTCGCGCCTAGTCGCGTAGTGTTTACCGATCCCTCTCCCAAACGGTTTACCAGGGGTTATCCGCTTTGCTTGCCTCGACTCTTTCGCATCGAATCCCCCCGCATCTCGATGCGATGGGCGTTGTGCACGAGCCGGTCGAGGATGCCGTCGGCCAGCGTGGGATCGCCGATCTGTTCGTGCCACCGCGAGACCGGCAGTTGCGAGGTCAGGATCGTGGAGCGAACTTGGTAGCGATCCTCGCAGATCTCCCAGAAGTCGCGGCGCTCGGGTTCGCTCAGAGATGCCATGGCCCAATCGTCGATCACCAGAACGTCGATGCGGCTAAGCCGCGCCAGCAGACTGCGGAGACTGCCATCCGCCCGCGCCATCGCCAGGTCGCGGAATAGCGCCTGGGCACGGGTGTACAGTGCGGAGTACCCGTCGCGGCAGGCTTTTTGTGCCAGGGCGCAAGCCACAAAGCTTTTGCCCACACCGGTTGGGCCGAGCACAAACACGTTCTCGTGCGTGCCAACCCAGGCCGATTCCTGCACCAGCGCACGGATCACGCTTTTATCCAGACCACGTGCACCGCGATAGTCAATATCTTCGACACAAGCGTTGGTCCGGAGCTTGGCGTTCTTCAGCCGCCGCCCTAGCGCTTGATTCTCGCGCCAGTTCCACTGCTGATCTACCAACAGACCCAAGCGTTCCAGGAAACTTAGCTCGCGAGCCGCCGGGTCCTGTTCCTGCGTCTTCAGTGACTCGGCCATGCCGTGGAGCCGCATGGCGAGCAGTTTTTCGATCATCGGTTGTTTGAGCATCGTCGTTTCTCCCTAGTCGAAGTACTCCGCGCCACGGATGTTGTCGTGCGGTGGCGGCGGTGACGATGGAGGAGGCTCCACGACTGGCACTGTGTCGAGCGAGTTCTTTAGAATCGACTTCACGCTCTGATAGCGGCAGGCTCCCATTAGGAGCGCCCGTTCGGCGGCTGCTTCCATGCGTGCTGGCGAATACCGCCCGGCTAGTCGAATGATCCCGAGACACGAACGGTAGCCCATCTCCGGGTGCGGCTTGTCGTTCATGATGCGTTCAAAAAGGCGTGCTGCGTTAGGACCGATGGTCTGTGCCCAGTGCACCATCCGGGAGGGAGTCCACTCCAGATGCGCTTGGTGGGAACGCGGACGGTGTTCGGCAACGGTGACGGTGTGCCCATGACCACGCGCACGTAGGTGTGATGCCACTCGCTGACCCTTGTGGAAAAGCTCTACGGTGGTGGGCGTCGAGCGCACCTCCACCAGTTCCTGCACCAGATTGTGGGGCACGCTGTAATAGTTCGTGTCAAAGACGATGTGGTAGTCGATGTTCACCCGTGCGCGCGACCACTGGCTGAGATCGAACGGCTCGGCCGGAAGAGGGTTAAGCGCGGGCTTGTCGAGAGCCGCGAACTGGGATACCCGCGAGCCTTCGCGTTTACGGAAGGGCCGCTGGTTGATGCGGTCGCGTAGCTCGCGGATGGCCTGGTTCAGTTCGTCGATGGAGAAGAACTTCCGATGGCGTAGCGCGGCGATGATCCAGCGTTCAGCCAACTGTACGCCCGATTCGACCTTGGCCTTGTC
>DATHMS010000060.1:0-3763 GCA_035486795.1 Candidatus Sulfotelmatobacter sp. | reverse complement strand
CTCAGCAAGGTGGACGGATTCCTGTTTGTCGATGTGAAACCACAGTAAGCCTATGGTTTTGTCGAATCGGGAGGTGGAACTTCCCTTGCGCGGGCTCTCTAATTTTTCGAATTTATTGTGGCAGTCATGTTAGCCTCGACTTATGAGGGGGTAATACATGACGAACCTGAATAAGGTAGTCTCTTCCCTGCAGCTCGAATATTCCCGTCTCGAACGAGAGATGGGAAGAGTGGGGAAGGCGTTGGACGCGCTCGGCCATGCTGGCGGAAAGAAGCTCAAGAGGACAGGACGAACCTTGAGCAAAGAAGCCCGCAAGCGGATCGCCGATGCGCAACGACTACGCTGGGCAAAAGTGCGGAAAGCTGCTGCCAAGCTAGTCAAGACGTAACCGCAGTTATTCGTAAGCGCCGCAGAAGGCCTCGTTCGTGACTTCTCCCAAAGACTTGCGAGCGGGGCCTTAGCGGGGCGACACCTCCTCAGTTTCGAATCCCCGAAGGAAGGAAACTCCAAGCAGTCTTACAGGCGCCAGCCTGGATGATGATTGCCTGTTCGCTTCCGGACATCAAAGGCCGCCCATGGACACCTTCAAACACAACCATTTCGACGGCGGACATCCCCTTGCCCTTTGCCGCCAAGAGGTTACACTTTGCGGCGGAATGGTGACAGCCTTGCAGCGATGGGGGCCGCCGGATGATATCGCCTCGGCAACTTCTGCTGTTGCAGCGCGTCGTGTTGCTGAAGTCGATCCCATGCTTGCGCTACGCCACCAGCAGGAATGAGGTTAACCGTGATGGGACTGCAGGATTTTCGTTTTAGATTCCGCCTCCTCCGTGGTGGTTTGGCGGCACGAGCAAAAGGCTGGCAGACGGTCCACCGCTTGTGGCAGAACCTGCGTTTTGGTGCGCGACTGCTGCGTAGAAACTCAGGGTTCGCCGCCGTCGCGATCGCCACCCTGGCGATTGGCATTGGTGCCAACACCGCCATCTTCAGCGTGATCTACGCCGTTCTCCTGGCGCCCATGCCCTATCCGAATCCTGACCAATTGGTAATGGTCTGGTCGCACGTCCGCGACGACAATAACTCAGTCTCCGCAGGCGATTTCCTTGACTGGCGGCATCAAAACAGTACGTTCCAGGATTTGATCGCATGGACTGACGTTGCCCGCAACTTCGCTACTCCCGACCAACCGGAGCGCATCGCCGGACGAGCAATGACGCCTGGCGCTTACAGGATGATGGGCGACACGCTCTTCCTGGGGCGTGATTTTCTTCCGGAGGAAGCTGAGGTTGGCAAAGACCATGTTGTGATCCTCACCCATCGCCTTTGGGCCCATCTGGGGGCCGACCCGAATATTGTTGGCAAGCCAATCAAGTTGGACGGCGAGCCTTATACCGTGGTGGGGGTAAACCAACCCGGCCAGATTGACCGCCTGGAATCCCAATTCGTGGTTCCGCTGTCATTCAAGCCCGACCAGATCAACCACGACTTCCACTGGTTGCTGGTGATCGGTCGTCTCAAACCCGGAGTGTCGATTGCTCAGGCGCAGGCTGACATGAACGTGGTCACGGCTCGCATCGCGCAGCAGTATCCCAAATCAAACAAAGGTTGGACGTCAAGCGTCGAGGCGTTGCATAACGACTTTTTCCCCAAAGACACGCAGAAGATTCTATGGCTGCTGATGGGAGCAGTTGGCCTTGTACTGCTGATCGCCTGCGCCAATGTGGCCAACCTGGTGCTCGCCAAAGGCGCCACTCGGCTCAGAGAGGCGGCGGTTCGTACCTCGTTGGGCGCGACGCGATCGCAGCTCTTCAGCCAATTTCTCAGTGAAAATCTGGTTCTGGCCGCCCTCGGTGGTGGAGCCGGGATAGCTCTGGGCGCGGTTCTTCTGCGAGTGCTTGTGGCGAGGCTGCCCCCGAATCAACTCCCCTCCGAGGCCGACATTACGCTGAATCTGCCGGTGCTGCTGTTTAGCCTGGCGGCCACAACACTGGCAGCTGGTCTCTTTGGGTGTGTTCCAGCGTGGCATGCTTCCCGTGTCGATCCGAACGAAACGCTGAAAGATGGCGGGCGTTCCGGCACGGGCCTGGCCCGTCATCGTTTGCGGAAGACGCTCATAGTGTGCGAATTTGCTGTGGCGTTGACACTGTTGTCTGGCGCCGGGCTCGCCTTGCACAGTCTATGGAACTTGTCGCGGGTCAACCTGGGCTTCCGCGCCAGCCATCTGCTGACGTTCGGATTGGAACCGCCCAAGGAGGATCCGCTACAGTCGGCACACATCACCAATTTCTATCGCGAAGTTCTGGACAGGATCAAAGTCCTGCCCGGCGTCGTGGATGCCGAAGCGGCGACGGGAATGCCGCTTCAGGGCGTGCATTTTGGCATGCCATTCAGCATTGTCGGTCAACCGGTAAGCGACCCGTCGACTCGCCCAGGTGCTGGTTTTGAGATGGTGACGCCGGAATATTACGAGACGGTTGGAATCCAAATGCTAGAAGGGCGCCGTTTCACTGAGCAAGACTCGCCCGCCGCTCCCCGCGTAGCCATCGTGAATGAGACGTTCGTCCGCCGCTTTCTGTCTGGAGTCGACCCCCTGCAACAGCGTATTTCAATCGAGCAACTAGTTCCGGGACAGACGAAATTAGGACCACCGGCGGAATGGCAGATCGTAGGTGTGTCTCGCGACATTCGCAATGGGGGCATGCGCGGAGATGGTTTCCCTGTGATCGATGTTCCCTTCCAACAAAGCCCATGGCCTCAAGCAGCAGTGGTAGTGAGAACGAGCGGCGATCCTTCTGCGATGAGCAAGACCATTGCCGCCGCGATTCATTCCTTCAGCCCTGATGTGCCGCTCGAGGAGATTCGAACCATGGACCAGATTGTCGACGAATCTCTGGTAAATGACCGCTTCATGACCGCGCTCTATGGCAGTTTCGCAGGCGTGGCGCTATTGCTGGCTGCTATCGGAATTTACGGTGTCATGGCCTTCGTCGTGGCCCAGCGAAGACACGAAATCGGACTGCGCATCGCCTTCGGTGCCAGCCAGGATCGTGTGCTCGGCCTTGTCCTGAAAGAGGGCCTCGCGCTAGCCGCAAGTGGCCTCGGCATCGGGCTGATCGGCGCATTCTTTGTCGGTCGCGCACTGAACGGCCTGCTGTATGGAGTGGGCTCGGTTGATTCGATTGCGTTGTGTGCGGTGGCGATGACGCTATTCGCCGCTGCCTTTCTCGCCTGTTACATTCCCGCTCGCCGCGCGGCCAGACTCGATCCCATGGTGGCGCTGCGCTGCGACTAACCGCTCACAATATCGAAGAAAGTCTTGCATGTGCCCCTCGGGGGCCAGAGCACCGTGACCGGTTAGGTCCAGCGGAACCATTTCAGCGCCAGCACAAACGAAATCCCTCCCCACAAGGCGAGCACCACCAATCGCGGCCACTGCTGGACGAGCGGCGTGCCTTCGAGAATGCTGGCGCGCAGCGCGTCGTTCAAAGCGGTGAGCGGTAGGGCTTTGATCATGGGATGGATCACCGCCGGAAATCTTTCATAGGAAAAGAAGACGCCAGAAAAAATCCACATCGGCATCATGACCAGGTTGATCAGGCCGCTGATGCTTTCGATTTTCTGAGCGCGGCTGGCGGTGAGCAGGCCAACACCGCCGAAGGTAAGCGATCCGAGACCTCCGATCGCAGCGATTGAAAATACCGACCCGAGCACACGCATGTGAAAGAAGATGATCCCGAACACGAGTAACAGGCCGATCTCGATG
>DATHMS010000059.1:0-2785 GCA_035486795.1 Candidatus Sulfotelmatobacter sp. | reverse complement strand
AGGTGCGCGGCCTTACTTTCGCAAGCTGCGCGAGTTGCGCGCTGCGATTGCCGCTCGTAAACTCCCCGCTGTCGCCATGAGCCAGCTTTCCATGGGCATGTCGCACGATTTCGAAGTGGCGATTGAAGAAGGCTCGACTTGTGTGCGCGTGGGAACGGCAATCTTCGGGGAGAGAACAAAGACTTAACCGCAGAGAACTCATGGAAGGAATGTCATGAAGCTTTTCGACCGCCTTTGCGCGGGAGTCCTTTTTATTCTGGCGATCGCGGATTGCCTGCTCGTGCCGAAAAACTATACCGGCAGAATCTGGATCTTCGGAACGTGCCTGGCTCTGCTGTTCACCGCGATGTTGAATGTGCTACGTATTCGCAACGGCCGCGGAGTGAAGGGTCTGAAGCTGTTTTGCATTACTGCGAATGTGACGATGCTGGTACTCGCAATCGCGCTGATGGCAAGCATCGGAAGAGCACGGACGCTGCAGCATCCGCAAATCCCGCTGGTTGGCGCTATTTTGCTGGCCGAGACCGGATTTTCTCTAAGGAAGAACGATTGATTCCCTTTCAAGAATCGGACGGCGGCGTTTCCTTTGCAGTCAAGGTCCATCCCCGCGCCAGGAAAAACGCCATCGCCGGCGAATTCGGGGACGCGCTCAAGCTCTCCCTAACCTCGCCGCCCGTCGATGGCCGCGCCAACCAGGCCTGCATCGAATTCTTCGCGAAACTTTTGATGGCGCCCCGATCTTCCGTTACCATTGCCTCCGGCCAGACCAGCCGCCAGAAAGTCGTTCGTGTCGCGGGGCTCTGGGCCGAAGAAGTGCGCAGACGGATTGGAATATAACGCCGGCCTCAGGGAGCCACACTTGAGCTTTTCCGAACGCTTGCAGGAGATTCGCACGGGGTTTGAGCGCCCGTTCTGGGTCGCCAACATCAGCGAGCTTTTCGAGCGCCTCTCCTACTACGCCGTGTTTGCCGTGCTGGCGCGCTATCTGCACGAAAGCCTTCATTTTGATGTCGAGCGCGCCAGCAACCTCACCGGAATGTTTGGCGGCTGGGTCTGGTTTCTCGCCATCGGTGGGGGCGCGCTCGCCGACCGGCTCGGCTTCAGGCGGGCGCTCTCTATCGCATACCTGATCCTCAGCTTCGCTTATTTCCTGTTGGGGTCAATTGGATCTCCCTGGCTCGCTCCATTGCGTAACCGCGTGCCGCTGGTGGCGCTGGTGGCTTTCGTCCTGATCCTACCCGCCCTGGGCGTGGCTCTGGTAAAGCCTTGCGTGGTCGGCACCACGGCCCGCGCCTCCAAAGAGAACGTCCGCTCGGTCGGGTATTCGATCTACTACACGCTCGTGAATGTTGGCAGCACGGCGGGGCCGCTGCTTGCCTCGTGGGCCCAAGAGCATGGCGCCGTAGAGAATGTATTTCGCATCGCCGCGTTGAGCGTGTTCCTGATGCTCTTCGTCGTGCTGCTGCTGTTCAAAGAGCCGCGCCGCGCCGACGAAGGCGAAACCGCAAGTCTCAGTCAGGTGGGAAAGAACTTCCTGACTGTGCTTTCGAACCCGCGGTTCATGATTTTCCTGCTCATTTTCACCGGATACTGGATCGTCTACTGGCAGGAGTTCATCGCCCTGCCACTCTACATTTCCGCGTACATCGATCCCAAGGCGGACACGGCGCGAATCCTGGCGACCGACCCAATTGTAGTCATTTTGTTCACTCTGTTGATCGGCTTTCTGACCAAGCGCATGCAAGCGTTTCACGCCATTATTCTCGGAACGCTGATCTCGAGCCTGGCCTGGATCCTTCTGATCCTGCATCCCTCCGTCTGGATGGCAGTCGCCACGCTGGTTGTGGTGGCGATCGGCGAAATCGTGCAACAGCCGCGCTACTACGACTACATTTCGCGCCTCGCTCCCAAGGGGCAGCAGGGCACATACATGGGCTTCGCGTTCCTCCCCCTCGGCATCGGATCGTTTGTCGCCGGCAGGTTCAGCGGATGGCTCATGCATCACTTTGGCGAAGAAATGCACCGGCCCGAGATGATCTGGTGGTCTGTGGTCGCGGTTGGCGTAGCCACGACGGCGTTGCTATGGATTTACGACCGTGTCGTACGAGTGGAATGAGCGCGCAACGCTTGACTTCGCTTGCCGCCTTTGGGATCATTCGCTCCGCAAGTGAATCGAAGGGGGCTCTATGCCACATTATCTTCACCAAGTCGCGTATTCTCGCGAGGGCTGGGAAGCGCTTCTGGCCCATCCCGAGAACCGCATTGAGGCGGTAAGACCCGCGATTGAGAAGTTGGGAGGCAAAATCGAGACCGCCTGGTTCGCCTTCGGAAAGTACGACGTAGTCGTAATCACCAATCTGCCCGACAACGTAAGTGCGGCGGCGATTTCCATCGCGTTCGCTGGCGGGGGCGCCTGCAAAGCCGTGCAGACCACGCCGCTGATGTCTGCGGAGGAAGCTCTGCAAGCCTTCAAGAAGGCCGCGGAATGCGGCTATCGGCCGGCAACTGTCACGACTCGCGCCGCGTAATCTGACTGGAGCGAGCAACAACACGGGCGGCCTCAGCAGGGCGCCTTCTCTTCTTAGGGAATTTGGCTAAGTTAAACGTTGCCTCAACTCAAGACCATGCCCGCCGCCGTCGCAGGTCAACTTCGCCGTGTGCTGAAAAACGGCGGCTCGGCTGAGCATGGCGCAGGCGTGCAGTGGTTCTTTAAAGATGAAATCAAATCGCACGGCTGGTACACGGCTGACTTACGCCGCGCCGCTGTCCGTTTTCGTCGGGAGGT